>JAUHXY010000085.1 GCA_030426785.1 bacterium
GATTTTAGACAGGACTCCGGGTATCACTAGCAACATCGGCCAGCCGATCGAGCACCGGTTGAGCCACATTTTGTCGGGCACGCCAGCGGCTATCGCGATCAACGTGTACGGCGAGGACTTGAACACTCTGCGCGAGATTGCCCAAGAGATCAAAACCGCCGTCACGGCCCTTCCAGGCGCGACCGATGTGGCCGCCAATCGGGAGCTAAAGGTGGAGACTTTGCCCATTCGCTATCGCCCTCAAGACTTAGCTACTTACGGGCTGACGCCCCAATCCGCGGCGGAGCAAGTGCGCGCCGCGATCTACGGCGAAACCGTCGCCGAAGTCCACGACGGGGTGCGGCGCTACGACTTGTCGGTGCGCTTGCAGCCCGATAACCGTGCTGACGAAGCGGACATTCGGCGTCTGATCTTGCGCGGATCGGGCGGCGCCATCGTCCGCTTGGAAGAGATTGCCGACCTGGGACCCGAGCTCGCCTCCTATGCGATTTCTCGGGAAAGTTCGCAGCGCAAAGCGATCGTATCGCTCAACGTGGACGAGGGTGCCAACCTGGGGCACTTGGTGGAAGAGGTCCGGCAAGTGGTCGATCCCATCGTGCACGCGCGCGGCTACCAAGTGCACTACGGAGGGCAATTCGAGGCACAGCGCTCGGCTGGCCAGCGCATGGCCTGGCTAGCCGGCATCGTGCTGCTCGTGATGACCCTGCTGCTGCAAGTGGCGATCGGATCGTGGCGTACCTCGCTATTGGTGCTGCTTAACTTGCCTCTCGCGTTGATCGGCGGAGTCTTGGCCATCTTCCTGTCCGAGTCTCCCGATGCGTGGCGCAACTTCATCGCGCTCTGGAGCGGTCAGGGCTACGTGGCCCCGGTGTTGTCCATCGCGAGCCTGGTGGGATTCATCACCCTGTTCGGAATCGCGGTGCGCAACGGGATTTTGCTCGTGAACCACTACGGCTACCTGCGGCGCTTCGAAGGCTGCAGCGTGCGCGAGGCCATCGAGAGGGGCTCTCAAGAGCGTCTAGTTCCGATCCTGATGACGGCGCTAACAGCCGCGCTCGCCCTCGTACCGATCGTGTTGGAAGGCGATCAGCCGGGGAACGAGATCCTGGCCCCCCTTTCCCTGGTTATCCTGGGCGGCCTGCTCACTTCCACCTTCCTAAACCTTATCGTGGTCCCCGCTGGCTACGCACTGCTGCACCGCTCAAAGGAAACCTCTGCTGAGCCTATCCCTGTCCCCCCTCCCCACTCGAAAGCACGATGAATCATTCTCTCTGGTTGGCCCTGTTCCTGCTCCCTTTGATGGGTTGTGGTGACAAACAGGAGATCTACGACGATCACACGGGCAAAGCCGTCGAAGGCCAAGGTCATGATCATGACGGTGATGGCAAGCCTGATCACGAGCCCCACGAACATGATGAGGAGGGTGGGCACTCCGCCGATGACCATGACCACGATGAGGTGCCCCTAGGCACCATGACCATTGGTGAATACCAGGTCGAATGTGGCCAGGGGCACGGGCCGCTGGTGGCGGGAGAAGAGTCCCACTTAGTGGTGAAACTGCCTTTCAACGATTCGGGGGCGACCATCGTGCGGGCCTGGATCGGGACCGCTGACCGCACCCTGTCGCGGGTCGCCAAAGGGGAATATGCCGCCTCCCACGACGACTACGACGTGCACGCGGTGGCCCCGATTCCCTTGCCGGAAGGCGTGCAATGGTGGGTGGAGATCGAGCGCCCGGATGGCAGCAAGCTGACGGGATCGATCCAACCGCAGTTGCCGTGAGTCACTACAGTCGGTGATAAAGCAGCACGCGCTCCAGCTCGAAAGCGGGAGCGCGTGCTGCGAGTTCGACAGGAGCCGAACTAGTGATGGTGGCCGCCCGCGCCGTGCGCGTGGCCATGCGTGGTCTCTTCGTCGGTCGCCGGGCGCACGCCCACCACTTCGATCGAGAAGTTCAGGTTGCGGCCCGCCAAGGGGTGGTTGAAGTCCACGGTGACGGTGTCGTCGGTGACCGCCTCGATGGTGCCCATGATGGGGCGATCGTTTTGGTCGGTGGCCTGGAAGGACACGCCCGCTTCCAGGGCTGAGCCGTCCGGGAACGCGCTTCGCGGCACGGTCTGCACCGCCTCTTCCGCCCGGGGGCCGTACCCCTTTTCGGCGGGCACCGACACGTCGAAGCTGTCGCCCACGCTTTTGCCGGTCAGGGCCTCTTCTAGGCCCGGAACGATGTTCTGCGCGCCGTGCAGGTAGGCCAGAGGCTCTTCGCCCTCGGATTGATCGATGACTTGCCCCCCGTCGAGGGCCAACTTGTAGTGCATCGTGACGACCATGCCGTCCACGATGGATTGGGATTCACTCATACGGGCACCCTAGCCCGTACGGCTGAGTGGGCCTAGCCAAGTTCGGAGACTTTTCTGCTCGGTCGCCCGTGCGGGGCTTTCGCAGCCTCCTGCGCGCAGCGATGCGCCCACTTCGCGCTAAATGGGGCCTAGCTTTGGGACGCGGATTCAGCCTCTTTCGGACGCGCCGGCAGCACTGGCTGCAACAACAAACCGAAGGAGATCACCAAGCCGCAACCCACGGCGTTGTACCACAGGTAACCCATCTTCAACCAATCGGGCTGGGTGCCGGCCTCGTTCCAGAAGTGAATGCCCACCACGCAGGCTTCCGCCAACAGGGCGGCCAGGAATACGGCGTGTCCTTGCACCGAGCGCACGTAAAAGGCCACCAAAAAGATGCCGAGAATTGTGCCGTAGAACAGGGAACCCAACAGGTTGACGGCTTGGATCAGGTTTTCGAAGAGCGACGCGTAAGTGGCAAAGAGAATCGCAACGACGCCCCACAACAAGGTGAACAGGCGTGAGGATTGCAGGTAATGCGTTTCGCTCGCTTTCTTGCGCACCGAACGTTTGTACAGGTCAATGGTGGTCGTCGAGGCCAACGCGTTGAGCTCCGAGGCCGTACTGCTCATGGCCGCGGAAAACATGACCGCGAACAAGAGCCCGATCATCCCGATCGGCAAGTGTTGCATGACGAAGGTCATGAACACGTAGTCCTTGTCGTTCGTCTCCGCGTCGGGAACTACCGCGCGGATGACTTCCTTGGCTTCGTCGCGCAGGATTTCCGACTCCGCCAGCAAGCGCTGCGCTGCCGCTTGGTGGATGGCCTGGTCCTGCTGATCCCCCGCACGAACCGCTTCGATCAAGCCATACAACTCGGTTTTCTTCTGATCGTGCAGGTCGTAGTAAGCCTCCTCGATGCGCAGCAGCTCGGCGCCTTCCGGAGCTTCTTTGACCTGCTCAGCGACCACCTGGTTGAAGAACACCGGCGGCCGATCGAACTGAAAGAACACGAACACCATGACCCCGATAAACAGGATCACGAACTGCATGGGGACCTTCAGCAGGCCATTCATGATCAAACCCAAGCGGCTTTCCGCCAGGGACTTGCCGCTCAGATAGCGCTGCACCTGACTCTGATCCGTGCCGAAGTACGACATGAACAGGAACAGGGCCGCGGTGATGCCCGACCAGAAGTTGTAGCGCTCCTGCAGTTTGAACTCGAAGTCGACCACGTTGAGCCGTTCCAGCTTGCCCGCTACGTGCAGCGCATCCCCCAGCCCTACGTCGCCGGGCAACATGCGAATGACCATGATGCCCGCCAGCACCATGCCCCCCATCATCACGGCCATTTGCTGCTTCTGCGTCTGCGTCACCGCTTGGGTGCCGCCCGAGACCGTGTAGATGATCACCAGCACCCCGATGAACACGTTGGTCCAGGTCAGGTCCCAGCCGAGCAGGGTCGAAAGGATGATCGCGGGCGCGTAGATCGTGATCCCCGCGGCCAAGCCGCGCTGCACGAGGAAAAGACCTGCCGCCAGGGTGCGCGTTTTCAGATCGAAACGGCTTTCCAGAAACTCGTAGGCGGTAAAAACCTTAAGCTTGTAGTAAATCGGCAGGAAGGTGACCGACAGGATCACCATGGCGATCGGCAGCCCAAAGTAGAACTGCACGAAACCCATGCCCGACGCATAGGCCTGCCCCGGCGTCGAGAGGAAGGTGATCGCGCTGGCCTGGGTGGCCATGATCGAGATCCCGATCCCCCACCACTTGGTGGTGTTACCGCCCTTGAGGTAGCCGTCCAGATCCTTCGCCCCGCGGGTTTTCCAAACCCCGAAGCTGACGATGAACAGCAGCGTGCCGATCAGCACGGTCCAGTCGACGGCGCTCAAGAATAGTGCCTCGTGAAACGGTCGAACAGGAACACGAGCAAGGCCAGCACGCCGATCAAGAGCGCGTACCAGCCATTCCAGGTTCGGAAAACCGGTGGCTTCGCGTCACTCATGACCGAGGCTCAACAGGTTCACGAGCAGGCGGTAGGCTCCCGGCACGCCCGCGGGCAGCTCGCGGAAGAAGGAGATGCCGGTGTAGACGTAGTGTCCCTTTCCGTATTTCGCCACCAGCAGGGAACCGTCTTTCGGGCTTTCGCCCTGGTCGTTCCAGCTCAAAACCGCGTCGTACTCGGGGGCCCATTCGCTCGGGAAGTACAGGCCGCGCTCTTGGACCCAGCCGTCGAAGTCGGCTTGGGTGAGCTGGTTGGGAGTGTTCAGCACCGGGTGATCGGGCTGCAAGAAGCGCACCTCGGCGTCCTCTTCCGTCACGCGATCGCGCGACAGCGTGATCGGGAAGGGCGAGAACGTGTCGGTCTTGAGCGCATGCCGCGTGTTGTATTGCAGCACCAAGGTGCCCCCGTTCTCACAGTATTCGAGCAGCTTCGGCATGCTGAAGCCGATGCGTTCGTCCACGTTGAGCAGCCGGATGCCCGTGATGATCGCGTCGTAGCGTGCCAGGTTTTCGGTGGTCAGGTCCGCTTCTTGCAGCCCGTCCACCGTGTAGCCGACGTTGCGCAAGGCTTCGGGAATCGTGTCCCCCGCCCCGGGCACGTAGCCGATGCGTTGGCCTTTGCGTGCCAGCTCGACAAAAACCATGCGGCTTTGAGCCACGGGCATGTGAATCTGCGTCGGAATGTGGTCATAGTCGATTTCGCGCAGGGAGCGATCGTAGACCTCTTCACCGCGCACCACGCGGGCCCGTAAATCGAACGGCTGAGCCGCTTCGGTTGCGGTCACGGTCACGACGACGGTTTGCTCCTCGCCCTTCGAGGTGAACGACAGCGGGAAGGAGCTGGGGTGCAAGGACCACCCCTCGGGGCAATCGAGCTCCAACCGGCCTTGGAAACCGGGTTCGACCGCCTTGACGGTGAGGGCCACCGGCTTGGAACTGGGACCGGCGAAGATTTGGCTCGGTTCTTGGAAGTTGACGAAGACCGGAGGGCAAACGACAAAGGGGCGCCACCGTTCTCCGTGGACTGGGTCATTCCACTTGTAGGCGACAGGCACTTCGATCGTGAGGTTTTGGCCTTCCATCTGAAAGGTGAGCGCGATCGACACATCGGGCTCGTTTTCGGGAGTCCCGATGAGTTCCGGATCATCGACGCGATAGGTGCCCAGCGTTCCGGTCTCTTTGAGCCAGTACGGCCCCTCCTGTGCCATGGTTGCAGAGACTGGGAATGACAAGACCCGTTCCAAGCGCTGATTGGCAGGCAAGCGTTCCTGCACCTGCTCAGCCGCCTTCGTGCCTAGCACCTCCAAACCGGACCATTGGATCTCACCGCCCGACCGTGCCACCACTTCGATTTGAACCGAAACGGTTTCGCCTGGAGCAGCCCAATAGTCCTCGGCTATCGCCTCGACGTACAGGCCCGCGCAAGCTTGGATCAGCCGATCGACCTCTTTCCATTTCCGGTCCATCCAGAACTCGTTGCCGAGATTGCGGAGGAGATTGCGCATGGCCAGCAATCGGCTCAAACTTTGCTCGGGCGCTTCGAAGTCAAAAGACTCCATCACCTCTCGCCCGCTCGCCTGTAGCCACTCGGCCTGCTCTTCGGGCAACCCAAGACGCGTCCAGCCCGTATCGATTCCATCGAACAAAGACTCCTGCGCCGGCTCTCCCGCCAAGTGCTCGAAGTACTCCATCTGCTCGCCACGGGTTCCCGTGGCGCCGAAACCTTGACTCTTATGCATGGTTCGGCTGCGGGCTGCGATTTCGCCGCAGGAGGTGCCTAGCAGCTTGTTGTAGGCTCCCACGTCGAGCGCCACGACGCCGGGATCGTCCGCCGAAATGTCCGGGTTCCACCAACGCCCCGTATTCACGACGATGCGCTTGGCCTGCCAGGGTTGCAGGGGACCCAGTTGCTCCGGGTAAGCCGCTTCGTCCGCGGCAAGGTGAAAAGCCTCCAACCCCAACATGGCCGAAGCGGTGTGATGCCCGTGGCCTCCTCCCCCATCGATCGGAAAGCGACACACGATCACGTCCGGACGAAACTCGCGGATGACCCGCACGGTGTCCGAAAGAACTTTGTCCTTGTCCCAAATCTCCAGCGTTTCCTCTGCTGTCTTCGAATAGCCGAAGTCGTTCGCGCGAGAAAAGTACTGAATGCCCCCATCGATGCGCCGGGCCGCCAGCAACTCTTGCGTACGGATGATGCCGAGCTCTTCGCGCAGTTCCGGGCCGATCAGGTTTTGCCCGCCATCCCCGCGCGTCAACGACAGGTACGCGGTGTTGTAGAGCAGTTCATTTGCCGCATACGCGATGAAACGCGTGTTTTCGTCGTCGGGGTGCGCCGCCAAGTACAGCACGTTGCCCAACACGTTGAGTTTCTTGATCCCTTGATAGATCTCTGCCGAAGAGGGCTGATGCGGACGCTGCGCGCTGGCCGCGGTGGCTAGCCAAACGGTCAGAAGCAGCCCCATCCAAGTGGTCGTTTTGCGCATAAGTTGGAGCAGAATACGTAGGATTCGGGCTGCGGCCTAGTTCAGATTGTGAAAGAAGGCCCGATCCTCGTCGCCAGCAGTCCTTCACACATTCGGGATAGAAACCATGGGAATACGCACTTAGGTTGGCGGTGTGACTTTGCCTTCCCTTCTCGATCGGGCCTTGGCCTACGGTCCGCTGTATCGCAAGGGCCTCAGCAACCATCTGCCCATGGCGCTCACGGCCCTCGATCGCTTAGGGGCCGCACCCGCAGACCTGCAGCGGTTTTTCGATGGCTATGAGGGGCGCCTCGAAGTCCAAACCGAGCCTCGGGAGACGCGCAGTCTCGCCGACCTGGATCGACTGGCCGAGGGCATCGGAGGCGCCGCTTTCCACGGGTTGATTCGCACGGCCTACGCATTGGAAGCGGGGCACGCAGAAGAATTGCAGGCGGCTCTGGAGGCCTGGCACGTCAGTTCGCTGCCGCTAGGTCGTTCTCGACAATTGGTGCTTGCCTGCCCGATCGAGCGCCCCCAAGGACCGAACATCCATGAGCGCATGCGTGGGGTCGCGAATCACCCCGAGTTCCAACAAGGCCTCGTCAGCGACGGCGCTACCGCCACGCTGGACGAAGTGCGCGATTTCGCGCTGCGCGCCTTTTGGGCCAGTCGCGGGGACTTCACCGCCTTGCACCTCGTCACCGCGACCCACGCCTTCCGGGTCGTGAACGAACATCACCCCTTGCCCATCGAGCCGTTCTTGGCGGCGCTATCCGCGGCGTTTCTGACCTTGAAGCCGATGGACCTGGACGTCGAGGTCCCTGCCACCGACGCAACTTGGGATGAGTTGACACGGGCGGCCATCGCTTCCCCCGACGACCACACCATCAAGTTAGTCCATACCTGCCGCGAAGAAGAAAGGGCAACCGGCGATACGCGTTTCCGCACGCTAGCGGCCTTCCGCATCCGCGGCTCCCAAGCGAGCTAGGTAGAAGCCATCCCAACGCAGCGGGGCCGAACCCATCAGGATTCGGCCCCGCGTAGCTGGCTGGGTCGCGATGGACCCGTACGGCCTAGTTGCGGTCCAGGTTCATGACCTTGGTCCACGCGGCGACGAAGTCGTCCACGAACTTTTGCTTCGCGTCGGAGGAGGCGTAGACCTCTGCGATCGAGCGCAGTTGCGAGTTGGAGCCGAAGAGCAAGTCCACGCTCGTGGCGGTCCAACGGTCTTCCCCGGTGGCGCGATCTTTGCCGACAAAGGCGTTGGCACCGTCACCCTTTGACCAAGCCGTACTCATGTCGAGCAGGTTGACAAAGAAGTCGTTGCTCAACACGCCAGGGCGATCGGTCAGCACGCCGTGCTGGGAGCCGCCGTGGTTGGCGCCCAGGACGCGCAAGCCACCGACCAGCACGGTCATCTCGGGAGCGGTCAGGGACAGCAGGTTGGCGCGATCGACCAAAGCCACTTCCGGGCGACGAGCGTAGTCGCTCGCGAGGTAGTTGCGGAATCCATCGGCACGGGGCTCGAGCATGGAGAAGTTGTCCACATCGGTCCACTCTTGGGTGGTGTCCGCACGACCGGGCGTAAAGGGCACGGTCACGGGCGTACCAGCTTTCTCCGCAGCGGCTTCGATGCCCGCAGCTCCACCGAGCACGATCAGGTCGGCCAGGGAAACGCGCTTGCCACCACTCGCGGACTCGTTGAAGTCCTTCTGCACTTGGCGCAAAACGCCGAGCACGCGCGACAGGGTCGCCGGGTCGTTCGCTTCCCAACCGTTTTGCGGCGCCAGAGCGATGCGGGCGCCGTTGGCACCGCCGCGCTTGTCGCTGGAACGGAAGGTCGAAGCCGAGGCCCAAGCGGTGTTCACCAACTGCGCGGTGGAAAGACCGGTATCGAGCAGGCGTTGTTTCAGGTCGGCGATGTCCCCGTCGTCGATCAGCGGGTGATCGACCTTGGGGATCGGATCCTGCCACAACTGCGGCTCGGCCACTTCGGGACCCAGCAGGCGCCAAGCGGGGCCCATATCGCGGTGGGTCAGCTTGTACCAAGCTTGCGCGAAGGCACGGTTGAACTCCTCGGGGTTCTCGTGGAAACGCTTGGAGATCGGCCCGTAGATCGGATCCATCTTCAGCGCCAAGTCGGTCGTGAGCATCATCGGCTCGTTCATTTGGCCCTTCACGTGGGCGTCCGGCACGATGCGCACATCGCCTTTCGGAGACCACTGCCAAGCGCCGGCAGGACTCTTGCCCAACTCCCATTCGAAGTTGAACAAATTGGCGAAGAAGTTGTTGGACCAGGTCGTCGGAGTCACCGTCCAAGCACCTTCCAGGCCGCTCGTAATGGTGTCTTCCGAGTGGCCTTTACCGTACGTGCTGTTCCAACCGAGGCCTTGCTCTTCCAAGCTCGCGCCTTCCGGCTCCGCGCCCACATAACCGTCGGGCTTGTGAGCTCCGTGCGCCTTCCCGAGGGTGTGGCCACCCGCGATGAGGGCGACGGTCTCTTCGTCGTTCATGCCCATGCGACCAAACGTTTCGCGGATGTCCTTCGCCGCCAACAGCGGATCGGGCTTGCCGTTCGGGCCTTCGGGATTCACGTAGATCAAACCCATTTGCACGGCCGCGAGGGGCTTATCCAGCTCGCGATCGCCGCGATAGCGCTGATCGGCCAACCACTCCCCTTCCGGGCCCCAGTACACGTCTTGCTGCGGCTCCCAAACGTCCTCACGACCGCCGCCGAAGCCCGCGGTCTCCAGGCCCATGGACTCCAAAGCGACGTTGCCCGCGAGCACCATCAGGTCAGCCCACGAGATCTGTTGGCCGTACTTTTGCTTGATGGGCCAAAGCAAACGACGCGCTTTGTCCAGGTTGGCATTGTCCGGCCAACTGTTGAGAGGCGCAAAACGCTGGGTGCCGTCGGACGAACCACCGCGACCATCGCCTTGGCGGTAGGTACCGGCGCTGTGCCAGGCCATGCGGATGAACAGGGGACCGTAGTGACCCCAGTCAGCCGGCCACCAATCTTGGGAGGTGGTCATGACCTCTTCCAACTCTTTCTTGAGCTGCGCAAGATCGAGCTTGCCGAACTCCGTGGCATAGTCGAACTCGGCCCCCATGGGGTTGCTCTTCAACGAGTTCTGGTGCAACACGGAAAGGTCGATTTGGTTCGGCCACCAGTCCTGGTTGGACATGGTGCGCACGGGGCCTCGTTGTTGGCTCATGTTGTGGTACTTGGCGGACGCCTCAGCCGGCTGGGCTTCAGGCGCACTTTGAGCGAAAAGCGCGGGAGTGCTCACGAGTGCAGCGCACAGGGTGGCGGCACGGGCGATACGGTTGGGATGGGTCATCGTTCCTCCTAGGAAACTGGCAGAAGTGGGGATGCGCGGGGAGGCCGGCCTGCGGCTTCCTTCCGAGCCCCCGTGTAAGCCTAGATCCTCGATGTTTTCCAGGGATTCGGCCAATCGAAACGTGCGATAGCCGTGATAAGCGGAGCCTATCCCGATCGACAACATTCGGTTTTCCTACCGAATCGGAACCGCTTCATCCGCTTCAGGACGCTCTTAGCCCTCACTGGGCCGTAGCTCCCCCCCACAACGCCCAACATTCTATCGTTGGCGTGAGAGTCATGCTGGCGGCCCTGCCGAAGAATCAGCTTGCGATTCACTTGCCGACCTTGAATCCGGTTCCCCCGCTGGGTTGCCAGGCAGTCGGCTTCGCAGCACGCCTCGAACGCTTCTGCGAACTCGCAAAGCAAGCGGGGCAGGTTCGCTGACCAGCCGCCCAAGGGGTGGACCTAGAAGCCGGGATCCGAAAGAGGGGTGACGCGAAAGAGTTTGGAGCCATCCGCAGCGCGCGGCGCCCTACCCAATCAACCCCGTCGAGTGGTCAGCGGATCGGGCGGGCCAGCAAGGCAAGACGCCGGGGAAGATCCAACCCCACGGGAGAGAAGGCGTACACGGTGGGTAGAAGATCCGGCCTCCGACCTGTATCAAAACCACGATCGCAATCCGTTGCTTCCCCAATGCGGGCGGACCGACTCTCGCTCTGGATCGTGGCGCTCCCGCGACCTCGTGTGGTGCGGGGTTTGGGATACGATTTCGGCATGATTTCGATGCTGGCCGCCTCTCTCGTCCTGTCGTTCGCCACGTCTCCCGTTCAGGAAGCCCCGGCCGACCCCATCACCCTGCAAGTTGCCCAACAAAGGGCGATGGTGGCTTTGGAGCAGGACGACCCTGCCGATGCGCTGCTCTGGTTGCAACATTGGCGGCGGTTGGACCCCAATGCGGCGCTCGACCCTATGTTGGCGCGCAGCTATCTAGGACTTGGCGCCGGAGCGGCTGCGCTGGAGCACGCGGATGCGGTTTTGGCGGGCGAAGCGAAGCAGGATGAGGCCGTTCGCATGCGGCTCGTTCGCGCCAGCGCTTTGGAGCAGTGTGCTCGCTGGCTTGGCGCCTGGAGTGCTTATCGGGAAATCGCGGCTTCGCCCGGGCTCGAAAAGGAAGCGCGTGACTCGTTGCTCGCTTTGGGTCGCGCGTCTTTGGCGCGCCACTTGGAACGGGAAACCTGGGGCCAATGGCAAGATTGGCTGCAATCCCTGCAAGCGAAAGACGCCACGCCCGGTCCGGAAGCGGCCGTTGTGTTGCTTTCGTTTTGGGCGTGGATGGATCCCTCCAACTTGCAAGCAGGCACGTTGGAGCTTGTGCAGCGTCACCCCGAGCACCCCGAACTAGCGCTGACCTACCTCAGCCACATCACGCGCATTCCGTATTACGACATCAGCGAACAGGACCGCGCCGTGTTGGAAACACCCGGTTTCGCCGCTTTGCCCCCACTCGTGCAGGAGCGCTATCGCAAACGGGTGGACACGCACGCGGAGAACGCGGCGAGCGCCGGAGCGATGTGGGTCGACAACTACGGGACCGACGGGGACCCTTTGGAAGGACCGTACTTGGAGGAAGCCGCACAAGCCGCGCATTCCGCGCTGGAGGTCTGGCAGCAGCAATACGGCGAGGCGCTCGCCGAAGTGCTCGCCAAACGGACAGAACTCGATCAAACGTTCGATGCCTTGGATGCCGAGTTCAACGCGTTCCAAGAGTTGTCGCCGCCCCCGAGCTTGGCGTCGATGGAACGCATCGCCGATGAGTTGACGCGCTTGCGGGAGGTCGAGCGCGTTTTGCCCCAGCCGCTCGACGGGGCCCTCGATGCCTTGCGCGAACACGTGGACGCGGCACAAAACATGATCTGGCCGCCCGAAGACGACACGGCGGACGTCCGCTCGCTGCTGACGACCACGGCACGATTCGACCGAGAGCAGTTGGAGCCGTTGCGACGCATGCGCCGGGGCGAGGGGCGCGCGGCGAGCTTGCTCGACCGCTGGGTCAACGTGTGGTTGGGCGAACGACCGCGCCTGACCGCCGAAGCGGCCCTTGCGAGGGGCGACTACGCTACGGTGGTCGAAGCGACCGCCGAAGTGTTGCTGCGCCAGGAAGCGGATCCAGAGCTGTGGCGCATGCGGCGGGAGGCTTGCATCGCCCTCGAGGCTCCACGCCTCGCCCTGCACGCGGCCTTTGTGTTAGCCGGCAAGGACGCGGCCGAAGAGCCGACGCTGATCGAATTGCTCGACCGCTATCTTGCGGTCGGGGAAGAGGCCGCGCTCGCGGCCCAAGCGGCCTACGATCAAGGCGACTTGGAAGGCACCTTGCCCGCCCTCGAGCGCGCGCTGCACTTCGATCCCGTCCAGCCCGTGGCGCTCGCCCTGCAAGCCCGCATCGCCGGGGAAGCCCAGGATGACGCGGCCCTATGCGACCTGACCCGATTCCTTTGGGGCCAGGGGATCGACCTCGACCTCAACCCCAGCGCTGTCGCGGCGGCGGCCCAACGTCTGGGAGACGAAGCCCTGGCCATGTCCGCGCTGGAAGGTGCCGTGGTGTTCCCGGACACGCCGGTGCGCCCGACCGATGTCTGGATCCTGCGCGCAAGCGCTGAACTCGGTCGCCAAGAGGTTTCAGCGCTCGCGCCCGGGCAGCGGATCGAGGTTCAGAAAGCAGCCACCTTGGCTTGGGCACCGCCCGGGGAGGTGCTGCGTCTGCGGGGGCCCCAGGACCAACCGTTCGATCAAGGAGACCTGTTGCTCGGCCAATACGCGGTCAAGGACAAGCGCCTGCGACTGCTGGAATCCGATGGGGTCTCCATCAGTTCGACCTCGAATCGCATCCAAACCGCGGACGCGAGCCTCGTCAGCCTGCGCCGTTGCGGACTCTCCGCGCTGCTCAACGTGGCGGACGCCGCGTACTTGCAGGGCGCCCGTGCGCGCGGAACGTCCGACGTCTTGAGCTTTTCGCCACAAGCCAAACTCCATCTAGTGACCGCAACGTGGGTCGACGGCGGAAAGGGGCCCAGCGAACTGATCGCCTATGACAGTCACTTGGCCTTTTCCGGCAGCGAACGCCTCGTGGCAGGAAGTGCTTGGCAGGTCGTGGACTCCGTCCTGACGTTTCTGCACGGCCACTCTTTTGCCTCCGGCAGTTGGACGCTGGAGGACGGTAGCGCGGTGAGCCTGCAACACGTCGAGCTGGCCGGTTTGCGGTCTGGCAGCCTCCAATTCGAAGGGCCCGATGCGCGCATCGAAGGTCGTGCGGTGCAGGTTTACGGAGCAGAAAACTTCGCTTCTAGTCCGAGCCAATTCCAAGTGAGCGACCTTGTGGTGCGCCCCGTGACCTTGCCGGTCGGCGAACCGGAAGTGGTCACCGATTCCTTCGAATCCCTCGCCAGCGCTTTGCGCAGCGCGCAACCCGGGACGGTGATCGGCATTCGGATGGGCCAATACACCTCGGAGCGAGCCCTGGAGATTCCCGACGGAGTGAGCCTGGTCGCGGTGGGCGGTCCTGCGAACTTCGAAGTGCTCATCAAGAAGCGCCACGCCGTCTTCCAGGTCCAGGGAGCGAGCGCCCTGATGGGAATCCGCGTCTGGCTCAAACTCCCGAAGAATGAGCGCGGTTACTTGGTCACCAACCTGGGCGACTCCCCCACCACGGCGATCGCCGTGAAGGAAGGAGGCGTGTTGCTGGCCCAAAACGTCTGGCTCGACATGACCAGCATCCTCAAGAACCAGTTCTTCCTGTCGCTGGACGAGCAGGCCCGCGCGTTTTTGTGCGAAGGACCCTTGGGCGGGTCGATTTGGACACGCCCGGGAGCCTCGGCCGTTTGCCACGAGGACTTCACGCGGGCCTTCCGCGAAGACCTCGGAGCGCGCGGCAAGGGCAGAGTGCGCCTCTCGCTCGTCGCACCCACCACCAAACTGAATTCGAACTTCGAGGACCCGGACACGGAGTTCCGCGGTCCTTGCCTAGGTTTGCAGTTCTACTACGGTGCCGGCGATGCACCGACCAAGGCGCGCTTCGCCGCGCGCATGGCGCAGCGCCCAGGCCTGTGGGCCTCCGCCCTCGAGCAGTTCGAGCGGGAATTCGCCATCGCGGATTCGCTGGCGAGTCGCAAGGCCGCGTTGACGCGCTTCTGCGGCCAGGTTCGCCGAGCCGACCCGACCTACGGCGACCACCGCTTCGAAGCCGACAAGTACCTGCTCACTTACCTGGGGCCCAAGCTCGACCAACATCTGCGCGAAACCGGACCGCTGATCGGGCACGGGAAATTCGACGTCCAGGTCTATCCGGGCAAGTTTGTCTCGAAGCGCGTGGAGGCTGAGTACAGTGCCTACATCACCGCCTCGGTCGCCCGCATGAACGATGGGTCGTTCAGCCAGGATGACGAGGCTTTTGAAGAGGCGTTGCAATTCTTCCGCAGCGTGCAGTTCGGGACGCAGGAGTACTGGTTGGCCGATGAAGCCCGTCGCGCCGGCGGCGGTTTTTCGGAAATGAAGGCCGCCAT
>JAUHXY010000086.1 GCA_030426785.1 bacterium
CCTAGAGGATCGGTACGGCTACGACACGAAGCACGCGATGCACCTGGTCCGGCTCTTAAAAATGGGCCAAGAAGTGTTGTCCGAGTCAACGCTGGTCGTGCGCCGACCCGACGCCGAATGGCTCCTGGGAATCCGGGATGGCGCGCTCGATTACGAATCGTTGTTGCGGCTCGCGGAGGTATTGACCGCGACCCTCAACGAACAGATCAAGGCGTCGTCTCTCCCCGATGGACCCGATCAAGAAGCCGCAGAAAATCTCCTGGTTCGAATGCACTTGCAAGCTCTTGCTGGCATCGGGGACTGACAGGCCGCGCTGGTTCTTGCCCCAGTTTCAAGCAGGCGGAGGTCTCATGTGTCCACACCATCTAGGCCTAGCACCTCCCTAGTGAATTGGTTGGATTACTCTGGAGAAAGGCTCCTTCAAGCGGTCGTCGCCTACCGTGGTCCGGCGAGTTGTATCGAATCGCCGGATAGTTGGCCGTCTCCGCTCACCTGGGCTTGAGGGAGGAGGGGAGGTGGAAACACTCTCCTGGGATGCCAAGGGCCTTTCCCTTTCAGACGGCATCGCGGACTATGGAGTCTACGAATCGGGCCTGCGTCCTACCCCCTCCAGAGATGATGAACCAACTCGAAGCAGACATGCAGCTCCACCTGTGGAAGTTCGTCCGGGGCGACGGGGCGCCGCAGGCCTTCGAGCGATGGATCTATCAGCAGCCGTCACTGGAGACTCGACTCGGAGCGGACCTCTACCTGGAGGTGATTTCGACGGACTTCCAAGACTCCGAAGCGGTCTGGTCGATTCGAGAGCGACTCGGCTCCTACGTGCACTCGCTTTCCGGCGCGCCTTGTTGCTGCATCCGGCTGCGCGACCTCGACGTCGTGGACATGGGCTCGTTCCGCGCTCCTGCCCCGGCGTTCGAGAGGGATCGAAAGTGGTCCCACGAGGACGTGATGGGCACTTTGGTAGAGATCCATCGCCGTGGCGAGCCGCGCTGGTGGCTGTGGGCCGCGCAATGCACGGCTTGCGGGCAGGCGTGGCTCGTCGGCTCTGACGAGCGACAGAACGACATCTTTTGTCTGCGGCGGCTCGAGCAGGCCGAGCGGAACGCCATCGAAGAACACGATCGATGGCCGGAAGACTTCGACGGCTACGAAGACCTGCTCCGGATCGGCCGGGAGGCAGGGAGAGGTGTGCGATTCGCCGACCCGCTCGGATCGTCTCTAGGCGACACGATGGCCGACCTCGCCCGTGCGCGGCCATGCATCAAGGTGAGCGAACTGGCGTCCCTACTAAACCTCGACGACGACTTGGCGGTGGAGCTGGCCCACCGAGCCGAGGCAAGGGATGGAGTGACCATCACCTTTGACGTGGAGCCGTCCAAGTGAGCGTTGTGCGATTCACCTGTCCTGGCTGCGGACATGGTGCTTTCGGCGAGCTTTCCGCGTCGTATGGAATCTGCGAGGGGTGCTTCTTCGAAGACGACGGCGTCCAACTGCTCGACCCGTCGTTTCCGAGAGAAGCCAACAAGCTCTCCTTGATGTAGTGCCAGTCGAACTACAAACAGTTCGGTGCCAGCGTGGCGCGCTTTGTAAACCGTGTCCGGCCGGGGACGGCCGACGAAAGGCGCGATCTCGAGTGGCGACCGGCTCGAACGACCGACCTAGAGCGAGCTCGGATGCCCGGGGACCTCTCCGACGAGGAATCTTTGCGCGTCGAGTCGTGGTACTACAGGAAGCGTTGAAGAGTGGTATCAAAAGGTTGATGCGATGAGCGCATCACGGACCAACTCCTTCGCAACCCTGCAGTCCGCTGAGCTTTACGGCGCGGAAGAGTCTTCCTCTGCCTACTGGCGCGACCCAGCGGGTTGCATACGGACAACGCATAAGGGGCAAGTGCTCCAGCCGCGCCGATCCAGTGCTGATGACCGCCCGGGGTCTGAGCGCACCTGCTCAAAGCGTTCCCTGACCGAATCGAGCGCTTTCTGCCGGCCGGGCCTCCCCGCTATTCGGGTTACTTGCTCGCGCTCGCTGGGGCGCGGCAGGGAGGAGATGGTGACCCCTAGGGGATTTGAACCCCTGTCGCCAGGATGAAAACCTGGTGTCCTAGGCCTGACTAGACGAAGGGGCCACCGAGGGGGAAAGCCCGCGCAGCGCGCGCGCTTTCGAAGGCGGGAAGATAAGGGGTGCCTCTGGGGGAGTCAACGCGGGCCCAGGGCTTTTTTGGCTTTTTGGAGGGGCCTTCCCGGCGTCTCAAGGCCCCTGCGGGCCGGTGGCCTGGGCCCTGGGATGGGCGGCGGCGTAGACCTTCTGGAGGTGCTCGATCGAGATGTGCGTGTAGATCTGCGTGGTGGTCAGGTGGGCATGGCCCAAGAGCTCCTGGACCGCCCGCAGATCGGCACCGCGATCGAGCAGGTGCGTGGCAAAACTGTGGCGCAGGGTGTGCGGGGTGACGCGCCGGGGGATGTGGGCGGCCAAGGCGTGTTTGGCGACGATGCGTTCGAGCGAACGGGTGGTCAGGCGCGTGCCGTGGCGCCCGAGGAACAGCGCGTCGGCCGCCGCGGCTTTGGGTTTGGGCCGCTCGGGGTCACTGAGGTAGTCCTGCAGAGCTTCCGCGGCGAAGCGGCCGAGCACCGCGAGCCGTTCCTTACGTCCTTTCCCGAGCAAGCGCACCAGCCCGCGCGACCAATCGACATGGTCGCGATCGATGCCCACGGTTTCGCTGGCGCGGCTGCCGGTGGAGTACATGACCTCGAAGAGCGCCGCATCCCGTTTGCCCATGGGGGTGGTGCGATCGGGAGCCGCCATGAGGGCTTCGGCTTCCTTTGGGGAGAGCACGCCGGGCAGGTAACGACCGGTGCGTCGCTTGCGCAAACCGACGCAGGGGTCGGACGGGATCTCGCCCGATGCCAGCAGCTCCTTGAAGAAACCGCGTAGGCTCGACAGCTTGCGCTGCATGCTCGATGAGGCCAGCTCGCGCTCATCGAGAGCACCCAAGTAGGCACGCAAGTGACGTGGCGTGACTTGGTCGGGGTGTTGCACGCCCCAGTCCTCGAGAAAGTCCGCGAACTCGGCGAGGTCTTGGCCGTAAGCCTTGACCGTGTTGGGGCTCACCCCACGTCCGTGCGCGAGGATGTCCAAAAAACGATCGACCCACTCGAAGAGCGCTTCGCGCGCTTCGTTGTGGGTCGAGCTGGACGGGGTTGTCCCCATGGGGGACTCGTTTAGCGCAGGGTGCCGCGGCGCTGCTCTTCTTCTTTGCCGTCGGCGTCCTTGCCTTGGTTCTTGCCCTTGTTGGTGCTCATGTGCGCCTTGGCAAAAGCGCGCCAAGCGGACAGGAGGATCTCACGGGAGCGCGGGTTGATGCCGGCGGTAAAGCCCGCCTTTTCCGAGGAGTCCAACGCGAGCATCAGGTCGCTGGCCGCTTTCGATTGGGCGTCCAGTTGAGCTTGCATGGTTTGCAACTTGGTCTCCAGAACCTGCACGCGCATGGCGAGCCCGGCCTTTTCGTCGCCGCTTTGCGGCATGGCACCCAGGGCCAAGAAACCCAGGGCCAGGATCGGAATGATGGTGGTTCGCGCTTTGATCTGCATAGCAAGAGGATCTATCGAGCCGGATGGAAGGGAGCTTGACCGCCGAACGGGGATTCCTTCGGTGGACGACACCCCTCTCCTAAGGGTTGGACCGCATCCCAGGAAGTCGCTTTTCTCCAGGGCGACTCCCGTTGCGACCCGGGGTGCCTCAAGTCGGGGCGCCAACGCCCGGGATGGGGTTATCCGAGCGGGGGCTTCGGTTGGGGCAGCGCTTTCGCCAACCAAATGGGCCAAATCAGGATGGCGGCCCCGAGCAGGTAGGGCGCCCACGGTGCGATCGCATAGAAGAACAGTCCGCCCAAAATGGGGCCGATCGCGCGCGACAAAGAACCCACCGAGCGAAACACGCCGAGGGCTCCACCCTGCCGGCTCGGGGGGGCGTAGCGTGAGACGAGGGCGGACAAGCTCGGCATCACGAGGGCGCTGCCGGCCGCCAGGAAAAACAGGCCTAGGTAGAGCTGCTTGGACGTGGAGGTGAGACCTACAAGCACCAAACCCGGGAAGGTCAGCACCATGCCGGCAAACGCAAGCCGCACTTCGCCCAACTTCGGGGCGAGCCGACGCACCAGGCCCCCCTGGATCAGCGCGATCATCAGGCCGACGAACACGAACATCCACATGTTTTGGCGCGGCCCGTAGTCGAGGCGTTCCGCCGCCAGAAAGGTGAGGGTGAACTCCATGGCGCCGAACACGAGGAAGTACGAAAAGTACGCCCAGTTTGCGCGCCGCAGCCCTTCATGCTCGAGCCCCTGCAGGGCTTTCCAAGGGCGCAGGGTGCGGCCTTCGCTCTCCCGTGCGTCTTCGGGGTCGAGGGTTTCAGGGAACTTGCGCCACGCCCAGATCAAGTTCCAAGCGGCCAAAGCCATCGCGAGCAACGCCGGGCCGGAGAACGGGTGCAGGCCGAACAACTCCCACTCCGGGAACGCGCCGACCAGATTCCAACCCGCGGACAACCCGCCGATGGCCGGACCAAACACGAATCCCAAACCGATACCGGCTCCGATCAAGCCCATGCCGTGGGCACGCTTCTCGGCGGTCGTCACGTCGGAAACCGCCGCCGAAACGATCGAGATGTTGCCCGCCATGATGCCGCCGAGCAGGCGCGAGAGGACCAGCAGCCAGAAGGTGCTCGCGAAGAACCACAGCCCGTAGCCCGCCATGGTGCCGAACAGAGTAAACAGCAGGATGCGCCGGCGACCGTAGCGGTCGGAAAGGGTGCCCCACACCGGTGCCATCAGGAACTGGAACAGGGAGTAGATCGACCCGAGCGCTCCCCCGAAGAAGGCGTGCACCGCCACGGAGTCGAGGGGTTTTTCCGCGCCGACCCAGCCTCCGAGGATCGTCGCAAAGCGGCCGACCAGCGAGGCGTCCCCTTCCTTGCCGATGTAGTACTCGAGCATGTCGGGGAAAAGCGGGAACAGGATCGAGAAGCCCACCATGTCGAGAAACACGGTGAGAAAGGCCAATCCGAAGACGGAACGGGTCGTGGCGGTGCGCATAGGGGCCGGATTCAACCAGGATGGGGCCGGGGCTTCCACGGAGAATCGTGGGGGAATCGGCATGCCCCTCGAAACGCCGCGGTCCAAGCGGTGACCTCCCCAGAGGACGCCGCAGGGGTCCCCGAACCCCTCACGGCCCTCAGAAGCGTTCCCACGGCCCGGCACAATCCTTGCGACATTCCTTGCGCATTTCGGGCTGACCCGGCGTAAATAGGAATGGCAGTGGACTCCAAGTGAGCGCTGCCCCCCCGGGCGGCCCCATGCCACCCATGATCCCAACCCCCTCGATCACCATGCGTATTCTCCAAGCCTCCGCCACGACCCTCCTTCTCACCACCGCCGGGTGGTGGGCCGCTCCGCCCGTGAGCGCCGCGCCGGCCTTGGCCCCGCTCGTGCCCGTCCTGCAGGAAGACGAAGAAGAGGAGGCCCCGCCGCCGGACAAGCGCGAAGAGATCAAGGAACTCCTGAGCACCCTCAAGGACCACGCGAAGGAGCGCGGCGAAGAGGACGCCAAGGCGGTCGAAGTCATTGGCACCCTGATGACCGAGTTCCCGCAGTCCGGCCCCAAAGACCAAGCGTCGATCGCCAAGGGCATCAGCGCTTGCCTCAAGCAAAAGCGCAAGCAAGACAAAGAAGGCAACTTCGACAACGCCCTGTACAACGCCAGCGCCTACGCGTTGGGTCAGATGGGGGACCTCGGTGCCAAAGAACTCGTCAAGTGGGTCGGCAACAAACAACACCGCGGCAACCAAGCGCTGCAGGTCAACCTGATCGAAGCCTTGGGCAAAACCAAGAGCGAAGCGGGCGTCAAAACCTTGACCGACCTGTTGGGTTACAAGGACTACGCCATCGAAGCCGCGGCGGCCAAAGCGCTGTTCCACTTCTCGGGCCTGGAGCTCAAGAAGCGCAAGGAGGTCTTCAATGAAGTCCTCAAGTCCCTCATGTCCGCGAAAAACGCGGTGGACGCCGACATCAACAACCAGGACTCCACCGTTCGAGCGCGCTACAACACGGTTTCCGCTCCGATGATGAGCACTTTGGAGTCGTTGGCGGGCCACAAGGAAAGCACGCCGGAAGCGTGGCAAACCTGGTGGAACAAGAACAAAAAAGAGGACTGGGACGAGCTGAACGAGTCCAGCGAGAGCTAGGGAGACGGTGCGGGCGAGCGGATGCTCGCTACGACCAGCCCCTGGCCTCCGTCGAGCGGCGCCCCGCGTTCGGTCCCCGAGCGCGGGGCGCTGCTGCGTCGGGGGGCTCCACACGCCACTTCCGCACGCCACTTTCTCAGGCCACTGGCACGGGGCAGTTCCCCTCGGGCAGCTTGTATTCAGGCGCCGGACCGCCATCCTGGGGCTTCTTCGCCGCCAATCCGGTTCGCCGTGGAATACGAGACACCCTTCGTCGTCCCCATTGTTCCGGCCGCTCCACCGTTGTTTCTCGAATGCTCCCCATGCTGCGCCTCATCCTTTTCGCAATCCTCGGCCTTGGAAGCATGACCGGCTCGGGAATCGCCACCCCGCAGGTGTCAGACACCCAAGCCGAACCTCCTCGGGAACCCGCCGCTGCGCCGGCGACGGAAGCAACGCAGGCGTCGCCTGAGCAAGCATCGGCCGCCGATGCGCGCACCCACGAGGAGTGGCAAGCCCGCGAGCGCGAGCTACTCGCGCGCATTCAACGCTTGGAACTAGAGCTGGCCCAAGAGCAGGCCTTGCGACTGCAGCGGGAGCAGGAGTGGATGCAATTCACCCAACTGCTGCAGCTCATCCCTGAGGAGAAGCGTCCGCCCGTTCCCGAGTTTTTGCGCAGCGAGGAGGATGAAGCGGCGCCGGACGACCCCGAAGCGCTACAGCAGGAGCGCGCCCAAATCGCACGGCGCAAGCGGGCGCAGGAGATCAAGCGCACCCTGCGCGCCTACCTGCGCGCTGAGGGCCAACACGCTTTTGACCTGCTCGAAGTCGGCGGCCTGCACGAGGACGGCATCGGTCCGATCGTAGCCCGTCAGCTCGATGCGCAGGGCCGCTTCCTTTCGACCCTGGTGGCCGACCGCTTGCGCTTGGAAAAGAGCGCCAGCGGTTACACCCTGACTTTGGTGCTCGAGCGGGGCTACGAACGAAGGGCCGGCCAAACCTGGCCGTTCCCCAGTCCGACGGGCAGCAGCGACGAAACCTCCTCCTCTTCCCCGGAGGTGGCACTGGACGAACAAGGCGAGGAGCAGTTGGGTGGGGAAGATGGTTATCGCAAGGGCGTTTTGCGCCTCGCGCTGCCGGGGGTGGCCCCCGGTCCTTGGATCCAATCCATGCCCGAGTTGTTTTCGCCCGCCGACCGGGACGCCATGGTCGACGACGGGCGCACGAATTTGATTCGATTGCGTTTTGCGCTCAATGCGCTGCTCGATCAAAACACCCGCGGAGCGCACTGGAAACTCGTGCATCTAGGCGGAGTCGTGGGGGAGCAGTGGCGCCAAATGCACTTTGCGGAGCTCGATCGCCGCGGCCGAGTCGTGCGTCGGTTGTTCGCGGATCGGGGCCACCTGCGCTTGGAGGGCAACAACGCCATCTTTGAGTTGCAGGCCGGAGCGCAAGAGCGAGATGGGCGCCGGTCGGCCTTTTTAGGTGACCGCTACACCTTGCTCGTGCCGGGCATCGATCCGGCGGCTTGGCGCTCCGCTGGGTTGCCTGGGGTTGCGCCGGAGCTTTCGCGCTCCGCTTTGCCCCCCGCACCGGTGGCCCCGCTGGAAGAAGACTCTTAACCCCATACGTTGGCTGGAGTTGGCTCTCGAGAGCAGTGCGTTCGGAATCGCGGCGACGCGACCGGCACTAAAAAAGGGAGCCTGCTGCGTTCGTAGGGTCCTGCGTAGGATCTACACTCCCAGGCGATGAGCCTCTTCGATCTGCCCGCCGAGTCGCCGGATCCGGGCGACCGCCGATCTTCCAGCCCGCGCCGAAAGTCGGGTGCTGGGGCGAGCAGAGGCTCCCGCGCTGCAGCGCGCCCTGACTCGGGTGACGATGGGCCGCCCGTTCCCAGCGGCGTGTTGGGCGTCGGAGAATTGACCGAACGCATCGCCGGACAGTTGCTGGGCCTGGGGCGGCTGGCCGTGGAGGGAGAGATCAGCGCCCTCAAACGCGCAGGATCGGGGCACGTGTACTTCAGCCTCAAGGACGCCCGCGCCAGCCTGTCCTGCGCCATCTGGCGTTCGCGGGTGGGTCAGGCCTTGCGCTTCGACCTGCAAGACGGACAGCAGGTCGTCTGTCATGGCCGCATGGACGTGTACGCGCCGCGGGGCAGCTACTCCCTGATCGTCGAGCGGGTCGAGCCGCGCGGTTTGGGCGAGATGTTGGCGCGCCTCGAACGCCTCAAAAAAGAGCTCGCGGCTTTGGGTTGGTTCGACCGCAAGCGCCCCTTGCCCGTGCGGCCCCGGCGCGTGGGGTTGGTCACGAGCCGCGACGCGGACGCCTTGCGCGACTTCTTGCGGACGCGCAGCCTGCGCTGGCCGGGGTATCCCGTGCGCTTGTGCCACACCCGCGTGCAAGGCCCCGGTGCGGCCGACGAGATCGCGCACGCCATCGCTCGGCTCGACGACGGTAGCGTCGATGTGATCTGCGTGGTGCGCGGCGGCGGCTCGATCGAGGATTTGTGGGCCTTCAACGAACGGGTCGTCGCGGAAGCCGTGCACCGTTGTTCGGTCCCGGTCATTTCGGGGGTGGGTCACGAGTCGGATACGACCTTGATCGATTGGGTGGCCGACCATCGCGCCCATACGCCGACCAACGCGGCCGAACAGGCTTTTCCCGATCGGGGCGCGTGGCTCGAGCGGCTGGAGCGCGCGGAGGCCTACCTGGAGAGCGCCATCCAGCGACACCTGCGGGTGCGCGAGGAAGCGTTGCGACGTTTGGCGGCCCGCCCGAGTCTGCGCAGCGCCGCGGGTTTGCTGCGGCGGCCGTTGGAACGTTTGGCTGCCCAGGAGCGACGCCTGGTCGCCGGTTGGCAACAGGTGGCTGCGGACCGCCAACGTCGCCTGGACGCCCTCGAAGTGCGTCTCTCGCGGTCGAGCCCCCAGGCGCGGCTTGCGACGTTGGCCGCGCGCTTGCAGGCGGTCGGACCGCGCTTGGAGCAAGCCATGCGCCAACGTTGTCAGGCGGCGCACGCTCGCCTGCAAGCGCAGGAGCGGGTCTTGCAGGCGATTTCCCCGTTGGCGGTCTTGGGGCGCGGCTATTCCTTGGTGGAGCGCATCGAAGAAGGGGGCACGGCCCGAGGGGTCGTGCGCGATGCAGCGACTTTGGAGCCCGGCGATGCGGTTCGCATCACCTTGGCTAGGGGCCGGACGGTGGCGCGCGTGGAGACGATCGAACCGTTGGATCCTTCGGCTGCTTCCGCAACAGACTCGGCTGGGGAGGAGGATTCTCCGCGATGAGCCTAGCCGCCACGCACGGTGTGTACGCCATCGTCCTGAACTGGAATGGCGAGGAAGAGAATCTGCGCTGCCTGCAAGCCTTGCTCGCTGCGGGCATGGAAGCGAGCCACATCGTGTTTGTCGACAACGCTTCCGTGCGTGGCTCGGTCAAGCAGGTGCGCGCGCGCTATCCCCAAATGATCTGGGTGCAGAATCAGCAAAACCAAGGCTACGCGGTGGGTGCGAACCAAGGAGCGCAGCGGGCCTTGGATGCGGGGGCTCGCTGGTTGTTTTTCGTGAACAACGACTTGGACGTGGAGCGCGGCTGCTTGCAGCACCTCCTGGCGCAGAGCGCGCACGACCCGACCATCGGAGCGCTGGGGCCGCGCATCTTGCTCGGTTCTCAGGGTTCGCAGGAGGCCACCACCCTCTGGGCGTTCGGCGGCGCGTGGAACCGAGGCACGCGCCTAGTGCGCTTAGTCGGCCTCGGCCAGCCGGACGGGTTGAAATTTCAGGGCAGCGCGGACGTGGACTTTTTGACCGGCGCAGCTCTGCTGGTGCGCAGCGAAGCTTGGCAAGCGGTGGGGGGCTTCGAACCGTCGTACTTCGCCTACATGGAGGACGTGGAGCTCTCGCAAAGGTTGCAAGAGGCCGGATGGCGCACCGTGTGCGCCGGTGGAGCGAGCGCGGTGCACCATGCCTCCAAGGCGACCGGCGGCGGTTACAGCGCGCGGCGCAAGTACATGATGGCGGTGAATACGGTTCGCTTGCTGCGCCGTCGGGGACCGTTCAGCGCGAAACTCCGCTTTTGGTTGTTCGAGGTGGGTTTGTGGCCGGTTTTGGCCATCACGAGTCCGCTCTTCGGCCGCGGCCGGGCGGCGATGGCCAAAGGCCTGGGCCTGTGGCACGGTTTGCTCGGCAAGCCGGTGACCCGCGAACGGGTGGAGCCGGGTGGAACGCGTTTTTGGTAGGGAGTCCGCCTAGCGGTTTTCTTCCGTACGCCGCTGCAGTTCTTCGGTGGAGAGGTCTTCTTGGCGTTTCGCGAGCCACCAGACGTTGCCAACGGGGTCGCGGCCGGCGGCCGTGCGGTGCCCGTAGTATTGGTCTTCGGGTTCTTGGACCGAGGTCGCGCCAGCCGCGAGCAAGCGCTCGTACGCCAGGTCCACATCGTCTACGTAGACGTACTGCATGCTGCCGGACGGTTTCCAGTCCTCCCGAGCGCGCCCCATCATCAGATCGGAGTGGCCGATGCGCACCTGCGCGTGGGTGATCTTGCCGGCGCTGCCCGCTAGGGACTCCACCACATCGGCTTGGAGGGCGGCTTGCAGGAAGTCCAGGTAAGCCTCGACATCGGGCACGATGTAGTACGCGGTCAGGGTCTGCGACGGTTGTTCGGGAGTGGACATGTTCCGGTTGTACTCCGAGAAGCTCCTTTTCGGGGGCGCAGCTAGAAGCTTTTCGTGCTCCATCGCAGGGGTACAACAAGCCGGCTATCGCGCCGTCCGTGGCGCGAGGGCGAAACGCAACCCTCAGCGCAGCTCGCCGATTTGTTGCTCGAGCTCCGCGAAGTCTTCGTCGCTTAGGGACTTCGAGTTTTCGCGCAAGTGATCCAGCAGCTCGAAGGGCTCGATCTCGCGTCCCGCGACGATGTCGGGTTGCGCCAGTGCTTCCGCGACCATGTGAGGCAGGACTAAGTAAGCGCTGATGCGCACTTGACCGCCAAACTCGACCTCTTGGCCCAGCGCGACGCGCAGGGCGCCCTTGGGGATGGTTTCCCCCGAGGCCTTGCACTTCGCGCGTCCGGAAGGAGCGTGTTCGGCGTAGGGGATGACCTTGCGCTCCTTCTTTTTGTTGTCCGCCTCTTCCTTGAGTTTGCGCAACTCCTCTAAGCCGGGGAGTCCTTTCGGCTCTTCCGACGCGTACTGCCAAGCTTCCATGGCGTAAGCCTCTTCCAGCTTGGCGAATTGGTTGCGCGCGGCGCACTTCAGGTGGTGCCACATGTAGCCGGTGCCGAAGGGGCCCTCGACCAGGATCCCGAGGCGCACGGCCCCTTTATCGATCCCTTTGCGGCAGGTTTTGCACTTGGAGCGCGATGAGCGCGCGCCTTCGATCATGTACGCGGGTTGCGGGGCTTCCTCGGAGCTGGAATCGGTCATCGTGGATGCAGGCGTTTCGTTCAGGAGAGAGTGGCAGGGCGAGCGGGGCGGACGCTCAAGGCATGAGGCTGTCCGCCGACTGTTCGATTTTGGATTGCAGGGTCGCGAGCAGGCGATCGCGATGATCGAAGAGGCGGGCGCCAGCGGGGTCGCGCAAGTAGCCGGCGGCTTCGGGGTGCCGCTCGAGCAAGGTGTCGCGTCCGAGCTCCGCGTCGAGCCGTTCGAGCCGCGCCCGCTTTTCGAGCAAGGCCTTCGTCAGGATCGGCATGACCATGGAGTAATCGGCTTGCATCGACTCCGTCGTGCGCGTGAATTCATCTTTGTCGACCTTGCCCCAAGTGACCGCTTCGGCGGGCGGGCAGGAAGAGAGGGAGCCGTCGGTGACCGGGGCGCTCGTGATCTGGATGTCGTACAGGTAGCCGCCGACCTCTTCGAAGCCGAGGATCTGGCTGAGGGCCGGTTCCGGCTGCAGGTTGAAGTTTTTGGGCACTCCGCCCCCCAGCACCAACGTTCCAAGGGCTCCCGCCTCGCTTTCGAATTGCCCCCACAGGTGGTAGGCGCAGGATTCGAGCACTTCGTGGTGCAGGTCGAGTTGGAATTGGTAGTCGAGTTTGTTGGCTCGGGCGAGGGCCCACAGCTTGACCGAGTTGAGGAACACCGAACCGTCGGCGGGTGCACCCACGAAGACGGGGATGGACTTGCGATGGCACAGGGCGAGCAACCCTTCCGGCGCGCCCACCTTGGCCTCTTGTTCGGCGTAACAGCGACCGAGCAACCAGCGCATTTCGGTGCCGGCCATCGATTTTTGGAACTCGGGGCGCAACAAGCAGCGAGTCAGGAACTCGTCCTGATCGAGCAACACGTCTTCGTCAAACCCGATGTCGGTGATGCGGATCGTGCGTTCGTCGCGCAGCGCTCCGTCGTCGCCGAAAATCGGCACCTCGTGGAAGGGGTGTTCCTCGGCGCGATCCAGGCTGCGGTGCCCGTCGTGATAGCAGACCGCGTCCGTGGTCGAGACGAGGCAGAACCATCCCGTTTCGAGCAGCGGGTTGAGCCAGGCGAGGTGCTGGCCGCTGGCGGTGACGGGTCCAGCGACCGCCAGGGTCATAGGCACGCCGCGACCGATCGCTTGGTCCAAGAGGACCCAAATGCGCCGCAGGTAGGCTCCACCAAAGGAGGGCAGGCAATTCTCCAGCAAGTGATCGAGGTGGCGTACCTCGAGCACGCTTCGATGGCGCAGGGGAGCTCCGGCGGGACAGGACGGGTGGGAGTCGTTGCGAGTCGGGGCCATGCCGTCAGAGTACGGTCGGCGGTCGGCCGGTGCACCGGTTGTGTGGGGGGATCCGCTCGCGGGGCGCGGTAGAAGGGGCCGAGGCGAGACAGGCGGGACGGATCCGCGCGAGGATGGGGGGGCGCGGCCCGGTTGGGTCGGGTATGCTTCGGCGCCCAGGAGCTCCCTATGACCGAATTTTCCCCCGAAGCCGCCCGCGAGTACGGCGTGCAAGACTATTCCGGCCGCCCCATGATCGAGGGGGTCGAGATCATCCCCCTCAAGCGCTTCAACGACGACGGGGGAGCCATGACAGAGCTCGCCCGGCTCGATGACGGGGTGCCCCAAATGGTGCCCGGCTTCACCGCCCGCCAGATGAACTACTCGGTGATGGAGCCCTTGGCCATCAAGGCTTTCCACCTGCACAAGCGTCAGACCGACGTCTGGTTCGTGCCGCCCTCGGACAAGATCCTGCTCGTGATCGCTGACGTGCGCAAAGGCTCGCCGACGGAAGGCGAAGTGCGCCGCATCGTGCTCGGCGACACCAAGAGCTTCCTCGTGCGCATCCCCCCGGGGGTGGCCCACGGGGCCAAGAACCTGCGTCCGGCGGCTCCGTCCGCCATCATCTACTTCGTGGATGTGCAGTTCTCGACCGACGAACACTGCGATGAAGGCCGCTTGCCGTGGGATCACTTCGGCGCGGAACTCTGGGAAGTGGAGCGCGGCTAGGGGGTCGTACCAGGTATGCCGCAGTACGTCGTTTTGCTGCGCGGGATCAACGTGGGCGGGCACGGCAAGCTGCCGATGGCCCAACTCCGGGGTGTGCTCGAAGGGATCGGCGCTACCGACGTAGCGACCTACATCCAAAGCGGCAACGCGGTGTTGCGGCACGGGGAAAAGCAACCTGCGCGGTTGCAGAAGACGATTGCGGAGGCGGTCAAAGCCGCCGTCGGTTTGGTCCCCGAAGTCCTCGTGTTGCGTGCCGCGGACCTTCGTAAGGCGATGGATGCGAATCCCTTTCCCGACGCGGCCATGGAACAGGAAGGCAAGGCCCTGCACCTATCGTTCTTGGCGGCCAAGCCGAAGGCGTTCGATCCAGAACCATGGGAAGCAGCCGCTGGGCCAGGGGAAGCGGTTCGCTTGATCGGCAAGGTCCTGTACTTGTACGCCCCTCAGGGGTTAAGCCGTTCCAAACTGGCACCCAAAGTCGAGCGCTGGCTCGGCGTCCCTGCCACCTCGCGCAACTGGCGTACCGTCACGAAGCTGCGGGGTATGCTCGGGTAGCGCATCGCTGGGTGGGAGGCGGCTTGGTCTTGTCGCGCGTAGAGCGTTGCGGGAAAGTGGAAGGCGGCTCGCTCGAAACCAGCGGGCGGCAACCATGGGCCGCTCGGGTGAAGCGAGCGGACCGCAGCCATTGGGCCGCTCGCTCGAAGCGAGCGGGCCGCAGCCATTGGGCCGCTCGGGTGAAGCGAGCGGACCGTAGCCATTGGGCCGCTCGGGTGAAGCGAGCGGACCGTAGCCATTGGGCCGCTCGCTCGAAGCGAGCGGACCGTAACGAATCGGGTGGAAGCCGAATGCGAGACTGCGTCGGGTCGGCGAGCCTTCGGCCTAGGGAAGGGGCGAATCCCATGCGGGAGGGCGGATAGGATGGCGCTATGGGCCTTCTCTCGCTCTTGCGC
>JAUHXY010000336.1 GCA_030426785.1 bacterium
CCTGCCCCACCGAGCGCACGATGTCCAACACATCCTCGCTGTCCAAATCCGGTGCGCGCCCATCCGCATCGAGCGCCACGCTGACGGTGGCGAGGTGCCCGTTGGCGTGGTATTGCAAGCCTTGCAGTGCGGCGGAGACCGCCGTCGGGTGATCCGCGGGCTTGCGCTGGTAGATCGCGGCGTAGACCTGCTCTACCGCGAGGCCGCCGGCCACGATTTCCCCGGCGATGCGCAAAGTCTCCGCGTCGGTGTTCGAGTACTTGAACCAACCCGTGTCGCTCACGATGGAGGTGAAGACGCCCAAGCGTCCGACTTGGTTCAGTGCCACCCCCAGCCGCTCTGCCAATCGATAGACCAAGAGTCCGGTGGCCGAGGCGGTGGTGTCCACGAAGGCCGCATCCCACCAGGCTTCGTCCGGCAAGATGTGGTGATCGATGACCATTTTGAGGGAGTCGGCCGCCCGCAGGCGCGGCTCCAAGTCCTGCGTGCGCGACAGCTCGCTGCAGTCCAGCAGGATGACGAGGTCGTGATCGGGAACGGGCCCGCCGAGATCGGCTTCGAACGGAACCTCGCGGCTCAAATAGTCGAATTGGCTCTCGGGCAAGTGCGAGTTGAGGATCGCAACCTGCTTGCCCAGAGTGCGTAGCATCCCGTACAGCGCCGCTTGCGCACCGATGCAATCCCCGTCCGGACGAACGTGTCCGGTCAGTAGAATGCGTTGGCTGCCCAACAAAACGTCGAGGGCGGCTTGTTCTTGAGCGGTCGAAGTGGTCATTGAGGGTTGGGGAAGTGGCGCGGGGGGGCCCCCAGGGTATCGGTTGCCCGCACCGAGCGTCCACCGGGCAGCGCCAGCACCTGGAGGAAGGTGCAAACAAAGGGTGGCGGACAGCTTTGGAAGGGCTGTGCGCGGCAGGCGTGATCCGCCTTTCGATAGACCGGGCCTAGGAATCGCCAGGTTGGGTAGCCGAAACGAGGCGTTCTGACCATTGTAGGCCTCCTATTCACTCCCTTCGAGGGGCGGCGGGTGCAGACCCCGCCCGTTGGGGTTCCCTTGCGCTTCCCTAACCGAATCGAGGCACTCCCCCCACCCAACCGCGTTCCGGCAACACACCGGAGGTCAAAGCTTCCCAAACCTGGTGGGGATTCGTCGGCGCCAAGGGCATCTGCAAGCAATCGGCGGCGGCACCCGGGCGCAGGTGACCGACACGTTCGCCTAGGCCCAAGGCATCGGCAGCCCCCGCCGTGCCGAACCGAAACGCTTCGCGAGCCGGCAGCCACGGGTGCGCTTGCCGCAAGAGAACCACCTCGCGCGCCATGTTCAGATCCTCATTGCTGGCCCAAGAATCGGTTCCAAGACCCACGGAGACCCCCGCTTCCAAAGCCGCGCGCAAGGCAAAGGGCTCACGACCAAAAAATGCGTGGCTGCCGGGACAGTGCACCACGCTAGTTCCGCTGTCGCCCAAACGCTGCCAGTCACCAGGCTCGGGGTGGTTTCCGTGCACCAGGCTTAGGTTGGGACCCAGCAAACCGCATCGCTGCAGGCCTGCGAGGGGTAGCTCCCGTGGACTCGGCCCCAAAAACCGGCTCATAGGACCCTGCCCCGTACGCAACCACTCGAGTTCCTCCGCAGTCTCCGCCCAGTGCATGGTGACCGCATGCGGCCCCTCCCGCGCGCATTGCGCCACTTCCTCGAGCAGCGTCGCGGAGACGGTAAACCCCGCGTGCGGCGCGAGGCCGATCGCCACCCTTTCCGAGGGCTGACGAGTCGAAGTCGCCGTGCGCAGGGCCTCGAGAGCAGCCGAGGTCCGCTCCGGGTCGTGAGCATCGTAGGTCTCGATGTATTGCACGCCTCGAAGACCGGTTCTGGCTAGGGTCTCGACGCCCACCCCGACCGAATCGATGTCCCCCACACAAGTGGTGCCGGTTTCCAGCAAGCGTTGGGCTCCCCGCTGCACTCCTTGGGCCCAAGACTCCGGAGAAGCTTCCGCCTTGGCGGCCACCAAGCGACCTACCCAAGCCACAAAGCCGCCTTCGCTAGGAATCTCGCCCGCCAGGCTGCTGAGCTCCAAGTGAGCGTGCGCGTTGACCCATCCGGGTGCCAAGACCCCTGCGATGGATTGCCGCGAGATGCCGGGGTGCTCCGCCATTGCCCATTGGATCGCGTGCCGGTCGGGCAACACCTGTTCGACGCGGCCCGCCCGCACGAGCAGACCCGCATCCTGCAGCACCGTATCCGCGTCGAGCACCACCCACGGAGCGACGAACAGTTGCAAGGAATTCGGTTGGACTTCGGACATGGCTGACGGCGCGCGCCTCGCGCCCTAAAACCTAGCCCCACCGGCGAAGGCAATCCCGGTCCCACCCCAAAAATCGAGCCGGGCCGCCCCAAAGGACGGCCCGACGAAAGAAAGCAGTGCTAGGCAGCGGCGATTACTCGGCCGCAGCTTGGATGCTCAGGTTGGTCACGCCGCGCACGTTGGCGAGCACCGCACCCGGGTTGTCCCCACCTTCGACGGTGTTGTCGAAGATGATGCAGAAGCGCACCACGTTCGAGCCGTAGGCGTTCAGCTCGGCAGGATGACGGACCCAGGGGGTCAGGCTGCCGAACTGGATCGGGCTGTCACCGGCGGTCACCGAGACGTTGCAGGGGTTCGCCAGGGGTTCGGTCACGCGACCCCCTTGGAAACGAACCACGACCGGCGAAGCCGGGGCCCCATCGGGACCGAGGTGGTTGCCGTTGGTGGTCTCGAAACCAGCGGGGAACGGGGTGCTGGGACCGCGGTAGCTGATCAGCTCTTCGGGGTTCGCACCCACCTGCCAGATCACGTCC
>JAUHXY010000087.1 GCA_030426785.1 bacterium
GCATGTACGGCGCCATGACGGTGCCGCGACGGTAGTGGTAGTCGTCGCCATCGCGCAGGAGCGCGGCCAAGCCGTCTCCGTTTTGCAGGCCGCACTTGGCGGCGGCATCGCGGGCAGCGCTCGCCACGGTTTCTTCGGGATCGGTGGCGGCGACGGCGGCCAAGGGGCCGGCGGCGCGGGGATCACCGATGTTACCGAGGGTGAAGATCACGTTGCGGCGCAGGAACGCGTTGTCGGTGTCCAGGGCTTCCAGCAACGGCAGTACCGCAGTGTGGCCCAGACGGGTGAGGGTCAACATGGCCATCACGCGCCAATCGTCGTCGCCACCATCGTCGAGGGCGGGCAGCAAGTACGGCACCGCGTATTCGCCGTGCTCGGCGGCGAGCTTGTCGATCGCGCGACGACGCTCGAGCGTGCTGTCGGTCGAGCGCAGCGTCGTGACCAACTCGCGGATGGCTTCCGCGTCGTTCTTGCGCTCCATCATCTGGAGTTCAGCGCGCTCGATGATGCGGCCCGCGACCAATTCGAAGTCGCCCCCTTCGGTCAACAGGTCGATCCAAACCTGATGTTCGACTTCCTTCCAAAGCTCGTAAGCGGCTTCGTTGGAAGGGTCGCTCGCGAGAATGCGCTGGAACACCACCAGGGCCTCTTCTTTGCGGCCTTGGTTCAGAAGTTGTACGCCCTCTTGGAATTCGGCGGACAGGTCCTGGGCGACCCACAGGGGACCCGGGTTCGCCACGGCGGGAGCCGCCAGCACTTGGGGGGAGAGAGTTGCGGACAGGGCCAGCAGGAGGCCAACGTTCCGGCGCAGAATGGTCATGTTCGGGGTCCTTCGCCTGGGGGGATGGGGGGTGGAACACCGCTCGCAGCGCCGGCGTAGCGCTACGCCGCAACCCCGTCTATCGAGGCCGCGCCGTGGGTGAATCGTCCGGGAATGATACCGAGGAGGGGGCTCGGGTCAAGAAACGAGCCGCCTCGGCGCCCCCTACTAGTCACTCCTCGGGGGCAGGCTACCGGGCCCCCCCAGTTTTGCCCCGCATCGGCAGAATCCGCTCGGGGGGCCTGCGCCAGGGCCGGGGCCCAGCTCGAGGATCCGGCTCGATGACCCCAGCCGGAACTTGGGCCGACCGGGGACGCCCCTAGTTTTAATGCGTTTCGCCCGACTCTCCCCTAGCGAGCCCCCGCGGGGGGGCGCACCATTGCCCCAGGAGGGCGTGGGCGGAGGTTCCCGCGATCGGAGACCAGCGCTCCCAAAGGAAATCCGCGGCCAAGCAGGCGAACAACAGCGCCTCGCGGGCATCGGGATCGACCCCTGCGGCCGCGCTGGACCTTACGGGAAGGCCCAGCGCCTCGGCCAGGGCGCCCAGGAGCGCACGGTTGTGGACGCCCCCCCCCGCCACCCAAAGCTCCGCGATTCCGGGAGGCCCAAAGCGCTCCAAGGAATCCGCCACGCTGCGCGCGATGGCGACCACGGCGCTAGCGAGCAGATCGGAGGCTCGCGCCCCCGGACCGGCGAAGCGCAGGAATTGGTCGAGATGGGCTTCGCCGAAGGTGTCGCGGCCCGTGGAGCGCGGCCAATCCTCCGCGAAAAAAGGATGCTGCAACAGCCAAGCGATCCACGCCTCTTGGGGCTCCCCCGCAAGAGCGCAAGCCCCGTCGCGATCGCAAGGTGCGTCGAGCAACCGACGAGCTAAGCCATCGAGCCAAGCGCCCGCCGGACCGGTATCCCAAGCGCGGTCGTGGGCGGGATCCTGCCCCCAAACCGACAGGTTGCCCATGCCGCCCAAGTTGAGCACCGCTGCGGGCAGCGCCACGTGCGCGAAGATGCGCCGATCGCCCAGGATGGCGAGCGGAGCGCCGTGTCCGCCCGCCGCCACGTGCGCGGCGCGGAAGTCGCAGACGCAGGGTGCTTGCGCAAAGCGCGCCACTTGGTTGCCGTCGCCGAGCTGCCAAGTGCCCGGATCTCCGACCCCATCGAAGTGCCAAACCGTTTGGCCGTGGCTCCCCACGAGGTCGACGGATACGTCGTGTTCGCGAGCTACCTGCGCCACCGCACGACCAAACGCGGCGCCCAGGTCCAAATGCAAACGCCCAAGCTCCGGCACGGACAGCTGGCCCCCATCGAGTACGCGACGCACCCGCGGTGCGACGTCCGGTTCGAAGGGCACCGTCGCCCAAGCGAGGATTTCCGGCCGCGCCTCGGCCGCACGCGTGCAGCGCGTCAGAGCCACGTCGATGCCATCCCCCGAGGTGCCCGACAAAACCCCGGCCACCGTGAGGCTTGGCGCTGCGGCGAGGGAGGACCAGGAGGAGGACATGAAGCGCAGGCCGCCGCGATGGGGCTCGCCGCGCCGCCTCGCGGGACCCGTTGCGGCGCGCAATCGATCCCGCCCCGACGGGCGAGTAAGCTGGTGGCTATGACCAACCATCCTAACACGCGCGCGCCCATCCTCGTGGCGGACGATGACGGGGACATTCGTGAGTCCTTGGAGATGCTGCTGCAGTTTGAGGGCTTCGAAGTGTGGACGGCGCGGGACGGCGAGGAGGCCTGGAAGCGCCTGCAGCGGGAGGTCGAGGGCGGCCGCCCGCCCCACGCGGTGCTGACGGACCTCAAGATGCCGGGGCTCGACGGCCTGCAGCTCTTGGAGCGCATCCAAAGTCTGCCCGCCCCGCCGCCCGTGGTCATGATCAGCGGGCACGGCGACGTAGCCACGGCGGTGGAAGCGATGCAAAAGGGTGCGGCCAACTTCTTGGAGAAACCCCTCGACGAACGGCGCGTGCGCGTCACCTTGCACCACGTGCTGCGCACCGACCAATTGGAGCGTGAAAACAAGCGCTTGCGCAGCAAGATCGGGGAAGCCCATCGGCTCGTCGGATCGAGTTCGGTCATGCAAGCCCTGCGCCAGTCTTTGGAACAGGTCGCGCAAGCTGGCGCGTCGGTTTTGATCACCGGGGAGAACGGAGCGGGCAAAGAGGTCATTGCGCGGGCCCTGCACGCGCACAGTGCGCGGGCGGGCGGTCCTTTCGTGACCGTCAACTGCGCCGCGATTCCCAGCGAGTTGATCGAATCGGAACTCTTTGGGCACGAGAAAGGTTCTTTCACCGGCGCGACGGAACGCCGCATCGGTCACTTCGAAGCGGCCGATGGTGGGACGCTGTTCCTCGACGAGATCGGCGATATGCCCCTGGCGGCGCAAGCCAAGGTGCTACGAGCCCTCGAAAACTTGGAGATCACGCGCGTGGGCGGCAGCCAGTCCTATCCCGTCGACATCCGCGTGTTAGCCGCTACCAACGCCGACCTGCAAGCAGCCGTGGAGGCCAAGGAGTTCCGCATGGACCTCTTCTACCGCCTCAACGTGGTGCCCCTGCGTGCGCCCGCCCTGCGCGAACACCCCGAGGATATCCCCGAACTGGTGACGCACCTGCTCGAACGCAGCGCGGAACGCACGGGGCGTCGAGCGCCGACCGTGGAGCCCGCCGCGATGGAGTTGCTTCAAGCGCAACCCTGGCCCGGCAACGTGCGACAATTGCGCAACGTGTTGCAGGCGGCTTGCGTCTTTGCGGAGGGAGATACGCTCGGCCAGGCGGACTTCGAGCGGGTATTGCAGGACGGGCCCGGGCTGGCCACGCCGCGCGCCGAGGGAGGAGCGACATGGGAGGAGCTGTTGCAGGCGGAGAGCTTCGAAGACTTCAAGAATCAGAGCGAAGCCCAATTCTTCCAAGCCCGGCTCGAACGCAACGGCGGCAACATCAAACGCACCGCGGAAGAGCTCGGGATGCAGCGCAGCCACCTCTACAAGAAGCTCGATCGCTACGAGTTGCGCTAAATCCCCCCGAGCGAACGGTTCCCCCAACGCACGCGGCCCCACCCTCCGAGGAGGGCGGGGCCGCGTGGCGACGGGTTGCGCTTTGGCTCAGGGAATCTGCAGTTCCTGGCCGGCTTTGAGGTCGTCGGGCGAACGCAGCAGGCTGCGGTTGGCCTCGTAGACTTCTTTCCAGCGGTTGCCCGCGCCGTAGTGGTCGCGCGCGATGGTCCACAGGCTGTCGCCCGGCTGCACGCGGTAGGTCAAGGAGCCCGGTGCCACGTGCTGACACGGGACCACGATCACCTGACCGGGCGTCACCGCACGCACGCCTTCGTTGTTGCGGCGCAGGTAGCCGGCGTGGCGGCCGTTGCCGTAAAAGCGCTTGGCGATGGTCTCAAACGTGTCGCCGGTGGCCGCGGTGTAGGCCATGTAGTCGGGGTGCGGGGTACGGCTCAATCCCTGGGTGGTCACGAGGTCCCACTCCGCCTCGACGGTCGTCACGGCATCCACCGCCGGGATCAAGCCGGGCTGGACGGGACGGTCTTGGGCGGTGGCTTTGGGCTCGGTCGTAGGACGCGACCTCTCGGGCAGGCGCACGTCGGCGCTGAGCAGGCCGCTGGTGCGGCCTGTCGCGGACCCCGCAGCCAGGTTCTTGGGGAGAGCTCCCCCAGAAGAGTTTCTGTCAGCGCTTCTGTCGGCCGCCGGGTTTTGGGGCAGCACGCGTTCGGTGGCGCTCGCTGCGCTGCCAGGACGCTGGGTCGGGTTGCCGAGCTGGGTTGCGGAGTTGCGCTGCCGCGTGCCCGCAAGCTCTTGCCGGGTCCCGTTCTGCGCCCCGCTCGCTTCGTTCCAGCGATCCGCCGGCAGGACCGAGCCTTGCCCAGCCCCCGGGGAGTCCAGGGCAGCCTGCTGCTCTTTCTCCCCCGCAAAGACCCGGCGCTTCTCCACATCCGAACCCGTCCCATCGGGGATCGAGACCGCGAAGATGACCACCATCAAGAAGAGGACGCTCAGGACGACGACCTTCTCTACCTTTCCCATTCCAATTGTTTTGACGAAACCCTTCCGGCGCAAGGGGTCCCCACGACCCCGGTCGGCGGGAGGCACGCCGAATGTTCGCCCCCAGCCCGACCCCAAGATCCCGCTCGCACCGAGGGATTTCAAAAGGGAAAGCGACAAAGGGGCGCGGTTGGGGTAGCCAGTCCTACGGATGGGCGTGCGCACGGGGTGCTCGCAGCGCAGCGCCCCAGCCAGCGGTGGTGCGCGCTCACGGGTCCACACCGGTGGATGCGGCTGGAGTGCGCCCTAGGCCCGGCGCTCTCCCACGGACACCCTCCCTGCGGGCGAAGCGGTGGTTGGCCGGTCAGGGTTTTGCCCTCTCGGGGGGAAGCCCCCGCCCCCACCAGCCGCTAGGATCAGGCCCAGCGGGCCCGAGCGGCCCTTCTCACCCCTTCCCTCACGATGCACTCCCCGACACGACACCTCTTGCTCTGGCTGGGCTGCAGCCTCCTGGTCTGGTTCACGAGCTGCCAATCGAACTCCGCGGGCGGCGGCAAGATCCAAGCCTCCGGACCGGTCCCCACCATCATGGTCTTGGTGGACCACCGCAACGACATGCGCATGACTTTGATCAGCGACGCTTGGTTGCGCGAGAACAACGTGCCGGGCGACGACTTCGCCCACCGCCGGGCCGCGTACTACACGCAGCGCCTGACCGGAGACAACACGAAGGTCAAAATCATCCAGGACGAGGTGGCCCAGGGCTTCTGGAAGGCCTTCCAAGAACAGGGTTTTGCAACCTACGGCCGCAACGGTGCCGCGCCCCCCAAAGGGGGTGACGTCGCCAGCTCGATCGAGATCACCCTGCCCGGACGCCAACGCCACATGGCGGGTTATCCGGACATGACCCCGGAAGAGGTCCTGGCGTACCGCGAGTGCAAGCTCCTGTTCATGGACTTCTACAACTTCGTGCCCCAGTTGCAGGCGGTCGACCGCATGCCGACCTTCCACAGCGCCAAGGACAACCAACGCTAAGCCCCCATGACGCTCCGCAGCATCGCGATCCTGCCGGCGCGTCTCGGCTCCACCCGCCTGCCGCGCAAGGTGCTGCTCGCGGAGACTGGCTACCCGTTGTTCGTGCACACCGCCCGAGCGGCGGCCTCGTGCCCGGCGGTAGAAAAGGTATTGATCGCCACCGACGCGCAGGAAGTGATCGCCGCAGCGAAGGCCCACGGCTTCGACGCCGTGCTCACCTCGACCGAACACCAAAGCGGCACCGACCGCGTGCGCGAGGCCTTGGAAAGCGTGCCCGGCGATTGGGACGTGGTGCTCAACGTGCAAGCGGATGAACCCGATCTCGTGCCCGCCGACCTGGAACGCTTGATCGGTGCGTTCGAGGACGAGGCTTGTGAGGCGGCGACGCTGTCCCTGCCCATCGTAGACGAGGCGGACTGGGCGCGCCCCAGCGTGGTGAAGATTGTGCTCGACGCCCGCGGGCAGGCCCTTTATTTTTCTCGGGCGCCCATCCCGAGCCGCCTGCACGCGCGCAGCGGCTTGGAAGCGCCTTGGGGCCTGCGACACATCGGCGTCTACGCCTACCGTCCGCAGGCCCTGCAACGTTTCTGCGACCTGCCCGAGGGTCGCCTAGAGGCTCTCGAAAACCTGGAGCAGTTGCGCTGGCTGGAACACGGCGGTTCCATGCACGTGCTGCCCGCCACCCGCGCCCCGCGCGGCATCGACACCCCGGAAGACTACGCAGAATTCGTGGCCCGCCAAACCGGCGGTTCAGGGAACGGATCATGACCAAACACATCTTCATCACCGGCGGCGTCGTTTCGAGCCTGGGAAAAGGTCTCACCTCCGCCGCGATCGGCATGATCCTCGAGCGCCGCGGGCTCAAGGTCGCCATGCAAAAACTGGACCCGTACATCAACGTGGACCCGGGCACCATGAGCCCCTTCCAGCACGGCGAGGTCTACGTGACCGATGACGGGGCCGAGACGGACCTGGACTTGGGTCATTACGAGCGCTTCACCCACACCAAGCTGACCGGCTCCAGCAACTACACCACCGGCAAGATCTACTCCCAAGTGATCGCGAAGGAACGGCAAGGGGACTACTTGGGCCGTACGGTGCAGGTCATCCCCCACATCACCGACGCCATCAAAGAGGGCATTCTCAAAGGCGTGTCCGAACCCGACGTAGACGTGTTGCTGACCGAAATCGGCGGCACGGTCGGGGACATCGAGAGCTTGCCGTTCTTGGAAGCCATCCGGCAGTTCGGCTTGGAACGCCCGCCCGGGGATGTGCTCTACGTGCACTTGACCCTGCTGCCCTACCTGCGCGCGTCGGGCGAATTGAAGACCAAACCCACCCAGCAAAGCGTGGGCAAGCTGCGCGAGATCGGGATCCAACCCGACATTTTGATCTGCCGCACCGAACAGGCCATGTCGCCGGAGATGGCCCAAAAGATCAGCCTGTTCTGCAACGTGCGTCCCGAGCGCGTGATCGAGGAGCGCGACGTGGACTTCTCGATCTACGAAGTGCCGGTGGATCTGGTGCACGCGGGGCTCGATCGCATCATCGTCGATGCTCTGGATCTGGAGTGCGAGCCCGTCACCGATTTGGTGGATTGGCTCGACATGCTGAAGAACATCCGCAAGACCACCGAGGAGGTCGAGATCGCGGTGGTGGGCAAGTACATCGAACTGCACGACGCCTACAAGTCGATCTACGAATCCTTGGCCCACGCGGGCATCGCCAACCACGTCAAGGTTCGCCTGCGCAAGATCAGCGCCGAGGAGTACGGCGAGAAAGGCGCGCAACTGTTGGCGGGAGCGGACGGGTTGTTGGTTCCCGGCGGTTTTGGCGAGCGCGGTCTCGAAGGCAAGATCCGCGCCATCCAGCACGCGCGCGAAACCGGTTTGCCCTTCTTCGGCATTTGTCTCGGCATGCAGTGCGCGGTGATCGAGTACGCCCGCAACGTGCTGGGTTTGGAAGGAGCCCACACCAAGGAACACAGCCCCCACAACCCGCACCCCGTCATCAGTTTGATGGACGATCAAGCGGGCGTTCCGAAGGGAGGCACCATGCGCTTGGGGGCTTACGCCTGTCAACTCGAGCCCGATTCCCTCGTGCAGCGCTTGTACGAAGAGGACGTCATCAGCGAACGGCATCGGCACCGCTACGAATTCAACAACGCGTACCGCGACCGCTTCGCCGCTTCGGCGATGCGCTTGTCGGGCATCCACCCCGACCGGGACTTGGTGGAGATCGTGGAGTTGCCCGAACACCCCTTCTTCGTGGGTGTGCAGTACCACCCTGAATTCCAGAGCAAGCCGCTCGCGCCGCATCCGATCTTCAAAGGCTTCGTCGCCGCCGCCCGCCGCCACCGCCAAACCTCGACCCAGTAGGTCCCATGTCCGAACGCACCGCCGCCGATGTACCGCTTCCCGGCGGGGATTTTCGCCTATTCCTCACGCGCCTCTCCCTGCAAGGCTTTCTGGCCTGCGGCTTGATGGAAAACCCGATTACCGGCAAAGCCGAGGTCAATCCGCCCACGGCGCACATGGTGCTCGACGACCTAAAGATGCTGCAGGAGAAAACCGCCGGCAACCTCGAGATCGGCGAGGCGGACACCCTGCAAAAAGCCATCCACGACCTAGGCTCTGCGGTCGCAGCGCTCGACCAACGCATCGCCGAGCAGGGTTCCTGAAGCCCCTCCATCGAGCGGGCTGTTACCTGCCCTCCCGCGCGGGATAGAGAGGGCGTGGAATATCGAGCCTCGCCCCTCCCGCGCCGCGTTTGGCGACCCTTGCTGTTTGCGGTCGCTTCGTGGATCGCAGCCCTGGTGGTGATGTTCCAGGCTACCTGAGGAACTTACGGCCCGCCAAAGGCTGGTCGATCGGAGCGAATGAGCGAGAACGCGCAGCTGTGCGCTACGACGCGCTCACTTTGGTTGGCTGCGCGGGGCGTGAGCCGTCACGTCCCCCCGTGATCCAGGCCGTGCATCGGGGAGCGACTCGCCGCAGCCATCCATGCAAGAGCGTACCCGCTGCAACCACCAGCGCGACCGAACCGAAGTAGAGCCCCAGGTCCATCCACGGACCCTCGACGGGACACACCCGCGCGCCGAGGCGTTGCACCAGGGTCAGCGCTGGTTCGTGGACGGCGAACAGAAAAAAAGCCGACCCCGCCAGTCCGCTGAGTCGAACCGTCCACACCGGACGGGTCTCCACCCAAGCGGCTACTCCCAGCACGAATAGGATTCCGAGCAGGATGCCGGCTTGGTGCACGCTGGGGTACCAAGTCCCCGCCCCACCGAGCGCTTCGAACAAGAGCCAAGGACCGTACAACAGCCCCAGCCAAGGGGTGGCTTGCCCGAGCGCAAACAAGGACTTGCCGTGGGCTCCCACGGCGCCGCCGACGAAAAAAAACGTCATGGCTGCTCCCGAAGGAATGCTCAGCGGCCAAGCGTGCAAGAACCAAGGCACTCCAAGGGCACCGAGTCCGACCCAAGTGGCCGCACGCCCCGCCCGGAACACGCACGCTCCGATCGGCGCCAAGAGCACCGCGATCATCAGGTCGCGCAAGAACCAAAGGGGGTACACCACCGGCGGGCGACCGATGCCCAAGAGCGCTTCGCACCAAGCGATAGGGCCTTCGCGCACGAACGCGGCCCACTGCCCCGGCACGAAGGACCGCGCCATCGGCAGGTGCGTAGCCACCGCCAAAACCAACGCCAGCGCCACGTTCCAGAAGAGATAGGGCACGAGCAGGGTGCGCACACGGCGCCTCAACTTCGCCGCGTAGCCAGGACCATCGAGGGGCGGGCCCGCGAAGAACAGGTAGCCCGCCATCAGGAAAAACAGGGGCACGGCGGTGGCGGCCCCACCTTCGGAAAGCACCCAGCGGAGGACGTGCACCCAGCGCTCGGGCCCGCCATCCGGAACGGGCAAACCCACGCGATCGTTGTTGGCGTGGATGAACACCACCGCCACGATCAGTGGCCAGCGCAACACCTCCAGGCGGCGCGAGTCGAGGGAGGAAACGGGGGACGCCATGGACTCGAACCCACCCGACTTGCTGGAGCGCAAGACCATCCCGAAGCCGCTGGGTTGTGCCTAGTGTAGCGCGCCCGCGACCTGGCTTCCCCGTCGCGGTGTGCCGAACACGTACAAGGCCCCCGCGACCGGGTCGCGGGGGCCTTGTGCAAGCATCGACGGCGGGGTGTACGGCCCTCGCCGTCGTTCACGGTAAGTGCGCCGTGAACTAGCCTTTGAAGTTGTCGGCCACGAAGTCCCAGTTCACGTGGTTCCAAAAGCCCTCGAGGAACTTCGGGCGCGCGTTGCGGTAGTCGATGTAGTAGGCGTGCTCCCAGACGTCGCAGGTGAGCAGGGGCGTGTCACCGCTCGCGATCGGGCAACCCGCGTTGGGTTCCTTGGTGATCGCCAAGCTGCCGTCGGGCTTTTGCACCAGGAAGGCCCAGCCCGAGCCGAACAGGGTGGCGGCGGCGGTGGTGAACTCCTTTTGGAAGTTCTCCAGGGATCCGAAGCTCTTGTTGATCGCGTCGGCCAGGTCTCCCGAGGGGCCATCACCACCGGCGGGGCGCAGGCACTTCCAGAAGAAGCTGTGGTTGAAGTGTTGGGCCGCGTTGTTGAACAGGCCACCTTCGGATTCGCGGATGATCTCCTCCAACGACATGGACTCGTAGGCGGTGCCTTCGATCAACTTGTTGAGGTTGGTGACGTACGCGTTGTGGTGCTTGCCGTGGTGGTAGCTGAACGCTTCGGCAGAGATCCAGGGATCCAGCGCGTCGGCGGCGTAGGGAAGGTCGGGGAGAGTGTGGCTCATAGTTGGGTGATTTCCTGGGGGTGGGGATTCCTGGGGATGGGCCTCCGCTGGGAAACCCGCAGGGACGGACAACCTAGCGGCTATCCGGCAAGGTGACAAGTCGAGCTAGCGATAGGCGGGAATGCCCGTCAGCTCGTGGCCAAGGGCCAATGTGTGAATGTCGTGGGTACCTTCGTAGGTATATACCGACTCCAAATTCAACATGTGGCGTCCGGTTTGATATTCGAGGCTGATGCCGTTGGCGCCCAGCATGTCGCGTACGGTCCGGGCGGTTTGCATGCCGACCCAAACGTTGTTGCGCTTGGCCATGGAGACCTGCTGGGGCGTGAAGCGCCCCTCGTCCTTGAGGCGGCCGAGGCGCAGGGCCAGCAGTTGGCCCAGGGTGATGTCGGTCGCCATGTCCGCGAGCTTCTTCTGCGCGAGCTGGAAGCCGGCCAGGGGTTTGTCAAAGACGATGCGTTCTTTGCTGTAGCGCAGGGCTTCATCGAAGCAGGCCAGCGCGGCGCCGATCCCGCCCCAAGCGATGCCGTAACGCGCTTGGGTCAAACAGCCGAGCGGAGCTTTGAGCCCTTTCGCCTTGGGCAGGCGCATGGCTTCGGTCACGCGCACGTCTTCGAGCACCAACTCACTGGTGATCGAAGCGCGCAGGCTCCACTTGTGCTTTTGCTCGGGCGCCGAAAAGCCCGGTAGGTCGGTCGGCACGGCGAAGCCGACGATGCCCTCTTCGGCCCGGGCCCAGACGATGGCCACCTGGGAAACCGTGCCGTTGGTGATCCACATCTTGCGGCCGTTCAGGATCCAGTCGTTCCCGTCACGCTTGGCGGTGGTCAACATGCCGCCGGGGTTCGACCCGAAGTCGGGCTCGGTCAGACCGAAGCAGCCGATGGCCTCCCCCGTCGCGAGCTTGGGCAACCACTCCTGCTTTTGCTCCTCCGAGCCGTAGGCGAAGATGGGGTACATCACGAGGCTACCCTGCACCGAAACGAACGAGCGCAGTCCCGAGTCCCCGCGCTCCAGCTCCTGGCAGATCAGCCCGTAGGCCACCGAGTTGAGACCGGCCCCGCCGTATTGCTCAGGGATGGTGGGCCCGAAAACCCCCAACTCCCCGAGTTCGGACGCGAACTCCATGGGGAAGGTGCCCGCCTCCCAGTGCTCCATGATGACGGGCAGGAAGCGCTCCCCCACCCAGGACCGCACGGCGTCGCGCACCATGCGCTCCTCTTCGGAGAATTGATCTTCGAGTTCAAAGAAGTCGAGGGCTTGGAAGGGATCCATCGCTGGGGTCGTGGCTGGGGCGGGGCGGGAGCCAGGGCGCGTGCGGTCCTGGCAGAGAGGGCCGAATAGGATAGGGCCCCGCTCCGGACAGGGGAATGGAAGGACCGGCGAATCGTGCCCTCAGCAGGGTCCTTGGAAGCACCCAGCCCGATCGGAGGCCCCCAACGAACGGTCGACGCCCCCGCGACCGATCGGCAAGAACGCCGTGTCCGAGGAACGGGTTCCCCCCTGGAGTTCGCCCTGGGCGTGCACCAGAATCGGGGCTTGCGTCTTCCCCAGCCCTAGCGGCATCCCTCCCTCCGATTCACACCGTGACCCGCTACCTCGTCACCAGCGCTCTGCCCTACGCCAACGGCCCGATCCACTTCGGCCACGTCGCGGGGGTCTACCTGCCCGCCGATGTGTACGTGCGCACTCTGCGCATGCTCGGCGAGGAGGTCTTGTCGGTTTGCGGCACGGACGAGTACGGGGTCGCTATCACCCTCAAAGCCGAACAAGCCGGTCAGGATTACGGCGAGTACGTGCGCGGCTGGCACGACAACATCCAAAACTTCTTCGCGCGGCTCGGGGTGGAGTTCGACATCTTTTCGGGCACCAGCCAATGTGCGCAGCACGAAGAGACGGCGCAGGACTTCTTCCGGCAACTCGACGCCAATGGGTATCTGGAAAAGAAGGAGACCACGCAGCTCTACAGCGAGGAAGACGGGATGTTCCTCGCCGATCGTTACGTGATGGGCACCTGCTACGTGTGCGGCTACGAATCCGCGCGGGGTGATGAATGCCCGCATTGCGGCACTTGGATCGATCCGCTCAAACTCAAGAACCCACGCTCGGCCCTGAGCGGGGCGGAACCGGTGCACCGACAAACCCGGCACTGGTACCTGAACCTGCCCAAGCTGCGCGACGACTTCATCGGAGGTTGGATCCAGAATCACGAGTGGAAGCCAAACGTGAGCGCGTTCATTCAAAACCTGCTCGAGGATGTGCCTTCGCGCTCGATCACCCGCGATTTGAAGTGGGGCGTTCCCGTGCCCCCCGAGCTCGCCGGGGACGAAGAGGGCAAACGACTCTACGTGTGGTTTGACGCGCCGATCGGCTACGTCTCCTTCACCAAGGAACTGATGGCGCAACGAGGCACACCGGACGAGTGGCGCCGCTGGTGGCAGGATGAGGACACGCGCTTGGTGCACTTTCTGGGCAAGGACAACATCCCCTTCCACTGCCTCGTATTCCCTTCGATGCTGTGGGGCACGCAGCAAGACTACGTGCTGCCCTGGCAGGTGCCTGCCAACGAGTTTTACAACCTGGAGAGCGGCAAATTCAGCACTTCGGAGGGCCGCACGTTCGACCTGGACGCCTTTTTCGAGCGTTACGACGCCGAGGCGGTGCGCTTTTACATCATCACGACCCTGCCGGAGACTTCGGACTCCACCTTCAGCCTCGAACAGATGGTGCAAACCATCAACTCGAGCCTAGCGGCCAACATCGGCAACCTCGCCACGCGCGTGCTCAAGTTCATCGGCAAGAACTTCGAAGGCAAGGTCCCTGCGCTGGCTCCCGAGCACGCGCAGGAGTTCGATCGCCAGATCCTGATGGAGAGCGGCGAGATCCAAGATCCCGCCGAATCGATTCGCGCCTTCCGCTTCCGCGAGGCTGCGGCGATCCTCTTGGCGAACTCCAGCGTCGGCAACGTATTCATGCAGCGCACCGAGCCTTGGGCGATGCGCAAGACGGACCCGGAAAAGGCGGCGAGCGCCCTGAACACCCTGTGCGAATGGATCGGGTGGATGGCCCGCTGGACGGCCCCTTTCCTGCCCGGCAAAGCCCAAGCCTTGTGGGAGCAGTTGGGCCAGCCGGGTCAGGTGGCGGACCAACCTTGGCCGGGGATTCCCGACGCTTCTACCTGGCGGTCTTTGCAAGCCGGAGCTCCCCTGGGAACTCCCGAAGCCCTCTTCCCGCGCGTCTCCCTCCCCGAGGAAAACGAGCTCAGCCTGCCGCAGGAAAAAGGCTAGCCAAGGAAACCGGTGGTACGAAAAGCAACGAAGCCCGTGCTCAGCGAACTGGACACGGGCTTCGTTCTTGCGTTGCGCTTATCCCTGCCAACGTCTCCCCATCTCTAGGAGAGGCCCAGACCAGGGTCCGGCTCCCGTGCCCGGCTTCCGAGATTCGAAGCGGTTCAGGGTCGCACGGGGGTTGGAATCGAGGGCCCTATCCCCCCAAGGTGGCCGATAGCCTAGGACCTTCGGCGGGGAAAGGGGCCAGAGCAGCGAGGGCTGCCGAGGCCGCTGGATAGGGGTCGTGCTTAGCGCCTAGTGGAATCGCCGCTCCCGTGTAGGGATGGCGACCCCGTATGGATTCGTGCTGAAAAGGCCCGTGGACCCCTCAAAGACCGTCGGAAAGGCCCGAATTGGGCATTCCTGGCTCGAAGGAGGCCCCATGGGCCTCTCCAGCAGCAACTAGAAGGGTCGCTAGAAGGACCTAGCGGCGACGGGTAGCGCGCTTCTTCGTTGCACGCTTTTTGGTGGCCCGCTTCTTGGTCGCACGCTTCTTGGTTGCGCGCTTCTTGGCCTTCTTCTTGGTGGCGCGCTTTTTGGTGG
>JAUHXY010000088.1 GCA_030426785.1 bacterium
CCCGATGAATTCGGCCACCGCGCTCTTTTGGCTGGTGAAGAAGTTGTCGAGGCAGATCACGTCGTGACCGGAGGCCAAAAGTTCGCGGCAGAGGTGCGCACCGACGAAACCAGCGCCACCGGTGACCAAAATGCGGAGTCGGGTCATGAGAGAGGGGGATCGAGCGCCTGCGGAAAAGGAGAATCTTGGCGCCGGCGCATCCTATCCGGCCAGCAGAGGGCGATCCATAGGGCCGCGCCGTCTCCTCGCGGCTTGTTTCGGAGCCAGCCCGCCCCATCCTGAAGGGATGGCCCCGCGGGCGCTTGCGGTGGAACGGGGGAAAGGTTGGGATATCGGCCTTCGGTCGGTAGGGACGGCACCAGGATCGCGTTTTCGACATGCAGATCCCCCGTGGGCCGATCCGTATCGCAGCGGCAGCAACGAGTAGAGAGAGGCTCATCATGAAGTGGAGAGGGCGCACACGCAGCAAGAACGTTCAAGATCACCGTGGCCGACTCGGCACCCCCCGGCGCAAGGTGGCGGCCGGTGGGGGGCTGATCGTGCTCGTCGTGGCGGTCGTCGCGATCCTGATGGGCCAGGACCCAAGCTTCTTGCTCAAGATGTTGGGCCAAGCGCAAGCGGGGGGCGCAAGCACCCAGCACCAGGAACCCGAAACCCGCCAAGTTCAGGTCAACCCCGAACACGAACACCTCGTGGAATTCGTCTCGGTCGTACTCAAGGACACTGAGGACGTTTGGCACGAACTGCTCGACGACGGTAGCCAGCGCTACCGCGAACCCACCCTGCGGCTCTTCAGTGCGGGGGTTCCGATCGAAACCGGTGGTTGCGGCGTGCAGGGCTCCGAAGTGGGTCCGTTTTACTGCTCCGGTGACAGCACGATTTACTTGGAGTTGGGCTTCTTTGAGCTGCTCGAAAAGAAGCTGGGCGCCAAGGGAGATTTTGCTCGCGCCTACGTGATCGCCCATGAAGTGGGCCATCACATCCAAAACCTGACCGGTCAGTCACGCGAGGTGCACGCCCAACAACAGCGACTCAGCAAGGCCGACGCCAATCTGCTCTCCGTGCGCTTGGAGCTGCAGGCCGACTACCTCGCTGGAGTGTTTGCCCACCACGCGGAAGCCCGGGGTTTGCTCGACCCTGGCGACGTGGACGAAGCCCTCAACGCCGCCAGCCAGATCGGCGACGATGCGCTGCAAAAGCGAGCGACGGGGCGCGTGGGGCGTGCCGAGAGCTTCACGCACGGAACCAGCGCGCAACGGGTGCGCTGGTTCCGCAAGGGGTACTTGTCGGGCAATCCCCAGGGGATGTTCGAGACCTTCGAGATACCCGCGGGACAGCTCTGATCGGGTGCGTGAGGGGGCTGGGCTGCGAGCCTACTCGTCGTCTTCGTCGAACTGAGGTTTCTGCGTGACGCCTGAACCCAAGCCGAGCGCTCCGGTCAGGCCAGCGGGCAAGTAGCTCGAGAGAAAGTCTTTGAAGCGATCGGTGTTGTCCGCCACCGCGTTGGCGAATGCGCTCGAAATCTCCCCGAAGGAATCCCAAGGCAGCTCCACGACGCCCATCTTTTGCAGGCCCCAACCCAGGGCAGCCAGGGCGAGACCGATCAAGGCGGTGATCTTAAAAAAGATGCGCGTGATCACGCCGATCACAAAGCCGCCCAGAAAACCCGCTCCCGAGCGCAGGGAGAAGTCCCCCCACGGGATGCCGCCTTCGGTAGCTTCGATGCCGCCCAGGATTTGGGTGGCGCCGCCGCCGATCAATCCTGCGATAGCGAGTCGCAGCATCCATTTTTTGGGGAACGAAAGGTCGGTGAAGCCGGTTTTGAGCAGGGTTTGGGCAAACTTCATGGGCCGTGGCTGGGTGCTAGGGGGCGCAGCATAGCTTGCCCGATGACTCCCCGTCCTCCCCGAGCATGACAACCCGTTTGGGGAGGGCGTTGCGGGCTGGCGAGCGCACGCATGGGCTTCCTCGGCAGGAAGTCAGATCGCGGAGAACGGTGGGGCCGCCTGCGGCCCTCGGCTACCATGCGGAGCCCGCCCCCCCGCCGTGACCCCGATGACTCAGCCGCCCTCCGACTTCCGCAGCGACACCGTCACCCGCCCGACCCCGGCCATGCTGGAAGCCATGGTGGCTGCGGAGGTGGGGGACGACGTGCTCGACGGGGATCCTAGCGTCGGCCGCCTCGAGCGCATCGCTGCCGATTGGCTCGGCAAGGACGGCGGGCTGTTCGTGCCCTCCGGCACGATGGCCAACCAGATCGCTTTGGGAGCGCACACGCGCCCAGGGGACGAGATCGTGGTGCAGCGCTTTGCCCACGTGACGACTTTCGAGGCGGGTTCCGCGGGTGCCTTGCACGGGTTGCAGAGCATGACGGTCGGTTCTTTGGAGGGTTCGATGCCCCTCGAGGAAGTGCGTGCGGCGTTGCGCCCGGATTTCATCCACTGCCCGCGCACGCGCTTGATCTGCATGGAGCAGACCCACAACGTGGCCGGGGGGGTCGTCGTGCCGATGGAGGAGGTACAGGCATTGGCACGTTTCGCGCAAGAGCACGGTATCCCGATGCACCTCGACGGAGCGCGCTTGGCCAATGCGGTCGTCGCTAGTGGCCTTTCGGCACGCGCATGGTGCGCGCCGTTCGAGTCCGTTTCCCTGTGTTTGTCCAAGGGGCTGGGGGCACCGGTAGGATCGATCATCGCGGGCAGCGAGTCGTTTTTGGAGCGTGCGCGACTGTGGCGCAAACGCTTGGGAGGATGGATGCGCCAAGCGGGTGGCCTAGCGGAGGCGGGCCGCATCGCCTTGCAGCAAGGCGTCGAGCGTTTGGAGGAGGATCACCGCTTAGCGACCACCCTGGCCGCGCGTTTGGCCGCCGTGCCCGGTTTGGGCGTAGCGCCCGAACGGGTGCACACCAACATGGTCATGGTCGAACTCCAGGAGCCCTTGCCGGCCGCCGCACAAGCCAGCGCCGAGCTGGAAGCGGCGGGGGTTCGCATCAGCCCGATGGGTCCGCGACGCCTACGGATCGTCACGCATCGAGACGTGGGTCCGAACGACGGAGAGCGCTTGATCGAAGCTTTGCAGAGTTGGGTGCAGCGTCACGGCTCGCCAGTCTGACCGTTCCGTTCGGCCGCAGCTCCTCCGCACGGCTTCCTCGTGCTCACCTTGGGCGCGGCTCGACTCGGGATCTCGCCACTCCGCCCTTCGGCTGGCCGGGGCCGATCGGTTACCCTCTGCGCCCCACCGGTTCGGGAGGCCTGCATCGGGTCAGCCGCGAACCGCTCTCTCTCCACGATATCTATGGGAATCTTCAAGGCCTACGACATTCGCGGGGTGGTCCCGAGCGAATTGCATCCGACCCTCGCCCGCTCGATCGGCAACGCGTTTGTGCGCTTGCTGGGTGCCAAACGCCTGCTGGTAGGCCGCGATATGCGCACGCACGGGGAGGAGATCACGGCGGCTCTCATCGAGGGCATGCGGGACGCCGGCGCCGACGTCGTGTTCATCGGCCTCGCCTCGACGCCCATGACCTACTTCGCCATCGGTTCGCAAGACGTGGACGGGGGCTTGTGCGTGACCGCCAGCCACAACACCGGGGAGTACAACGGCATGAAGTTGTGTTCGCGGGATGCCAAGCCGATTTCCTACGCAAACGGCATCGACCAAATCGAAGCGATGTGCGCCCAGCCCTACCCGGAGCCCGTTGCACAGCGAGGGACGCTGACCGAGCTGGATCTGCAGAAGGAATACGCCGAGCACGTCTTGTCCTTCGTGGACATGACCCATCCGGTCCGGCTCGCGCTCGACGCCTCCAATGGGATGGCGGGCCACACCTTGCCGTCGATCCTGCCAGGTTTGCAGCTGGTCCAGGCCGATTGTCTGTTCATGGAGCCGGACGGCACCTTTCCGAACCACGAAGCGAATCCGCTCAAAGAAGAAAACCTCGACCCCGTGCGCGAACGCGTGAAGGCCACCGGAGCGCAGTTGGGCGTTTGTTTCGACGGGGACGCCGATCGCTGCTGTTTCGTGGACGAGACCGGAGCGACCGTGCCAGCAGATCTCATGACCGCACTGCTAGCGCGCGACCTGCTGCAGCGCCAAGGGGCCGCCACGGTGGTGTACGACCTGCGCTCCTCGTGGGTGGTCAAAGAAGTCATCGCCGCGAACGGTGGCACCGCGCTCCGCGATCGCGTCGGGCATTCGTTCATCAAGGGCACCATGCGGGATACCGGCGCCGTGTTTGCGGGTGAGCTCTCGGGGCACTTCTACTTCAAAGAGAACTACGTGTGCGACTCGGGCGTGCTCGCCATGGTGGCCGCCCTCAACCTCTTGAGCCGGCCCGAAAACCAAGGCAAGACCTTCTCCAGCTTGGTGCAGGACTTGCGCCGCTACCATTCCACGGGAGAGATCAACTTTCACGTGGAGGACAAAGCCGGGGCGATCGCTCAGCTCAAGGAAAGGTACGCCGCAGGGCGCCAAGACGAGCTCGACGGGATCACGGTGGAGTTCGGCGACCTGGGGGACCCTTCCTGGTGGTGGTTCAACGTGCGGCAATCGAATACCGAACCGCTGTTGCGCTTGAATCTGGAGGCTTCCAGCGCCGCGCTGTGTGCTGAGAAGCGCGACGAGCTGTGCGCTTTGCTCGGAAAGCCGGAGTAGCCCCGCGCCGGGAAGTTTCCCCGCTTTGGTCCGCCCGAATCGGCCTTAGAGCGAGAACTGCCCGTCCCGGAGGGCTAGGATGACCCCGATGGAAGCCGCTGCGACCCACCTCAGGGCGCCCCGAAGCTGGGTGCCCCGTTCCATGCGCGCCGTTGGGCGTCGGGCGAAGGCTTTCGGCCTGTTGGGAATCCCTGTCGGCTGGTTTGGGGCGCTCGCCCTGGGCCTGACCTCGCCCGGGCATCCCTTCGTGGCGGGCGGGCTGACCGCATCCTCTCCGAGCGCGGCCGCCCAGCCGGCCCAAGAGTCGGAAGAGGGCCAGCCCTTCGACTTCGATGCCCTGCTCGCACGGGACCAGGAGGCCTCCTTTCCGCCGACCGCGGGTGGGGCCGCGTTGGATCGTTTGCAGAGCGAGGCTCTCAGCCCATCGATCCGAGCGGCGGCGCTGATCACTCTGGGCGAAACCTTGACCAGCTCGGGGCGTTCCCAATGCGAAGCCTGGATGCGCAAAGGCACCACCGAAGAACGCTGCGCGGCCGTCTTCGCTTGGGGCAAGATGGGCGGGTTTTTAGGTGGTGAGGACCCGGTCTTGGTCGAAATGCTGAGCGACTCCAATCTGCGGGTCGCGGAGGCCGCGCTCTTCGCGCTGTACGTTCACAAACCAAAGCCGGCGCTCGATCGCTTGGCGTACTTGGTCGCCCGCCCCGACGAACCGCTCTTCCAGGCCGCAGAGCACGTGCTGGAGTGGCACGAGCGCGGCACCTGCTCTCGCCCCGGGCCGGTGTCCCATTACCTCAACCTGCGTTGGCAGGCAGCGCGCACCTTCGGCACGGTCTATGGGCAATTGTGGTCCGCGCACTTGGTGGAGCTGCTCGGCGAGGACCTCGCGTTCCTCGATGCCGTGTTGCTGCCCGTGGCGGGGGAGATGATCGACCCACGCGTGCAGGACATCTTGTTCGAACTCTTGCTGCGCTACCCCAACGAGGATGGACCTGCGGTGGCTGCGCTGATCCACATGCCCGCGCTGGTGGATCGCTTGGTGGAAGGGGGATTGTGGATCCCCGGCACGGAATCGCAGCGCCAAGAGTTGCTCGAAGTCGCCGAAGCACGTGGTTTGGCGCGCTTCCTACCGAACCTGCTCAGCCGCCTGGCTTTAGAACCGGACTACACCCTGCGCGTTTCCGGCTGGCTTGTGAGCCGCGATGCGCGCTACCAGGAGGTCATCGACGAAAACCTGCGCTCGCCCGAGCCTTCGTTCCGGGCCGTTGCGGCGCGCGCAGCCGGGCAAGCCAGCCTGTCCGAGTGGGTCATTCGCTTGCGCGACCTATCTCGCGATCCCAATCCAACCGTTCGCCTCGAAGCGCTCATCGCTCGTGTGCGCGCGGGCGACGAAAAGGCGCACGCTCCCTTGCATGGCTACTTCCACGCGAACCGTGCGGAGATCACCGACGGGGTTCGGGATCGGGCCATGCGATTGATGTTGACGGCCTACAACGGTCGAGTGCTGGACTTGGTGGAGACGATCTACCGGGACCTCTTGCCGGGCTTCGAAAAGACCTGCCTCGCGGCCGTGTTGGTGCAGGGTGGCCGGCCGGCGGACTCCCAGCTGATCCGCGACTATCTGGACTTTGGCATCACGCCGGCTTTCTGGCACCTGCAAATGATTCAAGCGCTGGGCGCGAGCCGCTTGTCGACGGATCAGCGCTACCTGGAAGACGCCTTCCCGCAGCAAGGAGCCTTCGAGGTCAACGCCGCTCTCGCGCGCGCCTTGCTCTCTAAGGGGAGCGAAGACGTCCTGCCGTTGCTCAAGATCGCCTTGTGGCAAGGGGACTGGAATCGCTCCTTCTTGGCCGGCTTGCTCCTGTCCTCCAAGTACGGGCAACTGCGCTTGATGCAGTGGCTCGAGCGCCCGCCGGAAGACGCCGCCGAGCAGGATTTGCGTCGAGTCGGCTTCATCGTGGGGTCCTTGGGAGGCATCGAAGCGGTGGAAACCCTCAAGCGACACCTACGCGCTTCCGTGGGAGTGGATCGTCCCGAATTGCAGGGGGCCCTCTTGGGGGCGTTGACCTCGCGCACCTATTAGCCGATCCGGCGAGGAGCGTGCCGCGGGGGCCGCAGACGGCGAGCTTTTGAGATGAAGGAACCAACCAGCGATTGGAGCCCGAACGGCCTGGTGGTGTGGACGACCGATTTCGGGCTAGAAAACGGCTTCGTCGGGACCATGCGCGGTGTGGTGCTCGACCGCGCTCCGGGCGCGCGGCACGTGGATCTGACGCACGCCGTGCCGCCCCAAGCGATCGAGGTGGCGGCGCTCGAACTGCGCCATGCCCTGCCTTACTTTCCCGCCGGGAGCTTGCACGTGGTGGTGGTCGATCCCGGGGTCGGGACTGAGCGCGGAGTGCTCTGCGGGGTCGCGCACGGCCAATGTGTGCTCGGCCCGGATAATGGGTTGTTGCCCTTGGCGCTGCCGAGCGACGCCGCGTTTTTCCGTATGGATCCGCAGCGTTTTGCTCTGCCCCAAGTGAGCGCGACCTTCCACGGCCGGGACGTGTTTGCTCCCTTGGCTGCCGCTTTGGTCAACGGGTCCCAACGCCTGCAGGATGCCGCGCCGCTGCCGGATCCGGTGCGCCTGAAGACTCCGGATCCCGAACCCTTACACGCCGAAGGCCGGCGCGGCTGGCGATTGCGCGTCCTCTTGGTGGATCGCTTCGGGAATCTGATCACGAACGCGGAGCGTGAAACACTCGATGCTTGGGGTCCTGAGGCCTGGGTGCAAGTGGGCGTGGAGCGCATCGCCGTGCAAAAAACCTATGCGCAAGCCCCCCCGGGAGCGACTTTGGCTCTGCTAAACTCCTGGGGTCATTTGGAAATCGCCGTGCGGGACGGCTCTGCGAGCCAGCGCTTTGGACTGGGCCGCGGTGCGACCCTGGAGCTTTGGCAGCAAGTATGAAAGAAAACAAGCGAGTGGCCTTTATCGGGGTTCCTATGGACTTGGGCGGTGGACGCCGTGGAGTTGACATGGGCCCCAACGCGGTGCGCATCGCCGGCGTCAAACTAGCGGTGGAGCGCTTAGGCCACGAATTCGACGATTGGGGCAACATCGAAGTGCACGCCCCCGAGCGGCGCCAACCCGTTGACCCTCAAGCGCGGTTTTTGGACGAGATTGCGGAGGCTTGCGCGCGCTTGGCAGGGGACGTCGAGCAGTGTTTGAGCGACGGCCAGTTTCCGCTGGTCGTCGGAGGCGATCACTCCATCGCCATCGGAACGGTGGCGGGAATCGCTTCCCACTACCACCAAAAGCAGGAAAAGGTCGGCTTGATCTGGTTTGACGCGCACGGGGATGTGAACACGCCGGAAACGACCCAGTCGGGCAACATCCACGGCATGCCATTGGCGGCGCTGCTCGGGCACGGTCCCGGAGCGTTGACGCGCATCAGCCGGCGCTTCCCGGCGGTGGACGTGGAGAACGCCGTTTTGATCGGCGTTCGCTCCCTGGACCCCGGAGAAAAGGCGTTCATCCGCGAGATGGGGCTGCGCTGTTTCACGATGAAGGAGGTGGACCAATTCGGCATCCACCGCGTCATGAAAGAAGCCCTCGAAATCGCCGGTCGGGGCACGGCCGGTTTCCACCTGTCCTTCGACCTGGACGGAACGGACCCGGAAGTGGCGCCTGGCGTCGGTACCCCGGTCCCTGGCGGAATCAGCTATCGGGAAGCCCACACCGTGCTCGAATTAGCGGCGGAAACCGGGCGCTTGGTAGGGTTGGAAATGACCGAGATCAATCCGATCTTGGATGAGCGCAACCGAACGGCCCGCGTCACGGTGGAGTTCATCGAGTCGGGCCTGGGTCGGCGAACGCTCTAGCGCAACCACTCACGAATCCGCTCCAACCATTCCCGTGGCCCCGCAACCCATCGAACTCAAGTCCTTCGCCGAGCGCGCCAACCGCTGGTTGGACGCGGGGGCGCAGGACTCGGACGTGGTCATCTCCTCGCGGGCGCGCCTCGCACGCAACGTGCAGGACAGCCCGTTCCCTTCGCACTGGGTACCCGATCAAGCCCGGCGCGTGAGCGAGGAGTTGCGCATGGCACTCTTCGATGTCGGGCTCGATGACGACACGCAATGGGTGTCCATGGCGGAGGCCAAGCCGGTGCTGCGTTTGCTGCTCTTGGAGCGCAACCTGATCAGCCGCGACCTGGTTAACGAAAAGGAACACGGCGCCCAGTTACCGGGACGCGGGGTCGCGTTCAGCTACTCCGAGACGTTGTCCGCCATGGTGGGGGAAGAGGACCACTTGCGGTTGAGCGCGCTTTCACCGGGCTTTCAGGTGCGCGAAGCTTTGCAGAAGGTGCGCGCCCTCGATCAGGCTTTGGAGCAACGGGTTTCCTTCGCTTGGGACGAACGACGTGGGTACCTGACCGCCTGCCCGACGAACGTGGGCACGGGCTTGCGCGCGTCCATCATGATGCACTTGCCGGCTTTGAGTTTGGTACGCGAGGAGCTGCAGAAGGTCTTCACCGCCGCCCAGCACACCGGATTGGCCGTGCGGGGCATGCAAGGCGAAGGGAGTCGGGCGGCCGGCGACTTTTTCCAGATCAGCAACCAGGTCACCCTCGGGCGCAGCGAAGAGCAGCTCATCGAGGACATGCAAACCCTCGTCCCGTACATCGTGGGATTCGAACGTAGCGTCCGCCAAGCGTTGCTCGAGGAGCACCGCGGCCCCTTGCACGACCGCATCGCCAAGTCCTACGCGACCTTGCGCACGACCCGCTCCTTGCCTACCGGCGAAGCCTTAGCGCATATCTCCGCCGTGCGTTTGGGGGTCAACCTAGGCTTGTTACCCGAGGTCTCGCTTTCCACCGTGGATCGCCTTTGGACTCATTTGCAAAAGGGTCACTTGCAGGCCCTCAACGACCTCGGCGAAGGCGAATTGCTGGACGCCTCAGAGCGAGACAAGTTGCGCGCATCGCTCGTGCGCTCGCGGCTGGGCCATTGAGCCGCAGGGTCCTGGGGGGCCCGTTCTTCTCGGTATGGCCATGGGATCGGAGCGCAGGAGAGGATCCGCGCCGCGAGCGAACCAATCCCAGGTCCGCGGGCTCAGGTCCCAAGCCGAAACATCCGAACGGGAAACTTGGATGACGTTCAGATCCCGCGCAGGCCAGCCCGATAGCCCGGGGAAATCCAAGGAATTCCCTTTTGGGGGCAAGCAACCATGAAATCCAAATTCTTGGCTTCGGTCCTGGCGATCTCGCTGTCAGGCCTAGCCCAAGCGCAGTCGGCTGACGAGCTGTTCTCCCGTGTGGAGGTTCGTAGCGGCCGTGCTCAAATCATCCAAAACGTCGACGCGACCCAAACCGTGCGGAGCGGTTCGAGCGTCACCCTCCAAGGCAAAGCGCACCTTGAGGTGCCGGCCGGTTCGGAAGTGCGCGTGTCCTACCCGGGTCAAGCTAGCCTGCACGTGTGGGGACCTGCGTCCCTGGACTGGCAAAGCGTTCCCTCGCCCCAAACCGCCGGTCAAAGCTCGATCGTTTGGAACCTGTTCCAAACGACTTGGGTCGATCTGGAGGTTCGTCGTGGCGATCACGCTCTGAACTTGCCGGGCGACTGGCACGCGCAGATCGATGGAGGCTCCTTGCGCATGCGCGGTCTCGCTTCCGGTCCCCTGGAAATGCGCCTCAACGCGGGTCGCCCCGTACGCGTGTTCTGGAATGGGGATGTGAGCCAAGCTCGTCCGCCGATGACGATCTATCCGGGTTCCAACATCCGTTTGGAGCAGCCCAGCGAAGTCAAAACCGACCTGAGCAGCCAATCCAAGCGTTGGCAAGATCCCACTTGGCCCTATCGCCGCAACGCGGATACCCCCGAGCAAGCGCGGGAACGTGCTGCCCAGCCCCAACGCCTCACCCAGGCTCCCGCTTGGCCCGCTCCCGAGGTTCTCAAGTTGGACGAAGCGCAGCCCGAAGCGCGCGTCGAAACGAACCGCTCCGGCCAACCCGTGACCCAAGCCCAAGTACCCAGCACGCCCGTCGTGGACCGCATCCAGGTGCAACCGCAAGAAACCGTCAAGACCCCGGCGCGTTCGATGCCCGAGCCGCAAGGCCAGCGCGGGTCTCAGGCCGCGGTGGCCGTCAGCACGAACTTCGACCGTGAACAGTGGCGCGGAGTGGCGCAGGACAACATCACCGATTGTGGTGCTTTCGCGGTTGAACAGCGCAAAGGCGTCGAAGTCCGCGTGTTTGCTGGCGGCAAAACCAAGGTCCTCGTGGATCGCTGGCAAGGCAGCCAGACTTGGGTCATGACGCCCGGCCAGGACTACCACTTGGCTCCCGGTTGCGTGGCGCTCTTCAACGAGCGCGGCGAACTGGAAATGAGCCATGGCGGCGTGGAGAGTTTCCCTGCGGCGCAAGGACGCCCGCTGTTCTCTCAGGTGCGCTAGGCAGCAACCCGATCCGGCGGCCCCATCCAGGGCCGCGTGTACGAGAGCCCGCTTTCCGGCGGGCTCTCGTCGTTCTGGCCCGCGGGTCGACACTCGGGCCCCTGCCCGCGGGCGTGAGCCTCGCGCCTACGCGGTTTGGCCCATCGAGCAGCAGCCGCACTCGGCACCAAACAAAGGGCCCCCCGCTCCTGGGGGGAGGAGCAGGGGGCTTGATGACGCGCCTTTGGGGGCAGGAGCGTCGATCAGCGGGTGACCGCGGTACCGGAGGAAACTTCCCGCACTACGGCGGCAAGGTTGTCGGCAAGGATTTCCGGTTCTACGTGAAGCGCACCGTCCTGAACGGCGGCTCCGGTGCGAACACCCGCCATGTGACAGCCAGCACGCCAGCCGGCTACCAGGTCGATGGTCTCGTCGCCGATCACCCAAGAGTGAGGCAGCGAGATGCCGTCCGCTTGGGCGGCGTGGTACATCGCGCCCGTGTTGGGGAGGCGATAGACCGAGTCTTTGTTGTTCGGGGCTTGGCCTTCGGGGTGATCGATGCAGATGTAACTACGCACCGGGCAGACTCCGTGGGTGCGCAGACCAGCCAAAATGCCGTCGTGGATCTCAGCCCAAACGCTCTCCTCGACCGCTCCGCTGTGGACGGAGCTTTCGTTGCCGACCAAATACACGTTCCAGCCCGATTGGGCCGCTTGGAAGAGGACTTCCAAAGCGTCCGGCGTGAAGTCGATTTCCTCTGCGTGGGTCAAAAAACCACGCGCAGGAACCTGCAAAAGGGTGCCCAGGTGGTCTACGAAAAGGCCACGACGAGGCTGACCGGTACCGGGGAGCGAGGGCAGGGATCGGTGCATAGGAGATTCTCGGGAGGACGGGCCCCCCAGGGCCTCGTGCGTGGAGCGTGTCGAGGTTTGGAGTGCTGAGAGAAGCGAAGGGAGAACAAGCGCTGCGCGGGGAGCGGCCTGCGTTCCCCACGGTTCTCGACCGGCGCCGGAACCACCTGAGCGCGGGAGCGAGAGAAATCCCGATCCCCGGCAAACTCTCGTCCGATGCGGAAGCTCTTTCCCGGGCTGCGGCTCGATGCGGGATCCCGGTCACCGAACGACAATTCCGACCGATTGCCTGCGGCTTTTGCATTTTGCAGATTCGATAAACGCAGTAGCTCCCGCTTTCTCCCGTGGAGCCACTGGCTCGCGCGACCTCACGTTGTCGCAGTCAGAGACTCCCCGCGAACCCAAACTCCCATCCGTACCGTGACCACACCCAACAGTCTGCGCATCGCATTGATCGTGGATCCGTTCACGCTGCGCATGAAAGGGGGCGATCACGCACCCGTGCTCTCGGCCGAATTGCTGGGGCGTGGACACCAAGTGCGCGGCTTTGGCGCGCCACCGGGCGTGATCCCGCGTTCCCGCATGGAGAGCATGGGCAAGGACGGTTTGGGTGTGCTCGCATTCCGGCCGGACATCGTCATTGTGTACGACGCGCTTTCGCCGGCCGGTTGGCACGGCATGCGTTGTGCGAAGAAGCTAGGCGTGCCGTTGGTCGCGGTGGAGGAAGGATTTTCCTCGCGAGGTAGCTTCATCGAGCGCCGCTTGCGCACCGTGGGAGAAACGCTGTGGGGTCGCGCTGTACGCCGCGAGATCGTGCGCGTGTTGGCGTTGGACCACTTTGCCCGCGCGGAGACCATTCGGCGCGGTTTCGACCCGAAAAAGATCGAGGTGGTGCCTCGCGGGCTGGACCTCGAACACTTCCGACCGGGGTTGACCAGTCGGCTGCCCGAACGCCACGGAGCGACCGGTCTGTCGCTGCTCTACCAGAGCCCGATCGAAGAGGGCTATCACATCGACACCCTGCTGCGGGCTTTTGCGGCCACGGTCGGCCAGCGCGAGGACTGGGCCCTGTTGTTGGCTTCCGATGGTGCCATGCGGGGTGCCTACCTGGCCCAAGCGAGCCGGCTCGGCATCGGCAGTCGCGTGCATTGGTTGGGCAAGGTCCGCAAGGAAGAGTTGCCCGGCTTGATGTCCGCCAGCACCTTGATGGTGGCCCCCGGGGGCGACCGGGTCGTCGACGGGATCAAGGTGCGCCGCGCGATGGCGTGCGGCTTGCCGGTGCTAGCCGCCGACCTGCCGCGTTTTCAGGGCGCGGTGGTGGATCAGTTCAACGGACTTGTCTTGCCTCCCGGTGATGTGGCCGCTTGGTCCGATGGAATCCGCTTGGCGGCTGGGAGCCCCAAGCGGCGTGAGACTTGGCGTCAAAACGCACGACAGATGGCGGAGGAGCAATTGGCTTGGTCCAACATCGGTGCGCAGGTCGAGGACTTGCTGCTCGCATGCGTCAAGGAGCACGCTGCGCGCGCCCTGGATTCGGCCAAACCGGCGCGCCGCAGCGAAGGGGCCGAGGCCTCGAAGGCCTCCAAAGAACGCCTGCAGGAAGGCTGAGCGGCCGACGGATCGCGAAACGACGCGGGCGCGGCTCAAGAGCCGCGCCCGCGCGATGAAAATGGCTGCAGTCGCTTACTCCGTAGCCTTGCGCAGCTCTTGGCGCAAGAAGTCCAAATCGGTCGCGTATTGCTGGATGGCGCCTTGGGTTTCCTCGTCGATCTCGTTGAACGTGCAGGCGACTTTGACCCCGTCGCCGCGCTCTTGCATATCGGTCACGTTGACCTGAGCCTCGCAGAAGCCTTTTTGCAGCAGCGGCAAGCGGAACTTGACGGAGAAGCCGGTCCCGACCGACAGCAACTGGCCCATTTCGAAGGGGGAAAGGCCGGTGTTTCCTCCGGACCAGGTGAAGCTCATGCCTTCGGGCGAGAGGGCGGCCATGCGGCCGACCCCCGACCAGTTCTTGCCGAAGGCGTGCCCGTGCACCGGGTTGCTGGCCTTGGCCTGCTCGAGGAAGTGGTCGATGCGCTCGGGGTCGAGAGGCTTGAAGATCACGGAGGCCGGATCCAGGTCCAGTTCTCCGCTACCGGCGGGCTTGCTGGGGGCCGCGGCACCCTCGAGGGCGGCCAGGGCTGCCTCGTCGTTGTCGTGGACCGGGACGACGCGATCTAGGCCGACTTTGCCGAGCACGTCTTTGCAGAAGGTGCTCGGGTTCGAGATGAGCAACTTGCCGCCCTTTTGCCCGACCGTCTTGCTGGCCTTCAGGATCGACCCGAGAGCGGTGGAGTTGATGTACTTCACCAAGCGCAGGTTCAGAACGATGTTCTGGGTGCCCCCCTCGAGTGCCTTGGCGACTTCCTGTTCCAACAAGGAACAGTAGTAGGTATCGAACTCGCCTCGGAGGTGAAGGATCGTGTTGGAACCGGAAGGCTCGACGGAAATGCGCATAGGTCAGGGAGGATAGGAGCGAGAACGTACTTAGGGGGCCAGCGAGCCGCCGGCTCCGCCGGGTGCGGGCCAGTGTACGAAACCGAGGGAGTCCGTGGATAG
>JAUHXY010000337.1 GCA_030426785.1 bacterium
GGCTCCCCATAGCGCACGCTGATCTTTTCGCCGAAGAAACGCGCTTTGGTCGTCATGCGCTCTTCGATGTCCGAGCCGAACAGGAAGTGTTCGCCGCGATCGCTGGCGTCCTGGGGTTTCAGTTGCGTGCCGTAGCAGCGCACTGCAGCGAGTTTTTGTTCCCACACGCTCGTGACGTCAACCACCAGCGAAGGTTCGGTGTTGCGGTGGGACAGGAAGTGAAACAGATGTTTCGGGCGATGAGCCGAACCCTTGCCGCTCTGTTCCGCCAAGCGGCGCAAGCCGGAGAGATACCACGCTTGCTGCGCCAATTGCCCTGTCGCTGCGTGGTCGGGGTGCATGTCCTCCACGTGATGGGCGATGACCACGTCCGGAGTGGTTTGGCGAAACAGGGCCGCTAACGCTTCGCGGTGGGGGACGCTGACCTCGACGCGCGCATCGGGCAGGCCGAGGTTGAAGCGCGCGCTGAGGCCCATCACTTTCGTCGCCGCCTCCGCTTCCGCGTCGCGATCCGCTTGCGAGCCGCGCGTGCCCATCTCCCCACGCGTGACATCCACGACACCCACTTTGGCGCCCGCTTGCAGCAAGCGCAGGATGGTGCCCCCCATGGAAATCTCGGCATCGTCGGGGTGGGCGGCGACGACCAAAACGTCGAGTGAGGTCATGAGTCTTCCTTTTCGATGGTCAAGACGAGGTGCGTGGCGTGCAACGCGGGAGTGGCCTGCAACAAGGCTTGCACCCAAGGCGTGCCGTAGCGCGCGAAGAACTCCAACGGGCCGAGCACCCGTTCCTGCAATTGCTCGCGCGGCATCAAGCGGTGGTTGAGGCGGCGGATGTGGCGCGCGACCTTACCACCGCGGTTTTGGTGGATGCGTTCGGCTTTGGCGAGCAGTTTTTCGATGCCTTGGCCCATTTGGTCTGCCGCGCGGCGCAAGCCGGTGTCCAAGGAGGGTTCGACCTCGGCCAAAGCCCGCCTTTCGGCGCGCAAGGCCGTTTGTGCCTCGGCGACCAGCGATCGAATGCGGTCAAACACCGGTGGCAAGGCGGTTTCGGTGGCCGGCACCTCCAAAGCACCTCCCCCGGCCAAGACCTGCGCCACCGTCAACCCCGACTTTTGCAACGAAGCGCCGGCCTCTTCGTCGACCCAAGTCATGGAGACCCGCGGAACGAAGGCGGTGAAGGGACCATTCTGTGCCTGACGACAAGGCATCAATTGTCCGTGATACTTCAGCTCGCCAAAACCGCCGATGTAGGCCACGCACGGCAGCGCAGCGTCCTGCACGAGCGGGCGCAGGAGCGCGCCGGGGGTCCAACTTTCGGGCTCCGCACGCATGGCGGCCGCGACTTCGGCGGGCGCGAGACCCGCCTCGGTTCCGTCCTCGGAAAACCCATCCGCGTGCATGCGCCACGCTACGCGGCCTTCGGGCGGCACGCGATACCACAACGCGGCGGTGTCCGCTTCGATCGATCCCGTCGCGGAGCCGCGCCGCAGCGGTTCGCGCGGATCTTGTTCCACGATGCGCGCCAGAGCTTCGGTCAACGCCGGACGAATCCAATCGGGCTCCACCACCACCAATCCCTCGTCGCCCAGCCACTGGGTGAACGCGCGCGTCATCGCACCGGGCAAGGTTTCCCCGTCTTGGGGCATGAGCAGTGCCAAAGCCTCTTCGCAGTGGGGGTACATCCCAAAGTTTTGCTGCAAGAGCGCCGCGATCGTGTCGAGTCCGTTGGCTTCGCGCTCCAACACGATGCGGCTCAGGGGGTCGCGGCCCGACGAAAGCCCGGCCAAAGACACCTTTTGCAGGTCGAGGTTGCGGTTTTGGATGTAGCTGTGATGCACCTCGGCCACGTCGTGGTCATCGGCGTGGTTCCAAAACAGCGGGATGACCGGCACTTGCCACGTCTTGCGCAACGCCCGTGCCAATTGCACGCATTGCGCGGCTTTGATCAGGGAATAAAGCGGGCTGCACAAAAACCCCGGCTGTTGCCCCGTGATGACCGCCAACGTGCCCGGTTGCGCGAGCTCGTCGAGGGAGCGTTGCACGCCGTCGGGTGGTTGCAAGTGAGCGAGACCCTGCCCGATGCGTTGGACTAGGTCTTGACGCTGCTCGGTGCTCCAAACGTCTTCGCGCGTCCCCTTGGCGGGGCACTCGGTCCACAGAGGTAGGCCATGGTGCGAGCCCTCCGCAAGCGCAGCCAGCAAGTCCGGGGAGAGGCCGAGCGAGTCGACCCCGAAGTCTTCGATGGAAACCTTCAAACGCGGCTCAGTTCACGCAGCTTCCAAGCAGCGTCTGGAAATCGTGAACCATCTCCTTGGTCGCGCGCCGAACGGCATCCTTCCAAGCCTCGCCCTCGCGCGTCGCGGGAAACAGGATGCCGCGGGATGAGTTGACGAGGCCGCCGGCAAAGTGTTCGCCAAACGCCGGTGCGAGGTCCTTGGCAGAACCCCCCTGCGCGCCGTACCCCGGAATCAAAAACGGAACGTGCGGCATGCGGGCGCGCAAAGCCGCCAATTCTTGGGGGTGCGTGGCTCCGACCACCGCGCCGATGGAGGAGTAGCCGCATTCGCCTCTTTGGTCCGCGCCCCAGCGCACAACAGCGTCGGCCACCCGGTCGCTCAAGCAGGGTTCCCCTTGGGCTTGGAACTCGGCGCTGCTGGGATTCGACGTGCGCACGAGCACGTACAGGCCTGCTTCGGCTTCCTCGCAAGCGCTGAGGAAGGGTTCGATCGAGTCGCTGCCCAGGTACGGGTTGACCGTGATCGCATCGCACAGGGTGTCGGGATCGTCGCCGGGGCCTCCGGTCAAAAACGCGCGG
>JAUHXY010000089.1 GCA_030426785.1 bacterium
CTGTTTCATGATCTCGCCGCGGGTGAGCGACAAGAGACGCACCGCGGCGTTGTTCATGACCCCGGGTTCCGTGCCGACGGCGACCGTGAATACGCTGGGCACCGACACCCGGATGTTCTCCAGGGACAGGGCACCTTCCAGCGGGATTTCGATCTGAATGGGATCGAGAGAAAGATAGTCGTAGCTCTGAATCAAGGGCCAGACGAAGGTGCCACCACCGTGCAAGGTCTTGGCGGTTTGGCCTTTGCTGGTGCGCCCGTAGATCACCAGAATTTTGTTCGAGGGACAGCGCTTGTAGCGGCGGGCGAGGATCAGAAAGAATCCCGCCAGGATCAGGACGACGAGAACGATCCCAACGATCGGGGCGATGCTGGAATCGATCGGCAGCGCTTGGACGGCCATCGTGGAGAAAGGGGAGTGCATGGTTAGATGGGTTCGACTTCGAAGGTGTTTTCCGTGATCTGCCGAACGATGCGGACCTCTTGGCCCGTGGGGATGGTGTCCCCTTGGGTCGTGGCGGTGAACTCGTGGGAACGGCCTTGCACGTTGACGGTGATCTTGCCCTTACCCGCGCCTTGACCTGGCACGACCAGGTAGACGGTGGCGGTCAAGCCCACGGCTTGCGCGCTGTTCAACGTCCCGTCCTGATGCAGCTTGGACTGCAGCGAGAACAGCCAGGCCACCAAGACCATGACAACGAGTCCGGCCGCGAGCCCCATCCCGGCAGCGGAGGCCACCGTGTAACCTTCGCCCATGGCCCACCAGCCGACGAGACCGAAGGTCGCGAGCAAGCTGGACAAGGTCCGAATGGACACAAACCCCAATCCATCTCCGGCATCCGCATCGACGTCTACATCGCCATCGAGGCCGATGAGAAGCATGATGGTTTGAATCGTTAAGATGGATCCACCGACGACGGCGAGGCCCAGAAAGACGGTTTGGGTTGTCCCGGTGGCAAGGATCGTGGCCATAAGGGTTCTCCGATAGGGATGGGGGATCCGCTTCGGCCCGTACTTTACTCTCGGACTGGGATTCCATTCACGCCAAAACCCCCCGGGGACCCGAGATCGGAGGGGCTGGAGGCTCCCGGGGCCCGCGGATGGAGTAGGATGGCGTACCCTCAGACCTCCTGCCATGGCCTCCCAATCAAGCGAAGCGACCCAACTGTTAGCCCGGCTGAGCGCTGGTGACGAAGCGGCTGGGGAGGCGCTGTTGCCCTTCGTGTATGAAGAGCTGCGAGCCGTCGCGACCTCTTGCATGCGTCGAGAGCGTCACGCGCACACGCTGCAGCCCACCGCCCTGGTGCACGAAGCGTACATGCGCTTGCTCGGGACCGATGAAACGCCTCACTGGGAGGATCGGCAACATTTCGTGCGCGTCGCGGCCAAAGCCATGCGCAACGTGCTGGTCGATCACGCGCGCCGCCGCAACGCGCTCAAGCGGGGTGGGGCCGAGGACCCGGTTCCGCTCGACCAAGTGGTGGCGTCGTTTGAAGAGCAGTCCTTGGATGTGCTCGCCTTGCACGAGTGCTTGGAACAACTGGCGGACACGGACGCCGAACTGGCGCGGCTCGTGGAGCTGCGCTTCTTCGCGGGTTTAACGATCGAAGAAACCTCGCGCATCCTGGAGCGTTCGCCGGCGACCATCGAACGGCGCTGGAAGGTCGCGCGCATGTGGTTGCGCGATCGCATGCAGGCGGACTGAAGCGTTAGCGCGGGAAGTACCCGTCCAGTTCGCGAATTCCTTCGGCTACCTCGGGGTGATCGATGCCGTTGCGGCGCAAGGTTTCGAGGTGAGCGCGCGCTTCTTCGATCAGCGTCTGCAGGGTTGCAAGGGAAACCCCTTGAGCACGAGCGTTCGAGATGTAGTCCCGCATGGCGGTGACGAGGGCTAACTTGGCCCCGTCGTGTTCGGGGTCCATCCGCACCGTATGGCGCCAGGTGCGGAAACAATCGTGGTAGACGGGTCGCGCCTCTTCCCAACGGCCCAGGTCCATCAGGACGGACGCCTTCAGATGCAGGAGCTCCGCCAAGCCGGGGAAGAAACGTACTTCCTCGAGGTTCTCGTGGTACAGGGGTTGGATCAGTGCATCGATGCCCTGCAAGACCTGGTCGACGGTCCATCCTTTTTGCAGTTTCCACTCCAAGCGAATGCGCTGGGTTTGACCGACCATGTTGGAGATTTGGGCGGTGGAGTTTTGGCCGGGATGGACCCAGGGGTCCTTCTGCATCAAATCGTAGATGGCTTCGGCTCGACCCCGCTCGCCAGCCTCCAGCCACAGGAGCGCCACATCAGTCTTGAGGATGTGCAAAATGCCCGCACCGAAAGCGTCCACGTCCGGGTGGGTTTGTGAGTAGAGCCGCAAGCCGGCGTCTACGCGCTCCAGGGCGGCGAGGGCGGCGGCCCGATCGCCCATCTGGAGGCGGTTCGAGGCCAGCAGGGTCTCGCACTGCAGGTAACGGTCGGGGGACCGGTGGATGGCGAGCAGGCCCTCGCCGCGCACGAGCACTTCCTGCGCGGCCTTAAGCCGCTGCCAGCCGCGATCGAGGTAGCCCATCTGTGTTTCCACCGCGCCCCAGGAGAAGTGAATGACGGCTTGATGGGAGCGCGCCCATTCGGCGTTGACTTCGGCCAGGGCGGGCAACATCGACTCCGCTTTGGCAAAGGCCGCCCGCGCCTTGGAAACCTGTGTCGCCTGGACTTCAAAGGGATTGGTGTACAGGAGCCCTAGTTGGTGGTGCGCGTTGATGATCGTGGCCAGCAGTTCCTGCGAAAGGAGCTGCCGGTTCGGCTCCGCATCGAAGAAGTCGGTGCCGATCGATAGCAGTTTTTCCCGCATCGCCTGCGAGTCGGGCGCGCTGCGCAAGCGATCGACCAGGGCGATCATGATGCGTTGCGCAAAGCGCTCCATGGTGCGGGCGTGGCTCGAAGCCCGCTCGCGGGAGCGCTCCGAACGCTCCAGGGCGGTTTCGTATTGGTTGGTCTTGTGCTGTGCATATGCCAAGCTGCCGATCAGCAGCACGCACAACAGACCCACCCCCGCGATGGGCCAACGATATTGCCGCGTGCGACGCCAGAGCATTTCCCGGCGACTGGGGGTGCGGGCCAAGACCATTTCTCCGTCCAACAGCCTTTGCAGGTCGCGCGAAAACTCGAGCACGCTCGCGTAACGGTTGCGCGGGTTGGGGGCCATCGCTCGGGCTAGCACCGCTTTGAAGTCCTTGAGGAATTGGCTGCGCTCGGAGAGGCGCGCTAAGGTTCCGCGTCGGAGGCGGCGTACGTCGAGATCGGGGGTGCCTTCCTGGGTGGACGTATCGGAGCTATCCGAGACTTGGGGACGGCGATCGGTGAGCAGCTCCTGCAGGATGATGCCCAAGGAGTATTGGTCGCTGGCGCGGGTGATGCTTTGGCGCTGCATGCCCTCGGGGCTGGCGTAGTTGGGGGTGATGAAGGGCAGCTCTCCTTCCGCTTGGGCTTCGTTGGCGCCCAACACCAACGCGACGCCGAAGTCGAGCAATTTTACCTTGCCACTGGGCTGCACCATGATGTTGCTGGGCTTCAAGTCCCGGTGCACGACTCCCAGAGCGTGCGTGTCGTGCACGACCCGGCAAACCTGTTGGAAAAGCTCCAAGCGCGCGCGCGCGGGTAGGTCCCGGTTCTCGCAGTACTCATCGATGCGCTCGCCCGCCACGTACTCCATGACGAAGTACGGCGAGTTGTCCTCGGTGCGCCCAGCGTCGAGCAGGGCGGCGATGGCGGGGTGGTCGAGGCCGGCATGGATGTGCTGCTCTTGGTCGAAGCGCTCCAGCATCGGAGCCCGCTGCACGTCGCTGCGCACGACCTTGATGGCCACCTGTTGGGTGAAGGCGTCGTCCACGCGTTCGCCGAGATAGACGGTGCCCATGCCGCCTTCGCCCAATACTTGGATCAGCTTCCAAGGCCCGATGCGCTCGCCGAGCAGAGGGAAATGGCTTGCCGACAGGAGGGGGGTCAGCAGGGCCCGGGGACGGTCTAGGTTCCACTCGGGTGCGTCCTCGTCTTCCTCCAAGAGCGCTTCCACTTTGGCGCGCAATTGCGGGTCGTCCGCGCAGGCGGAATCCAAAAACGGCCCCCGCTCTTCGGGGGTCAAGGCGCTGACCTGGTCGAGCAGTTCGAGCAATCGATCGGAGCGGCTCATTCGTCGCCCTCCGGATCGATTCGCAGTTCGTCTGGGCCATGGTTGGCGACCAAACGTCGCCATTCCGATTCCAATGCCTCCAACGGGTAGGGATCGATGCCCGCCGCCCGTACGGCATCCAGCGCAGCGGCGACTTGATCCCACGAGGGCGCTTCGCCGTCCGGATCGAGTGCCTTTTGCGCTAAGGCCACGTCCGCGCGGATCCACAGGGCGTAGGGGTGTTGGTCGGCAGGAGCGTGGAGATCCTGCAGCAAGCGTTGCGCTTCGAGCAACGATTGGAGCGCGAGGGAGCGATCCCCGCGGTCGCGAGCGATGCGCGCCCGGAGCGCATGGGTGCGCGCGAGCTCCGCGGAGTAATAGGGCCAACGGGAAGGTCCGCGCAGGATGGACTGCCAGCGTTCGATCGCTCTGTCGCAAACCTGATCCGCTTCGGCCCAGTGCTCGCGGCCCATGACCCACAAGCACTCGGCCAACCAACGCTGGCTGATGGCCAGCACCTCCGCGCTGCCTGAGTCGGAACCGTAGCGTTCCTGGATCGTTGCGATGGCTTGCCGAGCTTGGACCAGGGCTTCGCCCGTCGGAACGCCCGAGTAGGCGCGCGCGATAGCTAACAGCAACCAAGCGTCAGCCTCCAGGGTCAGCAGGTCCAGCAACGGCGGTGAATGGCGGGTCGCTTCCTCCTGGATCAGGTACACGATGGGCGGCAGCACCAGAAGGGCTTCGCGCACCTTGCCCGAACGCACCAAGTAGCGCGCGCGGTAGGAGTCGAAGCGCGGGCGATCGCCTTGCAAGAAGGGCGCGAGGTTCGGGTCTCGGCGCTCCATCGCTTCGATTTTGTTGCGGTCCCAGTGGCGTAGGGCTTCTTCGAAACGCAGCGCGCGGGCATTCCAAGTTCGCCGTGCTTCCATCAGCACAAGCACAGCCAACGCGGGCAGATCCTCCTCCGTCAGGGCGAGGCCCGCTAACTCCGCCTCCGCTTCGGCGAGCAGCCTTCGACCGGCACGCTCATCCAAACTGAGGTTGGCAAACCAAATCCCGCAGCGGATCGATCGGGCCCAGGGGATCAAGCCGTCGGGTGGGACGCCAGCCGGAGTGTCCTCCACGTACGAGCGGGCAAAGCGGCGTGCCTTGTCGACGGAGTCCGGCCAGGTGGTGCTGGAGAGCTGATCGCGGGCGATCCAATCCGCCTCGGCGAGCTGCAGGTAGGAATCGGCGAGGTGCCGGTGCAGGCGGCGGTCTTCCCGCCCAGCCGCGCGCAGGTGGTCGAGCAAAGGGGCTCCCGCGTTGAGCAGGTACCGACGGGCGTCTTCCAGCCCCTGGCGACCCTGCATCGAGGGACCCAGTTCGGTTAGAAAGCGTACGCACAACTCCTGCAATCGCCGGCTTTGGTAAGCCGCGCCCTGCTCCGCTTCCTGCGCTTCGCGCCACGCCGCCTGAGCGCGATTGGCGCTCAACAAGCTGGTTCCGACCGCCCACACCAACGATCCCACCACCAGGGCCGAGACCGTGATCGGAAGGCGGTGGCGCACCAAGCGCCGGCGTAGGGCGTAAAAGGGTGCGGGTCCGCGGGCCTTGATCGGTTGCCCATCGAGATGCCGTTGCAGGTCTTCGGCCAAAGCCCGGGGGCTGGCGTAGCGCGCTGCGGGATCGTGTGCCAAGGCGCGATCTAAGATGCGATCCAGATCACCGCTCAAGGCTTTGCTCAGCCCTCGCAAGTCCGTGGCTCGCTGTTCGGCAGCCCGGTCGGTACCGCGGTTGCGAACCCGCGTGCTGGCCCGATCGGACCACTCGCGATTGGCGCGCTCCCCCGCTTCCGCCGGGGTGAGTCCGGTGAGGGTCTTGGGTAACAAGCCGGTCAAGAGCCGGAACAGCAGCACGCCCAAGGAATACACGTCGGAGGCTTGTGTGACGGGCTTTCCGCGCCACTCTTCGGGGCTGGCGTAGTCGATGGCGAATTCGGGCCAGGGCGGAGTTTCGCTAACCCCGTCGTTGGACTGCGCTAAGCCGTAGACCACCAAGCGCACCGACTCGTCCGGCATGATGTGCACGTTCTCCGCCTGCAAATGCAAGCCGACGATGCCCTTGTCGTGCGCGTGCTGCACCGCGTCGCAGACCAGCAACAGGTAGGGGATGCGTTCGCGCAGGTTGGCCCGCTGACCATCCAGGTGGGCTTCGATGTCCGCTCCCGGAAGGTACTCGGTGACGAGGTACCGGACGCCCGCTTCGGTGGAACCGGCGCCGTAGACTTTGGCGATTCCGGGGTGATCGAGTCGGGCTTGCAGCTCGACTTCCTTGTCAAAGCGCCGACGAGCTTCCGGTTGACTCGCATCCGTGCGCAGGAAGGTGATCAGCACCTCCCGATCGAACGCCCCGTCGGCGCGTTCGGCGACGAACATTTCTCCCGAACCCTCCAAGTCGTAGTGCCGGGTGAGCCGCCAGGGCCCAACCGTGTCGCCGAGGACCGGCCAACGCTTGTCGGAGGAAGGGAAGGGGGGCACCTCCCTATCTTAGCTTGGAATGCTGCGCGAGGATTCCAGGCAATCGGTTCCAACGGCCCCGAGAGCCTTTTGTTCGGCACATAGAGACGCTACATGCTCGTTCCCGGTCCGCACCGAGACAGGCAGCCGAGGCCTACCCGGATGGAACCCCACCCATGCGTTGTGGAGCGCCTCCCCTTCCCGTTTCGGACGCCCCGCTGTCGGACCGCTCCGGCGGCGCAGGATCCCGGCGGGAACACAGCGGGATCAGAGGGAGTGCAAGGCTTGTGCCAGTTTGGGCAAGACTTCCCCGTAGCGAGCATCCATGCCAAAGTGACCCCCTTCGAACTCGTGGTGGAGGCAAGGGATCTCCAGTTTCGCCAAACGCTGGACCAGCACCCGGAGGGCGAATTGCAGGTGGAACTCATCCGTGGTGCCCGCCTCCAGGTAAAGCCAATCCAACCGTCGCACCCCTTGCGGCGCCTGCGGGATGGCTTGCACCGGGTCGAAGGCTAACCAGCGCTGCCAAACCGATTCGATCCAAGCTCCGGTATGCAAATCGATCGGCAGATCGAAGCCGAGCGGCGCACGGGGATTGGGCGAGTAACAAGCGGCCATCGCCAGCAGGTTGAGAGCTCCGTGAGCGTCCCCGGAGAGGACCGGCTTGTCGAAAAACGCCTGCAAAAAGGCCGCGGGATCGCCCTGCCAGCGCTGAAACTCGCGCAGGGCCACCAAGCGCTCCCCGGCGAACAAGTAGGGGAAATGGCAGTCTCCCGCGATGGAAGCGGCTGCCTGAAACCGACCGGGGGCTTGGGTGACCAAGTGCAGGGCTCCAAAGCCGCCGGAACTCTTGCCCACGATGCCCATGCGCTCTGGGTCGATGGGGTAGCGCTCGAGCACCCAGGGCACGAGCTCTTCTAGGACGTAATCCTGGTAGGCGCCCACCGCGCTGGAATTGACGAATTGGCTGCCGCCCAAACGGGTGAAAGTGTTGGGGGCGCAAAGGATGGCGGCCTGGGCCTCGTCGCTCGCCACCTGCGCGTCGTAGGTCCACAGGGCTCCGCGCTTCCACGGGTGCGCCTCCCACAGGGGGTGCGGCGTCCCGGTGAAGGCCGATAGCAGCCAGACGACCGGCCACGGGCGGTCAGGATCCTGCACCACCTGCGGCGGGAGGTACACGGCGACCTCGCGTTGCGCCGGGTCGCCCAGGGCATTGTCGCGCAGGCACCGGCTGTCGAGGACGGGCCACTCGAGGCGGCCGTGCAGGCCGAGCGGGGTGCGATCGCGGTTGGTTTCGTCCGAGGCGGCGCTCATGCGCCTTCGGCCTCCACCGCGGCGAAGCCCGGCAGAATACGCTGGGCCACCACGCGCTTGCGCTCCGCGTAGGGGTAAAACGCGGCGTTCATCGCGTTGACCGAAAGGCGTTCGAGGTCGGCCAAGTCCAAGCCGAAGGTGCGCACGGCCAGCTCGTACTCCTGGGTCAACGTCGTGTGACTCATCAGGCGATTGTCGGTGTTGAGCGTGACGCGATAACCGTGTTGCAAGAAGTACTGGAACGGGTGGTCTTCGATGCGCTCGCAAGCGCCCGTGTGCACGTTGGACGACAGGCAAATCTCCAGCGGGATGCGGTGATCGTGCACGTAACGCGCCAAGCTGCCGACCTGGATGACCTTGCCTTCGTAGACCGCGATGTCTTCGATCAAGCGTGTGCCGTGGCCGATGCGGTGGGCGCCGCAGTACTGCAAGGCCTGCCAGATGCTCTCGGGCCCGAAACCTTCCCCGGCGTGGATGGTGATCGATCCGTTGCGGCGCTTGATGAGCTGGAAAGCCTCCAGGTGTTCCTTCGCAGGGTGCCCAGCCTCTTCGCCGGCGAGGTCAAACCCGCACACGCCGCGGTCCATCCACGAGGCGGCCAGCTCGGCCAGTTTCAGCGAGAGTTCCGTCGATTGGTTCCGCAGAGCGCAAACGATGATGCCCGATTCCACTCCGAAGTCCTCCCGGCCGCGCAACAAGCCGCGCTGCACCGCCTCCAGCACCGCGTCGAGGCCCAACCCGCCTTGGGTGTGGAAGTGGGGGGCAAAACGCACCTCAAAGTAGACGACCCCATCCTCGAACATGTCCTGGGCGTACTCGTAGGCCACGCGCTCGAGCGCCTCGGCGGTTTGCATGACCGCGATGGTGTGGGCGAAGCCTTCCAGGTAGAGGGGCAGGCTGCCGCGATCTGCGCCGCGGTAAAACCACTGGGCTAGGGCCTCGGGATCCGTCTCCGGCAAGCCGGCGTAGCCAACCTCCTTGGCCAAATCGAGCACGGTGGTGGGCCGCAGACTGCCATCGAGGTGATCGTGCAGGCTGACTTTGGGGAGGCGGCGGATCAACTCGGTGGTCAGGGGGGGAGCACTCATGCCGCACAACATAGGCCACCCGGCGCACGATTGCGTGGGTCTAGGGCGCCCATTTGCGGAGAGTGGGCGCGAGATCCCGCTGGCAACACCCCGCACCGAATGCGCCCAGCGATGCGCACGATCGGCTTTTCTCGCAACTCCTCCGTGCGAGAGCCCGCGCACGCCCTATCTTCTGGGCCCCGCGCCTCGACCCGCTCTCGACATGACCCGTCCCCTTCGCGTCCGCATCGCTCCCAGCCCTACCGGCACCGTCCACCTCGGCCTGTGCCGCACCGCCCTGTTCAACTGGGCCTACGCGCGCCGGTTCGGTGGCACCTTCGTGCTGCGCATCGAAGACACGGACCACGATCGCAACACCCAAGCCTCCCAACAGGCCATCCTCGACGGCTTGCGTTGGCTTGGTTTGGATTGGGACGAGGGTCCTGAGCAAGGTGGTCCCTACGAGCCCTACCAGCAAAGCGAGCGCGTGGAGCGGCACTTGGCGTGGGCGGAGAAGCTGTTGGCCAGCGGGCACGCCTATCGCGACTTCAGCACCCCCGAGCAGCTCGACGCTTGGCGCGCGGAACAAGAAGGCCGCAAGCAGCGCATCGCCTACCGCGGCGCGGACCGGGACCTGGACCTAGCCGAAGCCGAACGCCGGGCGGCCGCTGGGGAAGAGTACGCAGTGCGCTTCCGCATCCCCGATGGGGAGACCACGTTTGAGGACCTCATCCGCGGTCAGGTCACCATCCCGCACCACGAAATCGACGATTGGGTCATGGTGCGCCGCGGCGCGGCTTCGCCGACCTACAACTTCGTGGTGGTGTGCGATGACTTGGATATGCACATCAGCCACGTCTTCCGCGGGGAGGAGCACTTGGTCAACACCCCCAAGCAACTCCTCTTGTACTCCGCCCTCGGCGAGCCGGCCCCCGAGTTTGCGCATCTGCCCCTGATGTTGGGCACCGACCGCAAAAAACTCAGCAAGCGCACCGGCGACACCGCGCTGGGGGACTATCAAGCGAAGGGCTATCCGCGGGAAGCCATCTTCAACTTCCTGGCGTTGCAAGGCTGGGCTTTGGACGGCGAAACCGATGTCTTTAGCCGGGAGCAGTTCGTCGAGCGCTTCGACATCCGCGATGTGGCCAAAGCCGGCGCGGTGTTCGATCCGGATAAGTTCCTGTGGATGGCCGGTGAGTACCTACGTGGCGAAAAGCCGGAGGAGCTAGCAGCGCACGTGAAGCCCTTTGCCCTCGAAGCCGGTTGGATGAGCGCGCAGGAGCTGCAGGAGCGCTGGCCGTGGTTCGTGCGCTTGGTGGCCTCGGTCCAGGAACGGCTCGCGCTCTACAGCGACCTGCCTCACTGGGTGGGGCACATGTTCCAACCCCACGCCGAGGTGCCCTACGACCCCAAGGCCGAAAAGGGCGCGCGCAAGCGCGAGCGTCGGGTCGAACTCTTGACGGGCTTTGCCGACGCGCTCGAATCCGGGGCCATTCACGGCTCGCCCGCGCAGTGGGCCGAGCAGACCAAGGCCTGGATCGAAGCCCAGGGGGCCAAGATCCCCGACCTGTTCCAACCTCTGCGCTGTGCCCTGACGGGAATGGCCGGGGGACCTGACCTGTTCGAAACCCTGGACCTGTTGGGGGTTCCGGCAGCCCTAGAGCGCATTCGGGCGGGAGCCCAGCGCTTGGCCTAAGGCAGCGCCTGGGAATGCCCATTGTGGGGGCGGATTCCTTTCCAGGATCCCCCCGATCGAGCCGATGGCAGGGGAGGAATGGTCCCTCTGCCCTCGGAATCCGGCGCTGCTTCAGAGCGTGCTGCCACCTGCGTTGAAGCGGAGGCATGGATCCGGCGCTTCGCGTCCGGCAGCCTCCCCTCGGAGGAGCGGGTCCGGTTGCGCGAACACAGCGAGTCATGCGAGGCGTGCCGGAGCCATTACGACGACGTCGTCGCCACCCTCGCGCGCCTCGGTCACGAACGCCGCATCACTCGGGTGGCCCGCGAAAAGTACGAACGGCGTGCAAGTCTGCGACGTGACGTCTTCGAAGCGCAGCGCTCCAAACGTTTCGATCGGGGGCGCCTACGGGCGCTCGCTTACCCGGCTCTGATCGCCTTGCTCTTCGTGGCATTGGGTCAACGCATGCTGTCGCCGGTCGGGGCCCAGGTGCTCGCGCAAGGTCCCGAGGTTTGGTTGCGCGGACAAGTGCTGCGCCCCGATCATGGCAAGGCCGCGCTGCGCGTGGGAGAGCGCCTCGCGACTGGACTGGGCGGCAGCGCATCGATCGCTTGGCAAGACACCCTCTGGAAGTTGAACGAACGCAGCGAAGTGCGCCTCGAGGCATTTCGGCCCTTAAGCCTGCGCGTGCTGGAGGGGCGTGTCGAAGTCAACGGTCCGTTCGTGGGGTACCTACCGGTCGGCTTGGTGCGCGGCGGTCCTGATTCGCGCGTGACCTTGAGCGGGCAGGGAGCCCAATGGTCGATCGAGGTTTTGCAAGGGGAAGCTACCTGGGTGGCCGCCGAAGGCGAACGAGTGTTGTCCGCTGGAACGCGTTGGCAGCCCTAAAGCCATTGCCAACACTCAAAGCGGGTCAAACCTCCCTCTCCGTGCCCATGGGCCGCGGCTTGCCTCCTGCCCATCACCAGCGGGAGTCGCGGCGGACAAGTAGCCCGCGACGGGCGCCCATCGAGGCGGCGGCCGAGTGCCGAGCCTAAGGATGGGGACTCGTCCGCTTTCCGTTCTCTGCGCACTGCGTCCAGGCGTACCCTTAGGGGGCTGTGGACGCCCAACGCTCTCTCCTCCAAACCCCGCGGCGCCATTCCCGGTGGCGCATCGCGGGTTTTGCCGCAGCTCAGCGCCTCGCCCAAGTGTGCGGGGGACGCGCGTGGTATCGCTGGCGGCACCTACACCCGAAACGGTGGGTCCTGAGGCTCGAGACCCTCTGGGTCCCCGATTGGCCCGCGCGGCTGGAGGGGCTGCGCGTCTTGCAGCTGAGCGACTTTCACGCGGGACCGTTTCTGCGCGGGGAGGCTTTGACGCCCCTGGTGGCCGCGACCGAGCGTCAGGCTCCGGATCTGATCGCGCTGACGGGGGACTTCATCACCGACGATTGGCGTGACGTGCAGAGCATCGCACCCACCCTGGGGGCCCTGCGATCGCGTTACGGGAGTTGGGCGGTGTTCGGGAATCACGACTATCGTGGGCGCCAGGAAGGCACCCTCGCAGCCACCTTGCGGGAAGCGGGCATTCGGGTGCTGTTGGACGCGACCGAGCCGGTGGCGGATTTGCCCCTGTGGGTGACGGGTTTGCACGATTTGGAGGAACGCCGCGCAGGCTCCTTGATCGACTCGCAAGGCGAGCATGACTCTGAGGAAGCCACCCTGCGTGCGCGGCTTGCGGCCCTTCGATCGCAGCAAAGCGCGGGTTCTTGGGAGCTCGCCCTGTGCCACCACCCGATCGGCGCGGCCGCCCTGGCCCGGCCGCAGACCTTCGCCATCCTCGCGGGTCATACCCACGGGCGGCAGATGGACCTGCCCGGATTGCGGCGTTTGGGCCCCGACCACCCGGGCCTGCAGGTGCGGCAGTTTTTGGACGGCGAGCCCGCCAGCATGCTGTACGTGCATCGCGGCGTGGGGGTGGTGGGTCTTCCCGTGCGCAGTCGAGCGCCGGCCGAAGTCCTCTTGCTGGAGGTGCGACGAGGACCGCAAGCGCGCAGCGCGAGTCGATTCGAAACGCTAGCCCGCTGGGATGCGCTTGGGAGTGCCGGGTCGAGACCGCCTCACGCCCCACTACGGGAAACGAACCGCTTCGGGGGTTAGGATAGGGCCATGCATGGCTCCCTCTGCCTCGCTCACGGCGTGTTGTACGTCGGCCGCCACGCGCAGTCCGCGGCGGTGACGGCGTACGACCTGGATGGGCGTCGCTTGCAGACCATCGCTTCCTTCCGGGATGAGGAGGCCGGCCGTTCGAGCGCTGCGGGTCTGAGCGTCGACGCGGACCACCGCCTGTGGGTGGCTGATCACGGTGCCGGTCACGTGCGCGGGTACTCGCTGTTTGGCGTCGAGGTGGTGCGTTTGCCCTCGGAATCGAGGGAGGACGATCGGGCCGGGGCACTCGGTCGACCCGTCGACGTGTTGGCTTTGGGCAGCGACGAGGAACTCGTCTTGGTGGTGGCATCCTCCGGGCGCCGGCGTCACGCGGTGCAAGTTTTGGAGCCCGAAGGGGCTCGCCAACTGTCGCTGCGCCCCCTCGGGGATCCACAAGGGCGCTTCGAAGACGTCGTCGCCATCGCCGCGCGCGGTGAGCGAGAGTTGCTCGTTCTCGAAGCGGCCGCCCGGCGCATCCAAGTGTTCCGCGGAGGCCACTTCCATTTCTCCATCGATCTGCGGGGAGTGATCGGTGAAGCCTGGCCCAGCGCTTTGGCGGTGAGTTCGGAGGGGCACATCGCGATCGCGGCCAGCGGCCCCGATGGAGGTGTTTGGCTGTGCGACGACAACGGGCGCGCCCTGGGTCAAGTGGCTTGGTCCGGAGAGGAAGAAGGTCAGGTGCAAGACGTTTGCGCGGTGGCCTTTGAAGCGGCGGACGGATTGCAGCCCGCGCGTTGGTTCGTGATGGACCGCACCGGTGATCGCGTGCAAGTGTTTACTCACGAGGGTCGTTGTTACGGCGCGTTTCCCGCCTTGGTCTCGTAGATCCAACCGCCCTTCCGCATGACCTTGCGACCTTCGAACACCTCCCGCGGCGGATGGAAGCGCCTTGGAAGCCTCGGGCTGTTGGTCGTATTCGTGCTCTGGGCCGCGTACGGCTGGGTATCACGAGACCAAGGGGAGGCGGCGAATTCCTTGGAGCCAGACATGGGGCCGGTCACGGACGGTTCGCCCGCGCAAGCCGAAGAAGCTTGGCAGCCGGTCGTACAGGGATCCTCCGAACCGGAGCGCCGTCAGGTCGAAACGAACGCGGTGGTGGCGGCGGAACCAGTAGCGACGGTCGATTGGCAGGGCGCCCCCGTCGAGGTCTGGACCGGGCAAGTGCTCGGCAGCCGCTCGGGTCAACCCGTGCTGCGCGCTGAGATCGAAGCGCGCTTTGCCCAAGGTTCACTCTTCGCTCGAACCGATGATGAGGGGCAGTTTCGCTTCGAAGCCCCCCCAGGCCAGCCCTGCGATCTCTTGGTGAGCGCGCCGGGTTTTGCCCCGCGAGTTCGGCCACGTTGCGTGACGGGTCCACCGATCACGATCCTGTTGATCGAGTCGGCGGCTTTGTTCGGCACTTATCAGCCCGTGCGCTCGAGCGAGCCCGGAGCCTTGTTGCAACCGCCGGATCGTTTGGTGGCGCAATTGTTCGTGCCCGGCGCCGAGGCGCACGCCCCGCCGATGGGCTGGCCGTTCGTCAAGCGCCGGATGGCGGCAGAACTGGGC
>JAUHXY010000338.1 GCA_030426785.1 bacterium
CCAGAGCAAGAATCCGACCGCGCTGCAGCGTTTTGCGCGCGGAAACCAACACTTTCCGACCCTGAATGAAGAGGGGGCGGCCTACACGCACCTCTACGACTTCCAGTCCAACCTGGGGGAGCAGATCTTCCCTCACCTGCCGTACAAGGAATTCTTCGTCCCGGCCCTCGACCTGATCTCCGGCGCCCTCGGCTCGGATTTCGACATGCTTTTGCGCGGAGGCCACTGGCGGGTTTCCATGCGCCACAAGGACGGCCGCGGCCTGTTCGTGACCCAGGGTTTCCAGCCTGACTTGAACCTGGGCCCCTTCGATCGGGTTTTTACCCAACACGAGATCCCCGCGGAATCCTTGGATAACGTGCATCAGGATTCGGTGTTGGCGGCTGCGATGACCTTGGACAAGCAGAGTTTCCAAGCCCTCTTGGCGCACCTCTTCGCCGAGGTTGGCGAGGATCCCTTCGCCCAACTCAAAGTCGAATACGACTTCTCCCCCGAGGAAGACATCCTGTCCCACCTGGGACCCGCTTGGGTGGCCAGCCTCCCGGTTTCTTCCCTCGGGATTTCCAGCTTGCCCGGCCTGTCGGTCTGGATGGAGCTCGAGGACCATCGCGGCCTCATGCACGGCTTGAACAAGCTGCAAGCGGTGGTCTCCGGCACCAGCAAGGGCGAAGTGGAGCTGAAATCCCAGGACTATCGTGACCACACCTTGTTCACCCTCCGTTCCCTGTCGGGGAACGGTGGAGTTAGCGCGATGCTGAAGCCGACCATCGTCGTGTTCCAGGATCGGGTTTTGCTCACCCCGTCCAGTTCGCACGCGAAGAAGGAAATCCGACGCATTTCCAAGTCGCCCGAAGAGCGCATTCTCCACCCGCTCGTGAACCACAAAACCCTCCCCGAGGGGCGAGTGGTGGAGTATTCCTTCGCCGATTGGGGTCGCATGCTCGCGCGCGTGTACACGGGGGCGAAGCAATTCCTTCCGGTGATCGAAGCGAGCATTCCTCCCGATGCCGTCGATGAAATCCCCGTGGATCTCAAAGCCCTGCCCGAGGCCGAGCTCTTCACGCAGTATTTCGAACCCACCTTCCGTCACCGCCAACGCGTCGAAAACGGAATCCTGATCACCGTGCGCTCCTCGGTGGGCATCGAATTCGCTGGCATCACCTCCGCGGGCCTGGCGTTCGCTTGGCTCGGGGTAGCACCTCGAGCAGCCGAACCGGTCGAGCTAGAGGTCGTCGATCGACCCACCACCCAACCTGCGGACGACTTCTAGGCTCGACGCCTCTTCTCCGACCGCCCACGACGCGGCTCGGGACGAAAACGCTTGGCCCGTGCGCGCTGGCGGAGCATGCCGTATAACCGCGGCACTCCCTGGACAGCCCCGTGACCGACCCGCCCTCTCTGCCGAAGCGACACACCCCCTGGCGACGTTTCAAGAAACGCGTCTGGCGCGGAGTGGGTACGCCCTTTGTCCGTTACCTGGGGCCTTGGTTCCTCAAGCTGTACTCCAAAACTTGGCGGCACCGCGTTCACGCAGATGATGCCGAAAACATCCGCATCCTGAAGGAATCCGGTTGCCTCGCCGTTCTTTGGCATGGTCGTGGCCTCTCCTGCATCCCTCTGTTTCGAGGTACGCGAGCGAGCATCCTCGTCTCGCACAGCCGCGACGGGCAGATCATGGGCGACATGCTGCGTGGCTTCGGATTCGACACGATCCAAGGATCGAGCAGCAAAGGGGGCGCACGAGCCATGCGCGAAATGCTCGAGGTTTTGAGCAACGGTCGCACCATTTGCTTGACGCCCGACGGACCGCGCGGCCCGATGCATTCGGTCAGCTCCGGCATCGCTTTTATCTCCCGTTCGACCGGATTCCCGATCATCCCCGTCGGTTTGGGCATCGATCGGGCCTGGCATCTGAACAACTGGGACCGCTATACGATTCCGAAGCCCTTTGCGCGGCTCGTGAGTTACGTCGGCGATCCGCTTCAAGTCCCGCGCAAGGTCACCCCCGAAGAGCAAGAAGCTTGGGGAGAACGCATTCGGGAAGCCCTCCTGAGTGCCGAGCGCCGCGCGTTCGAGGAGGTGGGCGCGGAGCCGGACTGGTGATTCGCGTCGGGCCGGCGGGTTGGTCTTATCCCGATTGGGACGGGAAGGTGTATCCCAGGACGAAGCCCAAGGACTTCCACGGGCTGACCTTCTTGGCCCGCTACATGACCTGTTTGGAGGTCAACAGCAGTTTCTACGCCCTGCCCAAGGCCAAAGTGGTGGGCCGTTGGGCGGATGCGATCGAACCCTTCGATGGCTTCGGGTTGATCTTCAAGCTGTACCGCGAACTCACCCACGCGCCTTGGGACGAGGCGAGCGCCACCGAGCTAGCCAGCGCCTTCTTGGAGGCCATGCGGCCGATCGAGCTCAAAAAGCGGCTCGTCGGCATCTTGGTGCAGTTTCCCATCACGTTCTTGCACGGTCGCGAGGAAATCTATCGCTTGGGGCGCATCCGCCGGCTCTTCGAACGGCAACGATTGATCCTCGAAGTCCGCCATCACTCGTGGTTCGAACCGCCCGTCTTGCACGAATTGCGCGGACTGGGCTACTCCTTGGCGTACATCGACTTGCCGCACGCTTGGAATCATCCTCCCGACGATCACGCCCCGACCGGTCCGATCGGCTACTTGCGCCTGCACGGCCGCAACGATGCCGCCTGGTTTTCTTCGCAGGCCGGTCGCGATCAAAAGTACGACTACCTGTACAGCAAGCCCGAAATCGGCGAGCTCGCCTACCGCGTCGACTCGATCGC
>JAUHXY010000090.1 GCA_030426785.1 bacterium
CCGTGCGCACGCTTTCCCGTTCGGCGTCGAGCTGCGCAACCAACCCGATCGAGCGCGTCAACGCGGCGGCCATCGGGAGCGGCATGCCGGTCGTGTAGATGAAAGAACGGGCGCGGTGGATCAAGTAATCGCGCAGGGCCGTCGAGCCGGCCACGAAGGCACCGCAAACCCCGAGGGCTTTTCCGCCGGTGAGAATGCGCGCGGCTAGCACACCGTCCAGTTCGGGATGCTGCGCGCAAGCGCCGCGGCCCTGCGGGCCGAGCAAACCGACCGCGTGCGCCTCATCGACGATCAGCCGCGCGTCGTAGCGCGCGCACAAAGCACCGATGGCGGCGAGCGGCGCTAAGTCCCCGTCCATGCTGAAGAGGCTTTCCGTGATGACCCAGCGCCTTGCCGCACCCGCGTTGGCGCGCAGCGCCCGCTCCAAGGACTTGGGATCGGCGTGCTCGTAGACCACGACTCGGGCCCGGCTCAGGCGTGCTCCGTCGATCAGCGAAGCGTGGTTGAGCGCATCGCACAGGAGTACATCGCCCGGCTCGGGCAACGCCGCCAGCAGGCCGAGGTTGGCCTGGAAACCCGACGGGAAGAGCAGCGCGGCGGGCGTGCCGACCCACTGCGCCAAGGCGTCTTCCGCCTGCAAGAGCAGACCGTGATCGCCGCCCAACAAGCGCGAAGCGCGCGCTCCCACGCCGTACAAGCGAGCCGCCTGCGCGGCGGAGTCGATCACCTCGGGGTGCCGCGACAACCCCAACACGTCGTTGGTCAGAAAGTCGGCACTTTCGGGCTGGCCGATCAGTCGGCGTCCCATGTGCTGTCGATCGAGGCGCTCGAGCGCCGCAAGCCATTCGCGCTCGAAGGCGGGCTGCACGGTCACTGGGGGGCGGCTTCCGTGCGGGTGACCGCGTTGAGGCCCAGGCTGGCGAGCAAAGCCGCGTCGCTGCCGGGCTCGGGGTTGGGGGTGGTCAACAACTTGTCGCCCACGAAGATCGAGTTGGCGCCGGCGAGGAAACACAACGCTTGCGCGGCTTCGGGCAGTTCGCGCCGTCCGGCGGACAGGCGAATCGTGGTCTTGGGGATCAAAATGCGCGTGGCGGCGATGAAGGCCACCCACTCCTGCCACGGGATTTCGTCGACCTCGCCGAGGGGGGTGCCTTCCACGGGCACCAAGCGGTTGACGGGCACGCTTTCGGGTTGGGGCTCGAGGGAGGCGAGCTCCACCAGCAGCTCCGCGCGGGCGTCGAGGCTCTCGCCCATGCCCAGGATGCCGCCGCAGCACACGTTCAAGCCCGACTCGCGCACGGCTTGCAGGGTTTCGAGGCGATCTTCGTAGCAGCGCGTCGTGATGACTTGGTCGTAGTAGCTGCGCCCGGTGTCGAGGTTGTGGTTGTAGTAATCCAGACCCGCTTCTTTGAGGCGCGTGGCTTGCTCCGTGTTGAGCATGCCCAAGGTCACGCAGGCCTCCAGGCCCATGGACTTGACGCCCTTGACCATCTCGATGACCTTGTCGAACTCCTTGCCGTCGCGCACGCTGCGCCAGGCGGCGCCCATGCAGAAGCGGTCGGCGCCGCCCTCTTTGGCCAGGCGCGCCTCCTCGAGCACGTTGTCCACGTCCACCAGCTTCTCCTTTTCGAGCTTCGTGTTGTGGTGGGCGCTCTGGGAGCAGTAGCCGCAGTCCTCGGGGCAGGCCCCGGTCTTGATCGACAGGAGCTGGCTACACTGGATCTGGCGGGGATCGTGGTGCTGGCGGTGCACCTGGGCGGCCTCGAAGACCAGATCCAGGAGGGGCTTGTCGAGCAGTTGGCGCACGGCCTCCACGCTGGGGCGGGAGGGGGCCTCGTTCATCGGAGCCGAGAGGGTCATGGCGGGGATTCTAGCCCGAAGGAGGGCTGGATGTGGCCTCCGATGGGGCTTTCCGGCCGGGAATCGGAGGGTGGCGCGGGGCGACGGTCGGCGGCTTGCGTGAGGGTCGCGCAGGGCCCAGGTTGGACCCTGCGCAGGTTCGCAATCTCTCCCCCAGGCCCGTAGATTGGCCCCATGAACGACGTGCGTCCGACCACGTATTGGGACTACATCCAGGTGGACCGCTTGCTCGAACTGCAAGGCGGTTTGGGCGACCAAAGCGACGATTTGGCCCCCGAAGAGGTGCTCTTCATCACCGTGCACCAGGTCTTCGAGTTGTGGTTCAAGGTCATCCTGGGCGAGCTGATCGCCATCCGCAACGCCTTCAAAGCGCCGCAGCTCAGCAACGAAGACATGATCGACGTGGTCGCGCGGCTGGAGCGCTGTGCCACCATCTTGCGCGTCGGCAACCAGCATTGGGAGGTGGTGGAGACCTTGCCCCCGCGCGAGTACCTGAAGTTCCGCGGCAAGTTGATGCCCGCCAGCGGATTCCAGAGCGCGCAGTTGCGGCAGATCGAGATCCTGCTCGGCCTGGAAGAGTCCGAGCGCGTGCCGTTCGGCAGCGAAGGCAGTCATTTGGCGGCGTTGCGCGGTCCTGGCGGAGCTGCGACCGAGGCATCGCGCAAGGTCGCGCACCAAATGCAGGATCTTCCGACCCTCAAGGCCGCCATTTCCGACTGGTTGGAGCGCACGCCCATCGGGGGCGCGGATCACCATGCGGGCAGCCACGCCGAGTTCATTGAGCAATACCTCGCCGCCCATTCGGCCGAGGTGGATCGCAGCCTCGCTCACGCGCAGGCCGTGGCGACCGAAGGCGCGGATGAAGGCCGTTTGCGGGGCCTATACGACGCCGAGCGCCAGAGCGTGCGCGACTTTTTGCAACCCGAAGACGAGCGTTTGGCGCGCATTCGCGCCGCGATTCTGTTCATTGAAACCTATCCCGAAGAGCCGCTCTTGACGTGGCCGCACCGCGTCTTGGAGGGCTTGCTGGTGTTCGAGCAGCGCTTCGTGATCTTCCGTCAACGCCACGCGCGCATGGTGGAGCGCATCATCGGCCGACGCACGGGTACGGGCGGAACAGCGGGGGTCGAGTACCTCGACAAAACCGCCTTGCGATACCGCATCTTCCCCGACCTGTGGGGCGTGCGCAGCCTGTTGATCAACCCGCAGGAAGCCCCGGAGTTGTCGGGGGCTGACTTTTTCGGTTTGCGGGCCGAGACTCCCTCCTAGCGGGCGACCGCCCTTCGTTTGCATGCCCGCTTCCCGGCAAAACTTGGCCGTTTGGGTGTTGTGCCTGGGGCTGGCCACCCTCGCGATGTTCGTGCGGCCGCACCTGGGTACTAGCCCCTGGATTCCGGGCGCTTCCGTGCTGGCGCTCCTGTTCGGGGCGCTGCTGGTGCACGTTCCGGCTTGGCGGGAGACCTTAGCGAGCGCGTCGAAGCCGGTGGTCAAGCGCTGGATCCCGTTCGCGATCGTGTTGATCGGGTTTGGTTTGAACCTGCACGACTTTTGGGGAGCGGACGTGATCGGCTGGGGCCTGTTTGCGGTGGTGGCCGCGATGTTGGTGGCCTTCCTGGCTGCGGGCTGGATCGGAAAATGGTTTGGCCTGGATGCGCGCACGTCGATTCTGCTCGGGGCCGGCACGGCGGTGTGCGGCAACAGCGCGATCATGGCCGTGGCGCCGGTGGTGGATCCCGAGGAAGATGAGTTGGCCGTGTCCCTAGGGGTCATCAATCTGCTCGGACTGCTGATGATCTTCGTGCTGCCGCCGATCGCGTCCTGGGTCGGGATTGGCGGGGCGGAAGGCGGCATGTTGGCCGGCATGACCGTGCACGCCGTTCCGCAGGCGATCGCGGCGGGGGAGACTTTCGGAACGGAAGCACTCGAAATGGCGACGTTGTACAAGCTGGTGCGCGTGGGGCTGTTGATGCCCGTGGTGCTGTTGGTGGCGTTGGTTTGGTCGCGGCGAGGGCGTGGTGGCGCGGCGGGCACTGGGGCGGCCAAGGTTCCCGGGTTCCTGTGGCTCTTCGTTTTGGCGGTCGCTTTGCGCTCCACCGGATGGTTGGACGGGGCCCTTAGTGTGCCTGGTCTAGGGGAACAGCCGCTGTGGGGGCACTTGCAGAAGGTGGGCAAGTTTCTGCTGACCGCGGTGATGGCCGCCGTGGGGATGGGCATCTTTTTGCCGACCTTGTTGCGGGTCGGACCGCGCATCCTGTGGGTTGGCATCGCATCCGCCGCCGCCATGACAGCCGTGGCCTGCGCTTTCCTGCGGACGGTTTTGGCCGCGTCTTCTTCTGGGCTCTAGGGGCCGAAATCACGGGGCGGTCATACTATCTTCACGGTCCCTTAATGCGCGGAACGATGCTTTCGGCATGCAAGGGATCGCTCAAAACCCCCGAATGAAGCAAGCCACCATCCTGATCATCGAGGACGACGCCGATATCGTCGAACTGCTCCAGTACAACCTGAGCAAAGAAGGGTATCGCTGCCGCGTCGCGCGGGATGGAGATGCGGGCCTCATCGAAGCGCGCCGCTATCGGCCCGACCTGATTCTGCTCGACCTCATGTTGCCTGGCACCGACGGCTTAGAACTCTGCCGTCGGATCAAGCGCGATGAGGAACTCTCGACGACGCCCATCGTGATGGTGACGGCGAAGAGCGAAGAGAGCGACGTTGTCACCGGCCTCGAGATGGGTGCGGATGACTACCTTTCCAAGCCGTTCAGCCCCCGCGAGCTCCTGGCCCGGGTACGCGCGGTCCTGCGCCGCGGCCAGTCCGCCAAAGACTTCGCCGAGTCGCGTTTGGACTTTGGCGGCGTGGTGCTCGATCGACCTCGCCACGAAGTGACGGTGGACGGCTCCGTGGTCGAATTCACCCGCGCGGAGTTCCGCCTCCTCTGGGCCCTCGGCACCTCGCCCGGCCGCGTGTTCGCTCGCGACGAGTTGGTGGAGTACATCACGGGCGGAGAAGCCCACATCTCGGACCGCAACGTGGATGTGCACGTCAGCGCGATCCGCAAAAAACTCGAACCGTACTCCGACTTGGTCAAGACCGTCCGGGGCGTGGGGTATAAGATTAGGGACTAACCGACCCAAGGTCGGAGGGAGTCCCTCCTCCATTGCTGCGATCACGATTCTTTTGGAAGCTTTTTGGCTCCTATGCCATCCTCGTCCTGCTGACCACCCTCTCCGTGGCGTTCTTCGTGGGACGTTACGTCGAACGGGCTCAGTTTGACGCTAAGGTCGAATCCCTCCGGCGCCAATGCGTTCTGCTCTCTCCTTACGCGACCGACGACTTTGCCGGCTTCCCAGCCGACGCCGAAGGCATTCGGGAGAAGTTGCATCGGTTGGCGCGGGTCAACGCGATCCGCATCACGTTCATCCAACGGGATGGACATGTTTTGCTGGATACCAGCGAGAACCCGTCGGAAATGGACAATCACCGCGGGCGACCGGAGGTCCAGGAAGCGCTCGTGGCGGGGATCGGGAACTCGCTGCGCTTCGGGCGCACCTTGGACAAAGAGGCGTTGTACGTGGCGTACGTGGACGCGGCCGACGGGGGCTTGGAGCGACACGGCGTCGTGCGCTTGTCGCTGCCAGCCGCCGAGAACATTGCAACTCCGGGAGCCATCCTCGCCAAGACAGCCAACGCCGCCATGCTCGCGGCGCTGTTGGCTCTGGCTTTGGGGTATTGGGGGGCCCGGCGCTTGACCGCGCCGCTCACTGAAATGACCGACGCGGCCAAAGCCTTCCAAAACGGCGAGTACGATCAGCGCATCGTCGACCTTCCGAACAACGAGCTCGGGGAGTTAGGGGAAGCCCTCAACCAACTTGGCTCGGAGGTGCGCATGCGCCTCGGACGCCTCTCCGAAGAACGCGGCCGCTTGAGTGCCATTCTGGCCGGCATGGCCGAGGGCGTCATCGCCGTCAACGACGAAGACGTGGTGTCCTTTTCCAACCGCGCTGCCGATCGCTTGTTCGGCCTGACGCCGGGGGAGGTGGAAGGTCGCAAGGTGTGGGAAGTCGTGCAGTTGCCGGGGCTGATCGAGCTCGTGCAACAGGCCCACAAAGAACCCGAAGGGGCGCAGCGGGAGCTGAGCTTCCTACAGCCCAAAGGCGAACGACGCATCGTCGCCAAGGCCCAGAGCTTCCAAAACATGCGGTCGATCGGTGTCGTGATCGTGTTCGACGACATCACCGAGCTGCGGCAGCTCGAGCGCGTGCGCCAAGATTTCGTTGCGAACGTGAGCCATGAGCTCAAGACGCCGCTGACCTCGATCCGTGGTTACGTGGAGACTTTGCTCGAAGGCGCGATCCACGACGACGAGCACAACATGCGTTTCCTGGGCAAAATCCACAAAAACGTGGATCGCCTCAACGCGTTGGTTTCGGACCTCCTGAGCCTGGCGCGCATCGAGAACCAAGAAGCGCGGCTGGTGCGCGAGCGGGTCGACTTAGCGAGTTTGACGCGGGAGGCGGTGCTGCGCTTTGAGCAGGAAGCACAGCGCAGTTCGGTGGCGTTGCGGTCGGAGCTGTCGGAAGGAGCCTGCACGGTTTGGGGCGAAGCGAAGGGCCTCGATCAAGTCATCAACAACCTGCTATCGAACGCCTTGAAGTACACGCCCGCCGGCGGAGAGGTCGTCGTGGGTCTTGCGTGTCACGGGGAAGACGAAGTGCACCTCACCGTTCGCGACACGGGCATCGGCATCCCGCTGGCAGACCAAGCGCGCATCTTCGAGCGTTTTTACCGCGTCGACAAAGCCCGCTCGCAGGAGTTGGGCGGCACCGGTCTCGGTTTGTCCATCGTCAAGCACCACGTGCAGGCGATGTTGGGACGCGTTGGGGTGGAGAGCCAGCTTGGGAAAGGTTCTTGCTTCCACGTGTTCTTGGAAGCTGCGCCAGCCGAAGAGGCCTAATCCGAGCGCTTGCGGCGTTTTTTTGGAAGCGCTTGCAACCAAGCGGTCCTTCCAGCGGTGTTTTGCGTGGCGGCCCAACGGGGCTGCGCAGCAAAGGATCAGCTAGGAGGGCGAAGGGATGGTTGCATGGAAGCAGGGACTTGTTTGGGTGTTGTTGGTGGCGGTCGGTCTGCCGGCGTGGGGCCATGAATACGGGCAAGGTCGCTATGCCGACTATCCGCCCGGTTATCCGTTTGGAGCGAATGGGCAACTCGGCGGGCACGTGAACGGATACGACGGCTGGCCCGGGGATACGCCGCCGCTGACACCGGGGGCGCCCATCGGCACGCCGCCCAACGGAGGTCCGGGAGGTCACGGGGTTGGCATCAACGGCCGCGGAGGATGTGGGGGGCGGGCCTTTCAAAATGGAGGGCATGGCGGACAAGGCGGCAACGGTTCCGGTTCGGGGGATGGTGGCAATGGGGGGAACGGAGCCCCGGGCAGTGCCTCGAATCCGAACGGCGGACAGGGTGGTCATGGCGGTCACGGGGGAGTGTGGAGTTGGTTGCCGGGCAACGGCGGTCACGGGGGACAGGGCGGGGCTGCTTTTGGCAACGGCGATGCTGGTCATGGTGGCGACGGTGGGTTCGGGGGCGGTGCATCGCACGTTCCTTTCGATCGTGGCAACGCGGGCGGGCGCGGCGGCCGGGGTGGTCACGGTGGCAACGCCCCGGGGACCGGTGACGGGGGCGATGGAGGGGACGGCGGCGATGGAGGCCGCAGTTCGGACTCGACCGGTGGCGAAGGCGGTGATGGCGGAAACGGCGGTAGTTCGATCGACGGGGCCGGCGGCGAGGGAGGTGACGGCGGGGATGGCGGTCCTTCGTCGGAGGTTGGTGGTGACGGAGGGGATGGCGGCAACGGGGGCAACGGATGCCCGGTCGGTCGTGGTGGTCTCGGTGGCGATGGAGGTAGCGATCCTTGGCTCGACAACTCTGAAGACGGGGACGCGGGCACCGCGGGGGCTTGTCCGCGCCATCCCCCGTTTACTTGGCGGGATGCGGTGCAGCTTTCGAAGGAAGTCCGCGAGTGGGCCGAGTTTTTGATCGAAGTGTTCTAGGGAGAAGGCCGTGATCCACAGCAAAACTCGAGGGATGAGCCAGCGCGAACGGTGGCGCCGGCGAATCTGGGTTGGACTCTTGCTGCTCGCCGTCGGCCTGGCGGTGGTGCTGTTCTTGAAGCAGCCCCCCTCAACCCATCCGATCGAAGCGATCGAAGGCACGGAGGGTTGGCCCCGCTCCGGGGAGGAAGATGCGCTGGTATCGCGGCCATTGCTGCCGTCCGGCCATCGAGACCGGGTGTCACCTGGTGGACTCCTTCGAGACGCCTCTCCGGTGCTAGTTCCTCCGCAAAGTGACAACGAAGGTCTCGCTGTGCAGGTTTGTCTGCAACCCCTGCAAGGCAAGCCCCAATCCCTACGGGGTGCGCGGGTCTGGGTGTACCCGCAGGAAACGTGGGGGCGCGAGGAGAGCGAGCCACTGCAGGAGTCGTCGCCGACGGATGGACAAGGGTGGACCGTTTTCGGGGAGTTGCCCGCGGGCCGGTACGTGTTGCAGTTGGATCCAAACAGTCTGCCCACTGGATACCGGCCCCCCGGGGATATCGAGACCGGCCGTGTGTTGTACCCCGGGGTTTCGCTGGTGAGGGTGGACTGGCTTGCGCAAGGCCGCCAAGAAACTCGCCTCGTGGCTCAGCCGGAGTTGCGACTGGCTGGCCGGGTCGTCTGCGCGCGAGGTTCCGTACCCCAGGGCACGCAAGTCTTGGTCCAGCCGCGGGGGGGCGGACCGATGCGGGCCATGCAGTGGTTGTCGGTGGATGCCAATGGTTCGTTTGTCACCGACGAGGTGTTTCCGTTGCCCTACAGCGTGAATGTGGTGCTCCCCAGGGGGTTGCAGGATCCGTGCGCGCGAGTGGCACCGCCACCGCAATTCGTCAGCCTACAGTCGGGGTCGGTGCTCGATCTGGAGTTGCGACTGGGAGGCGGTCGAGCGGTGGCGACCGGCCGAGTCCTCGACACCGCGGGCAAGCCGATGGGCGACGTACCCGTCCTGGCCTACTACCACGATGCTGACGTGCGGGACTTTCACTACTCGTGGCTGCAAGCGGTCGCCGAGGTGCGCACGGATGCGTTGGGTCGCTATCGCTTGGAGGATTTGGAGGAGTATCCCTTTCGGGTGGTGGTCGATCCGGAAGGAGCGCGCCGAGGTCCGATGGGTGGGCGGCGTTTGATGCGCGTTCCCGAAGCGATCGACGTGCCACGAGCACGGCTGACCGCGAACATGGACTTGGGGACTCTCGAAGTGGAGCGAGCGCGCTTGTTCGAGGTGAGTGGCGTGGTGCGCGTTCAGGCAGGCGAGATCGCTTCGTCACCCGTCAAGCTCCGACATTTGGAGCTCAGCGCTCGGTGGTTTCCCGAGGAGTTGGCCACGGAGGCTCCCTACGTGGACTTGGACCTCAGGACCGGCCGGTTTGTGGTGACCTGCGAGGCCCCTGGAGAGCGCTTGGTGCTCTCTTTAACTTCCCGGAGGGGCCCGGGGGTGCCCCGGTCTTGGACCTTTTACCCGGTCGTAGGCGGGCAGGAAGAGGGTGTGGAGCTGTTCTACCCCGCCTCAAGGGGCCATTAGGGGTGTTTTTGGGCCCTAGCGGGCCTTGAGACGCTTCTTGCGGGGTCCTGGTAGCAGGGTCTGCGCGCTTAATGCTCTCTTGATAATCCCCTAATACTCGGTTGAGCGCTCCGGCGGATGATCCTTGCGTCAAGGGTCGGTGAAAGACCCGAATTCCCTACCTCTCGAAACGCAATGCAACTCACGAAAGTCATCGGCGCCACCCTGCTGGGTTCCGCCCTCCTCCTCTCGGGCGCCAACGCCCAAGTCAAGGTCGATAAGAAGCTGCCCGCCTACACCCCGACCAAAGGGGTCTCCGGCCAGATCAACAGCATCGGCTCCGACACCATGAACAACCTAATGGCCCTGTGGGGCGAAGGGTTCAAGAAGCACTACAGCCAGGTCCTGATCGAAGTGACCGGCAAGGGCTCCTCCACCGCTCCGCCCGCGCTCATCAAGGGTCAGTCGACCTTTGGCCCCATGAGCCGCGCCATGAAGAACGAAGAAGTCGACGAGTTCAAGAAGGCGTTCGGCTACGAGCCGACCGCCCTCGCGACCTCCATCGACATGCTGGCCGTCTACGTGCACAAGGACAACCCCATCAAGTCGCTCAGCTTGCAGCAAGTGGACGCGATCTTCTCCAAGACCCGCAAAGGCGGCGCCAAAGAGGACATCACCACCTGGGGCCAACTGGGTCTGACCGGCGACTGGGCCGACAAGCCGATCTCCATCTACGGTCGCAACTCCGCTTCCGGTACCTATGGTTACTTCAAGTCCAAAGCGCTCTTCAAGGGTGACTACAAGGACTCCGTGAAAGAGCAAGCCGGTTCCGCTTCGGTGGTGCAAGGCATCGCGAACGACAAGTACGCGATCGGTTACTCCGGCATCGGCTACAAGACGGCCGACGTCAAGGCGGTTCCGCTGGCGAAGGACGCCGATGGCGAAGCGATCGGCGCTGAGCCGGAAAACGCTTACTCCGGTAAGTACCCCCTGGCGCGCTTCTTGTACATGTACGTGAACAAGGACCCCAAGAAGGAACTGGATCCCCTGCGTCGCGAATTCATCCGCTACGTCTTCAGCAAGGACGGCCAGTCGAAGGTGATCGAAGACGGTTACTTCCCGGTGACCGCCAAGATCGCGGAGAAGCAGCTCAAGTCCGTCGGCCTCGAAATGCCCAAGGTGGTTGAGGCCGGTTCGGCCAAGCAATAGCCCATCCGAAAAGGAGCGATCGAGCCGCTATGCATCCAAGCGACTCGATCGACTCGAGCCCCTAGCTCGCAAAGTGGGGAGAAGCCTTGCAAAAAGGCTTCTCCCCGACTTCACTTCTCCCGCCGGCAGAGCTTCCCATGCAGAATCCCCCTCCTGTTCAGCGCGCCACACCGCGCAGCGTGAAGATCGTGGAGCGAATCGCCGAATGGTCGATTCGAGCCGGTGGTGTGGGCACCATCGGTGCCGTCACCTTGATGATGGTGTTCCTCTTCTCGGTGGCCTGGCCGCTGTTCAAGAGCGCCTCCATCGAGGAGACTCAAGTCGCCCCCACCACGCAGGGCAGCGAACAGCTCGCCTACATGGGGCTCGACGAGGAAGGGGAACTTGCGTGGCTCTTGGAGGACTCCGGGCGTTTGCGCGCGCTGCGGTTGGAAAACGGGGAGCCCTACCTCGAAGCGGACCTTTTCCCCGACGCTCAGGTCACGAGCATTCGTACGCCGTTGATCGGCGAAACGTTCACCTTTGGTTTCGCGAACGGAACCGTGTGCAAAGCGGACATCGGGTTCCTCACGCGCGAAATCCTGGACCACGACTTCCCGGAGGGAGCCAAGCCACTCGAGCCCGGCGAAGAAGTGTTGATCGGCGAAGAGTTCTTCGCCCGCACCGAAGAAGGTTCCTTGCGTCGAACCACCTTGCAGTGGGATGTCCAGGAACCGTTCGAAACCCCCGCGCAGGGTTCGATCCTGCAACTCGACCGGGTCATGGCGACCACGGGCGAGTACTACGGTCTGCTGGACGAGGCCGACCAACTGCACGTGTTGCGCGTGCGCGAAACCGAAAACTGGATGACCGAGGAGCTGGAACGCGAAGTGGCGGACCTCCACCTCAACCCCATCCTGCCCGAGCGTGAGCCGTTGCCCGGCGGCGTGCTGTTGGGCACCGGCGCGACCCAGGCCATGGTGTACTACCCCGACGGGCACCTGGTGCAGCTCTCGATCACGAGGTTTTCCGAACCGGAGTTGGTTGAGGAATTGACCCTGACCGATCCCGGCGAGAAGTTGGACTACCTCGACTTCTTGCAAGGTCGTTCCACTTTGCTCTCCGCTGACACGCACGGACACCTGCAAAGTTGGTTCGCGGTGCGGCCCGAGGAGGGCGGCTTCGCGAAACTCACGCGCATCATCGATTTCACGGCGGAAGGCGCGCGCATCGAAGCGGTCGGGCTTTCGCACCGCTCGCGCATGTTCCTAGCCGCTCGCCAGTCCGGTGAAATCACGGCCTGGCAATCGACGCTCGGGGCGCGCATCAAGAGCTTCGAGGTGCCCGCCGAAGAAACCATCCGGCAGGTCGCCTTCCATCCGCGGCAAGACGGGGTCGTGGCCTTGACCGATCGCGGCGTGCACCACTGGCGCGTCGACTTTGGGCACCCCGAAACGACCCTCAAGTCGATGTTCACGCCCATCTGGTACGAGGGCTACAACCAGCCGGAACACGTTTGGCAATCGTCCTCCTCGAGCGACGATTTCGAGCCCAAACTCGGCATGTGGCCGCTGGTCTTCGGCACGATCAAGGCGACCATCTTCGCCATGCTGTTCGGAGCACCGATCGCCGTCCTGGGAGCCCTCTTCACCAGCCAATACATGCGCGGTCGATCCCGCGCGACCACGAAGACCATGGTCGAGCTCCTGGCGGGTTTGCCGTCCGTCGTGCTCGGATTCCTGGCCGCCTTGGTCGTGGCGCCATTCGTGCAGACGCACTTGAGTTCGATTCTCAGTACCTTCTTCCTGACGCCTCTGGTGCTGTTGATCGGCGCGTACCTTTGGCAGTTGCAGCCGGTGGTCAAGCGTCGTCAGCGCGAAGGCTGGAAGCGCATCGCCAGCATCGCCGCGTGTTTGCCGATCGCGCTTTTCTTGGGGTGGAGCTTCGGTCCGCTGGTGGAAAACGCCTTCTTCGGCGGAGATGCCGAAGCCTGGCTCGATCACCGTCAAGGGGTAGCGGCCAGTGGCTGGTTCTTCCTGATGCTGCCCTTGGCCGCCATGATCGTCGTCTTGGCGTTCTCTTACTACCGCGATCTGCAAGCGAGCCCGAAAACCTCGCTGCTGCGTTTCGGGGTCGGGGTGCTGGCCACGGTGGTCATCGCCCTGCTGCTGGCTTTCGCGCTGCAAGCTATGGGTTTTGACGCCCGCGGGGGAGTGCTCGACACCTACGTGCAACGCAACGCGTTGGTGGTCGGCATCGCCGTCGGCTTGGTGGTCTTGCCGATCGTCTACACCCTGACGGAAGACGCCCTCAACGAAGTGCCACGGGCCTTGCGGGAAGCCTCTCTCGGGGCCGGCGCCACCCAATGGCAAACCGCCGTCCGCGTGGTCTTGCCCTTTGCGACCAGCGGGATCTTCTCCGCCTTGATGGTCGGCCTGGGCCGCGCAGTGGGGGAAACCATGATCGTGCTCATGGCCGCCGGCAACACGCCGCTGACCGAGTGGAACGTCTTCAACGGCTTCCGCACCCTGGCCGCGAACATCGCTACTGAGATCCCCGAGGCCGTGGTGGGGAGCGCCCATTACCGTGCCCTGTTCTTCACCGCCCTGATCCTGTTCGGCATGACCTTTGTCATCAACACGTTCGCTGAGCTGGTCCGTCGCCACTTCCGATCCAAGGTCAAAGCCCTATGAGCGCCCAAGAGCAAGATCGTGTGGACGGAGCCGATGGCTTCCAGGCCCCGGAGATCCAGCAGGCCATGCGCAAGGTTCCCCAGACCGCGCATGGGGAACCGGCGGTTTGGCTGGCGGGCGGCGCTTTGGCAGTGGCGGTGTTCGCCATCGTCGGCATGGTGGGTCTGATCGCCTACCAGGGGGGCCGTGCCTTTTGGCCCGATCCGATCGCCGAAGTGACCTTGCCGGACGGCTCCAAGGTGTGGGGCGAAGTCCAAGGCACGAGCACCGTTCCCGAAGGCCAGGAGAACGAGGGGGCGCCGACCAAGCTCGTGCGCACCGAGAACTACAAGTGGACCGGCGCGCACGGCCGCTGGTTTGAATTCGACACCGGCACGCCCACGGCGTACCCGGAGTGGGCCGCCTTGGCGGAGATGCTCGACGAAGGGCGCATCGTCGGGATTCCCAACGCCTTCCGCGTGGACGGAGAGGTGCTCGCCTCTGAACCGTCGACCGTTTGGGATTCGTTCCTGGAACACCATGGCCAGGTGCGCGAGCGCTACCGCGAAATGCAGAGCATTCGCGACGACGAGTTGGCTGCCCTGAGCTCGCGTCAGGAAGAAGGCCGACTCGAAGTGCGGCGTGTGGAAATGGAGCACGGTACGGACTCCGAACCCCACCTGGCAGCCCAGGCGGAGTTCGAAACCTTGCTGGGCGAGCTGGCTGGCGAGCAGCAACTTTGGAACGGCAAAATCGCCGAGCTGAAGGAGATCAACGACCGCTACGAGGTCGGGTTCCTCTTTTCCGATGGGACCCAGGTCTATCGGCCGATGGCCGAGGTCGTGCGCCTCGTCACGCCGAACCGCATGTCGTTCGGCGAAAAGGTCGCTACCTACTTCGATCGCTGGTGGGAGTTCCTCTCCGACCGGCCTCGACACGCGAACAGCCAAGGCGGCATTTGGCCTGCCCT
>JAUHXY010000091.1 GCA_030426785.1 bacterium
TTGCACTTCGCCTTCCCCTGCTCGTCCGAGGATGGGTCCGCCCCTTCCACAGACGGTGGCGATTCGGAAAAGGAACCGGTTTTGAACGGCATCTCGTTCCGCTTGGAACCGGGGCGCACACTCGCGCTCGTCGGTCCGCCCGGATCGGGGAAGAGCGTGCTCGTGCAGCTCTTGCTGGGTCTGTACGACTACGGCTCACCCCACGGCAGCGGTTCGCTGCGCTGGAGTGGTCAGGAGCTGCGCAGCTTGCCTCGCGAGGGCTTGCGCCGCGCGATCGCGGCGGTCCTGCAGAGTCCCTTCCTGTACGCAAAGACCATCGAAACGAACCTGCGCATCGGCGCGAGCGAAGCAGCGCGCGACGAGATCATCGCGGCCACGCAAGCGGCCAGCTTGCACGGGTCGATCGAAGGGTTTGATGCGGGCTACGACACGCTCATCGGAGAGCGTGGCGTGACCCTTTCCGGCGGACAAAAACAGCGCATGGCGATCGCCCGAGCCCTGCTGAAGGACGCGCCGCTGCTCATCCTGGACGATGCGCTTTCCGCCGTCGATCACGACACCGAGCAACAGATCCTGGAGGCTCTGCGCGATCGTGCGAGCCACCAGAGCACCCTGATCATTTCCCACCGCTTGACCTCCGTGTGCCACGCCGACGAGATCCTCGTTCTGCGCCGCGGACGGGTGATCGAGCGCGGCGACCACGCCACGCTGCTCCAGAAGGGCGGCGCTTACGCCCATCTCTGGAAACTGCAAACCTCCCCCCCGGCACCGGCCGGCGCCGCCCCGGACCCACGTTCCACCCCTGCCTCGACCCCCTCGGGAGGTCCGCGATGAGTCAATCCCCTCAATCCCTGCAAGACACCCAATACGGGGGTCAGGGCGTGCAATGGAAAACGTGGAAGCACCTCTCTCGCTTCGCACGGGCCTATCCACGCAAGCTACGGCTGGTTGCGCTTTTCGCGTTCGCGGTAGGCCTTGCCGACATCTCGTTCCCCCTGGTCACCAAGTACCTCATCGACGCCATCGAGAGGTGGCAAGCCGAAGGGGGTGCCACGCCGTCCTTGTGGCCCTACGGCTTTGCGTATGCGGCCTGCACGCTGGTGTTGTGCTGCAGCGTTTTCTCGTTCATTCGCGTGGTCGGTTTCCTCAAGGTTTCCGTAGCCGCCGACATTCGCCAAGCGGGCTTCCACAACCTGCAACAACTCGAGTTCGCTTACTACGATCAGCGCGCCACGGGCTGGTTGATGTCGCGCATGACCAGCGATTGCGAACGGCTCGCCACCATCATGGCCTGGGGCACGTTGGACGTTCTCTGGGCGAGCTCCTTCTTGATCGGCATCACGACGGTGCTGTTGGTGTTGCATTGGAAGCTGGGGCTGCTCGTATTGACGGTCATGCCGCTGCTCGTGTGGGCCAGCCGCGCCTTCCAGAAGCGTCAGCTCAAGGCCTCCCGTAAGATCCGCAAGATCAACTCGGCCATCACCGCCGACTTCAACGAGTCGATCCAAGGGGTCGCCACCACCAAGGCCTTCGCGCGCCAAGCTGCGCAAGCCCAAGAATTCGGCGGTCGGGTCGAAGAGCTGCAACAGGCCAGCGTGCGCAACGCGGTGCTATCCGCGCTCTATCTTCCCACCGTCGTCACCATCGGTAGCTTGGCCACTGCGTTGGTCTTGCTGCAGGGCGGCCTGTTCGTCTCATCGAGCGGCATGAGCCTCGGGACGCTGGTCGCTTTCCTGGCCTACACGCGCCTCTTGTTCGAACCCCTGCGAGAGTTGGCCATGATCTTTGGAGACTTGCAGATGGCCCAGGCCTCGGCGGAACGCATCGTGGAGCTCCTGACCACGGAGCCTCAGATCGTGGATTCCCCCGAGGTGCAGGCACGCCTAGCGCAACAGGCCGCCAACCCCCAACCGGGGCGCGCGGACGACGGTTGGCCCCAAGGACTGGGAGCCATCGAATTCGAGCACGTGCACTTTGGCTACGCACCCACGAGTTCGTCGAGTGGAGCCGGCAGCAAGGTGCTGGAAGACATCCACGTGCGCATCGAGCCCGGTCAGACCGTGGCCTTGGTGGGATCGACGGGAGGTGGCAAGACCACCCTGATCAGCCTGCTGTGTCGCTTCTACGAGCCGACCTCGGGACGCATCACCGTGGGCGGCATCGACGTGCAAGATCGCAGCTTGGCTTGGTTGCACTCCAACTTCGGGATCGTCCTGCAAGACCCTTTTCTGTTCGGCGGCACCGTGATGGAGAACATCCGCTACGGACGCTTGGACGCGACGGATGAAGAGGTTCGCGAGGCGGCCCGCTGGGTTGGCGTGCACGACTTCGTGACGCGGCTCGAGGGCGGTTACGACTTCGAGGTTGGCGAAGGAGGCACCAAGTTGTCCCAAGGAGAGCGACAGCTCGTGTCCTTCGCCCGGGCCCTACTCAAGAACCCGGCGGTTCTCATCATGGATGAGGCCACCGCCAACGTGGATACCGAGACGGAGCGGCACATCCAAGCCGCTTTGGAGCGGGTCTTGGAGGGTCGCACGAGCTTTGTGATCGCCCATCGCTTGTCGACCATCGAGCGGGCGGACCTCATCTTGGTCATCGAGTCCGGTCGCATCGTGGAACGGGGCTCGCACGCGGAGCTGATCGCCTTGGGCGGCCGCTACGCGGGTTTGCACCAGCACCAGGGACTCGCGACCGTTGGCCGCAGCGAAGACGATTGGTCCCACGGAGTTTGAATCGGGGCGGGCTCGGTTGCGGCCCGCCCCCTCTCGCTTCGGGACAGCGCTTCGCGGGGCCATCAACTTGTGACCCGCGCCTGTCTCCCGCCGGAGGGCAGCCGGGTACTCTTGCTTAGCGCTGCATCTGGGCGTTGCCTTTTCTGAACATGCGTCGCAGCCGTTGTGGTTTCTCAACAGGTCCGACAATCGGGGAGCAGAGGGTGCGCAAGGGCGTTGCGGGGCCTGGAGGGGCGGGGACCAGCACAGAAGCGGTCGGCGAGGCGTTGCAATCTTGCAACGGGGAGCGATCGCCTCCCCGTACGCGCCAAAGCGAGAATGGTGGCTAAGTAGTTGCTAATGCATCACTTACGGGGCACCCCTCCCTTAGCGAAGCGGCGTTGGCACGCGGAGTGCAAGTAGAACCGCAGACCGAACCGCAAGGGCCGCCGAAACCGATCGCCGAGCCGAGTATCCAACCGAGGGGAACCACCATGAACTACGGAGCCTTCCAACACGACCGCAAGTACTGCACCCACTGCCAAGCCTACGTGGCCTACCTAGCTAGCCCAACGCTGAGCTACTGCACCCAATGCGGCGGGGAGGTGCGGCTGATGTCTCCGAAGGACTGGGAAGTCTTCAACCACGAGCGCTCCAGCCGACCCCGCCCCAAGCGCAAGAAGTCGACCCAAACCACCCGCCGCAAGCGCTCCGCCGTTTAGTCCGGAGCCCTACGGAGTCAAGCGCTCTCCGTCCGGATCGGCATAGTGCGCCAGCACCCGCGGCCGCCCCTGCACCAAGTCACGAGCGGCCAAGAACAGGTCCAAATCGGACTCCGGATCGCTCAACCCCTCGGTGTTGAAACCCGCTTGCCGCATGCCAGCTAGGTCCCCCATGCCTCGCTTGCGCAAATCCTCTTCCGCCAGGAAGAAACCGTCGCGACTACGCTCCATGAGTTCGAGCCGTTCTTGAGCACCCTTGTCGCCCAACAGAATGCAGTAGGAGTCGAGCGGTCCGCGCCCCACCCTTCCGCGCAGTTGGTGCAGTTGGGCCAAGCCCAAACGATGCGCGTCCTCGATCACCATCACCGTAGCGTTGGGCACATCGACGCCCACCTCCACCACGGTGGTCGCGACCAACAACCCCACGTCCCCCGCCCGAAAACGGTCGAGACGCCACGCGCGTTCCTCCGCGGGTAGCTTGCCGTGCACGCACTCCACGCCGAAGCGTGCGAGGGCGGGATCCGCGCAAAACTCGTCGTAGCGCTCGAGCACACCAGTGCGCCCTTCTTCGCCCCCCCCGATGCGCGGGCACACCCAATAGACCTGCTCACCTTCGGCGAGCCGCGCCTCCAGAAACGCGCGCACCTTGCGCTTGGCCGCCCCACGACTCCATTGGGTGCGGATCGAACCTCGTCCAGGAGGGGCTTCGGAAAGCACGCTCACCTCCAAGTCCCCATACAAGGTGAGGGCCAAGGTGCGCGGAATCGGCGTGGCCGTGAGCAACAAGAGGTGCGCGGCCTGGCTCTTGCCCGTCAACGAAGCCCGCTGGCCGACACCGAAACGATGTTGTTCGTCGATCACCACCAAGTCCAAGCGAGCGAAGCACACGTCCTTGGAGAAGAGCGCGTGGGTCCCGAATAGAACCTGAATGTCCCCTCGCTCCAGTCGTTCGACCAAGTAGCGCCGGTCTCCGGGTGCGAGAGAGCCGGTCAGTAGCTCCACCTCGATGCCCTGCTCTCGCAGCATGTCTCGGGCCCCATAGAAGTGCTGCTCCGCCAACAATTCGGTCGGAGCCATGAATGCAACCTGCCCGCCCCCCTCCACCACGGCCATGGCGGCGAACACGGCGAGCGCTGTTTTGCCCGAGCCCACGTCCCCTTGCACGAGGCGCCGCATGGGGACCGCCCGCGCCAGATCGCGCAGGATGTCGCGCATGACCTCCCGCTGACCTGCGGTAAAGCGATAGGGAAAGCGGCCTGCGATCTGAGCGAGCACTTCGCGCGCGGGGCGAATGGCTTGCGCTCCGCCTCCCCGTCCGGACCGACGCATTTGCAGGTTGGCTTGGATGCGCAACAGCGGTTCTAGGGCGAGGCGCCGGCGCCCGGCCTCGAAGTCCACCATGGTGTCGGGGAAGTGCACCCCACGCACCGCGCGCCGCAACTCGGGCAGGTCGTGCTGCGCAAGATCCTCGGGAGACAATGGATCGCGCAATCGCTCGCCACACAGGTCCCACGCTTGCTGCAACAAGCCGCGCCAAAACTCTTCGGAGAATCCAGCCGGGGGAGCGTAACGCGGAGCCACCGTGCCCGGATCGGGCAACGGCCGCTCCACCGTGCCGACCTGGGGAGCGCTCAAAGCTGGCCCTTTGGCGTCCACCAACGGTCCATAACACTCCACCTCGGTGGCTTCGGGAACCAAGTCCGCCATCCAAGGCTGGTTGAACCACAGGGCTGCGATGCGATCGCCTGCCGCGTCTTCCAAAGTCCAGCGCACGCTCGACTTGCGACCCCCAAAGCGCGTCAACCGTTTGGAAACGACGCGCGCGCGCACGCGCACCTTGGGCGCACCGGCGGCCGCCGCTCCCGGCCCGGCCCTCCGTTCCGGAGCGGGCGCATGCTGCGCAAAGATTGCGGCCAAGGGGCGTACGCTCGGCCACTGCTCGACCCCCAAAGGTCGCGCCAGCAGCAGATCCCGCAAAGTCCCGAACCCAGCCTGCTGCAACTTGTCCCCCTTCGCCTGCCCAATGCCGGGCAAGCGGGTCAGCGGGGAATCGAGGGTGGGGTGGGTGTTTTGGGCCATGCCAAGGTGGCGTGGATCGGACGATGATCGCTGCGCACGGAAGGCCCGATCCCGCGGGAGAGCACGCGAGGGCCGCGCACTAGGATGTGATCCAGAGGAACGAGAGGCAACCAAAACCAAGCAGGGCTCCAGGTGGCAAAGCGCCCGCGCCCGCGACGCGAGTCCACGAGACCCGTCCGCCGCAGGAGACGCCGAAACCAAGGGGACCCTTCGGATGTATTGAAGTCCCCGAACACCACCCAAGACCCGTGCTGTGGGGCTTGGGTGACGAGGGATTCCAAGAAATCTTCGCGCACCTTCCTCCTCCAGGAGCGTTCCGGGCGCGGAGGGTGAACCAGGGTCAGCCGCAGCGACTCCCCTTCCCATTCCACATCGGCGTGCAACGCGATCGGGCGCCCGCGCTCTTCTCCGAGGCTGTCCCAAGTGCGCTGCACGCGGCGCTCGTTCAAGGGGACGCGGCTCAAAATCGCTAAACCGTAGTAGTCGTGGACCTCAACGAATTGATAGGGATACTCGCCCCGCCAGGACTCCAGGAGCTTCGACCAGCGCAGTTGGGATCGTTGCGAATCCTTGACCTCGACAAAACCGACGATATCGAGATCCTGCTCGCCCATCCACGCGCCTACGGGTTTGGGATGGGCAATGCCGAACAATAGATTGGTCGAGCCGATGCGCAGGGGCGTGCTCCGAGGTCCCCCCACGGAAGGCTGAGGCACGTACAGCGCGAGCCCCGGCCAACACCCGGCCAGGGCAAGGGCGGCGAGCCCGGCGGCCACACTTTGGTGCCAGCGCGAACGAGCTCGCAGAAAACTCCACCCTGCGATCATTCCTAGCCCGCAAGCGAACCACCAACGCAGGTTGGAGAGGGGCTCCAAAGCGGGCCACACTCCAGCGAACAACGTCAAGAGCACGACCAGAGCCAAAACGCAGGCCAACAGAGGCGGCAGCGCGCGGGCCATGCGATGCGGAAGGTTCACTCTTCCTCCTCTTGCAGGGCGTAGCGCTCGACCGGTCCGAGCAAAGTCCAAGTCAACCCGGCCGCGATCACGTAGCACGCGATGGTCGCGTACATCAGCAAAGCGTAATTGTCTTGCGTCTCTTCCAGGATCCAGCCACTCCACTGGGGGCCGACCACCCACCCCAAACCCCACAAGGTCGCGTTGACCCCCGTCTGCACCTCTCGCACCCCTTCTGGCGTACCTTTCATCATCAGATTCTTGTGGATGGGATGCGTGCTATTCATCAACGCTCCGCGCATCAGAAAGGCGAACGCGGCCAGGGGCAAACTCGTCGTCCAAGCCAACAGCAAGAAAAAAGGTAGCGAAGCCAACTCGATGGCGACGATCGAGCGCACGTAGCCCAAACGGGCCAATACGAGGGGCGTCAGCAGCAAACCGAAGGTCATCAGGATTTGGCCGACCGCAAAAAGTTGGCCCCAGGCGTCCGGTCCTAACGCGAAACGGTCTTTGAAGTATAGGGGCAGGAATGGAATGCAAATGCCCGCACCGGCCGCGACGAATCCTTGTGGGATCGCGAAGCGCGCCACCAACTTGCGATGCTGCACCAACAACGAGAGCAGAGAAACACGAACCTTCGGCTGCGGCCGGGGGGCTTCCTGCATGCTTCCGTAGATCCATGCTGCCAGGATCGCGCTAGCCCCGGCCGCCATGATCGCGTAGCCCGTCGCATCGGCCTCCGCAGCGTTGGTACGCGCGATGCTCGCCCCGGGTTCCAGCCATGCCCGCATCAAGACGGCCACCAGCATGCCGCCACCGAAGGCACCGACCACCGACGCGAGGGTTCGGGTCGCTTCTGCCAACCCGAAAATAGACGCGCGCTCGGCGCTGCGCGTGTGACGGAACAAAAAGGGAGCGATCATCACGTAGTGAACCGCCATGCTCATGCCCGCCACAAAGTTCGCCACCAACAAGCCGCGGTGCGAAGCGATCCAGGGCATCACCAAGTAGGCCGCGCCACCCAGACAAGCCGACCCCATGAACGTGCGGCGCACCGGGCGCCTCGCGAGCCAAAGCGCAGCTGGCAAAGCGATGATCATCTTGCCCGTCGCATCCGCCGCCAGAACACTACCTACCTGTTCTTTATCCAGCCCGCGCGCGTCCAGATAGCGCGCCAGCAGCGACCAGGTCACCGCCTGGGAGAAGCCCATCAAGACGGCGCCGATCAGGTAGCGTCGCGCCGTAGAGGAGGTCCCGCGCCAATGCTGCAGGTAGTCGCGCAAGAGGGTCCCCATGGGGAGGCAGAGCATACGCTGCGGAATCGGGGAAACCTACCGCGCACCCGAAGGCCGAACGCCCCTTGGCTCTTGGTGCCTCGAACGACCAGGGGAGATCTCGCGGGTCCGCGTCACCGAAACATGGTGGATGGGGGGCCCTTGGCCCCACGCCCTTTTCCGGCCGAGCGATCCGCGGTCGCGAAGTCAAAGGTGGGTAGCCCTCTGCCGAGGGTACGGGGCCCTACGAGGCTTCTTTCTTGACCTCTTCGACGGCCGATTGCTCGGTCTCATCGTAGGCTCGCGCGCTCTCCAGCAGGAGTTGCAGCACGTTGACGCGCGCGCGATGAGCCGTCGTATCCGGCAAGCCGGGCTCAAAGCGGAAGTGAGCCTGTTTCCGATAGGTGAACAGGCGGTCGAACAAGCACTGGATCTGGTAGTTGAGTGCCTTGTGCAGGTCCTCCGAGTCGACCACCCCACCGGAGATGAGGATTTCCCCCAGCAGCTTGGGAGAACTGCGATGGCAGTACAGCAGGGAGTTCAAACGCTCCTCTTCGATCGCCCCTTGCTCCACGAGGATTTCACCGAGCCGCAGGTTGGCGGGTGCATTCTCGCTGTAAGCATGGACCAAATTGCCGGCCTCAAAGTGCAACTGCAGGGATTCAATGGGCAGGGTCAGGTTCAAGATGCCCGTCATCCCTTGCGCCCGGATCATGCCGATCAGGTCTGGCAGTTCGACGACGGCACCGTTCCCTTCGAGTGCCTGGCCGGGACCGGACTCTGACCACTGGTCGGAGAGAGATTCCGTCGGCAAAGGGGCTCCGACCGCGTCCAAGGAGTCTTGATCGGCACCTTCTTGGGCTCCATGAGACAGATACGAAGCCAGCCCTTTGACCGTGCGCCCTAGCCACCCCCTGCGAGCCACCCCAAACTCGGTCCCTGCAAGCGGGTCCTCCAGCGACTCCAGAGCAAGTTCCAAGTACGACTTGGCCCGCCGAGCGGCAGCGACGTACTGCTTGGAGCGCTCCCAACTACGCCAGAATCGCTCTCCGTCGCGAAACGCCTGCAACGACGCTTCAGCGCGTTCAAGAGAAGCTTCCAGGGCCTTGATGGCCTTCTGATTCTGGCTTTGCGACATGGGGAGCAGGTGGCCGAAAAGGGGGCCGAACAGGGGTCCCATCGGAAATCGGGTTGGCCCGCTAAAACAAATCCCGGTTTCTTGGCCTTTCTGGCTTTTTGGCGGGATGGTGGAGGTCTCTCCAGCCCCCCTACTTCCCATCCTGGGGCACGCTGCTTCGCCAGGCGACCTCTGCTACCCACGCACGCGTTTCGGGATCGGCATCAGGCGCACACTCCCGATCAATCGGAACCGGGCTCGCCGCGAGCGGCCTCCAAGATCATGCGGACCTTCTCGGCGGTGAGTACACTTTGCCCAGAGACGAACCGGGCCGTTCCATCAAAGGGCACTGGACCCAAAAAGACCCCAAGGGCATCGGCCCATTCCGCCGCACTCTTCCCCGCCAAGGCTTGCCCTAAGGCCATCCAAACATACTCCGTTCGACCTGAAAACGAGGGAATTCCGACCTCGGGGCTTCTTTGGTCTGAGGGTTCAGGCGGGGCGGGTCCCAAGGGCCAAAGGAGAACGGATGCCCCCTCGGTTCGAGATTTCCACAGATCCAACCACCCCTCCCAGCGCTGGCGACCTAGTGCAATCTTGGTGCTGGATGGGTTGGCTAGGCGACGAAGGTCCGCACGCGCCTCGATCGTGGCAAAATCCAACTCGTAGACGAGCGGGGATTGTTGGATCCAGGCCGCGTTTCCGGGCCCAAAACCGAGCAGGCCCCCGTAAACACTCCGCACGGGAAACCAAAGGGCACGCCAACCTTCCCGGCGGGCCTGAAAGACCGGTTCACGCGCCGCGAGACTGGCTTCGCCATCTTTTGGTTGCGTGCGGACCATCTCACCCAAGCGGTTTCCGAGGTTGAGCGCAGCCACGCCGTGAAGGCGAGCAAAGAGGGCTGCGTGCAGGCTGGCGCGCGCATAGGCATCGAAAAACTCGTTGGTGCGTTGGACATCAGGCCAGACCAGGTCCTTGAGCGGCACACCAGAAGGCCGCGCCCAAACCTCCAACTCGATCGCCGTCATCCAACCGAACGCTCGCGCTTCATAGACCGCGGCGGCCAAGAGGGTCTCTCCAGGAACCGCATAGCGGTAGTCGGGTTGCCCCCACGGCAAGCGGCGAACCCAAGGTCCGTGGGGCTCAGCCACATACACCAAGGGCAAGCCGATCGCACGTGCGCCGAGATCGTGCAGCTCTTGCAGCCAAACTTGGTGACCGGCACTCCAGGCACCTGCGCCGTCTGGATCGAAACCTCCATCGAATGCCACGCCTAACCAAGGGCCCGAACCGGAGCCCCTCTGAAGCCATTTCTGCGGTTCCGGCAGGTCCGAGCGTGCGGCGAGTGCGCCCAGTTTGTCAGCCGCTCTTTCGAAAGCGTCCAACCACAGTTCATGATCAGCAGCCGCATGCCAAAGCTCCCCTACCGCGTGGGGATCTCGCTCTGCAATCAAGTCGACCAGCATGGCTCGCAAGGGTCGAACAAGGTGAGGCGAGCGACGCTCCCAATCCGACGGGCCCAACCAGTCGCTGGGCACTCCCACATCGGGCAAGCGGGCGAGGACCGCCCACCAGTCTTCCAAAGCCCACCCCTCGTAAACTCCACTCGCCTGCAAAGCACAAGCATCTGCCATCCAAGGCCACGGGGAAGGACCCATCTTGGATCGCAAGTAGGCTTCGACGATGCCGGCCCCTCCATCAGCACCACTCCCCTTGGGTAGCAAGACCTGCGCAGAGTGGCTAGCACGGTCGACGCGGCTCCAACGGCCTGCAGGCCCCGAGTGCTGCCAATGGCCGGCACGACCCTGAACGTACAAACGCAGCTGACCCTCTCCCAGTGGACCAGCCCAGACTTCTGCGCGCTGCCAGGTTTTCCGCAACGCCTGCGCATAGGACTCCACCGAAGCTCGATCCGTTCCAGCGAGCGCGCGCACGGTGAAGGACGAAGCGCTGAAACTCTGCACTTGTTCCCGCGTTCCTGGTTGCCAAAACCACGGTTCGCAGGCGAGGCTGCGCTCTGGAATCGGTTTCCCGCGGTCGTCCAAGTCGACGCGCATGATCGGGAATTCTCCCCGCATCAATTGCGCGCACGGGTAGGTTCCCGGTTCCAGGGACTCAAGCAAGAGCGCAAGGTTCTCCGCTGTGTTCGCACATGCCAATGTGAGTGGCAAGCGGGGCCGGTCAGGATCCCGGAGGGTAGCGAGGATCCCCGCTTGGGGCGCCGCCACTCGCACCCCCTCGAGCGCCCATGCCTCCTCGTCTCGGTGCACCCCGATACGGTCCAACCAGACTTGGCATTCCGGTGCACTCTCCAGTCCGATGACGAGGCGCGAGGCCTCAGAGATCGTCTGTTCTTGGGCTGCCACCCATTCAAAGGTGGGGTTGGAACGAATCCGCTGGAGCTGGGCCGCGATCCCAGCGTGCTCGGCCAATTCGGCGGGAACGACTTGCCATTCGATCGTCGGTTGATGCGCCAAGCCCCATGCTAGGGCAGCGGTGCCCCCAGCCGGCCCGCCCGGAGAGTCGCCGCAACCGCCGAGCGCCCAAAGAGCCCCCAGCGTAAGGAGACCGCTCACAACAGTTCTTTTCGTTGGCGGGACTGGTCCGCCCCGCCATCCATTTCGCAACCCGGCCATGTCCTTAGAACCTACCCGAGAAGCGCGGGATCGCGAGGCCGGAAACGGTGCTGAATGTGGGGCGCCGAGCCGGACGGCGGTTCCATCGTCCTCGCATGCCTCGGATCCTCTCTACCACGATTCCCCAGTCGGAATCCAAGCCAGGGCTTAGCGCGGACCCCCGTCGTCCGCGGAATCCGCGGAGGCGGCATCCGGATTCCAGGCGCGCAGAACCGCCAACCATTCCTCCCGTTGCGCCCCGCGCTGGTCGGCGAGGTCGTGCTGCTCGTGAGGGTCGGAGAAGATGTCGTACAGTTGAGCCCGCTCGCGTTCCGCGTCCCAGATCAACTTGAAGTCCCCTTGCAGCACCGCTCGCAAGGAACGCGCACGGGACAATTCCGCGAACAACGGACGCGTCTGGATCGGGTCCAACGGCAAGACCGACACACCCCTCCACTCGGCTGGGGCCGAGAGCCCTACGAGCCGCAACACGCTCGGCGCCACGTCGAGGAGCGAGACCGGCTCGGCGATCGATCCCCCGCGCTCTCCTGGTACGCAGATCAGCAGCGGCACTCGGATCTGGTCCGCGTACAAGGACACCCCATCTCCGATCATGCCACGCTCCAACAGCTCACAACCGTTGCTGGCGGTCACGACGACGATGGTGTCTTCCGTCAAGCCACGTCGATCCAGCGTGTCCAAGAGCGCTCCGATCTCTTGATCGACGCGTTCCACCTCCCGTTCATACAGCGCTCGCAGAATCTCTAAGTCTTGAGGGCTCCACTGATCGCGATAGCGCATCCAGTCCCGGCGTGAGAGCGCTTGCGACCCATCCTCCTCCTCGTAGGGCGGACCCAATCCACCGAGTTGAACCCACAAGAAGGTCGACTGCGCCCCCATCTTTCCGATCGCTTTCTGGGCAGCATCGACCGCATCGGCACTGCGAACTTTGGCGCTCTCACCCGCCACTAAGGAGTAGTCCGCAAAACCTTGATCCAGATTGTGGCGCGCGAGCAGGAAGGGATGTTCCACGTAGGCACGCGTGCGCCAACCCGCTCCGGACAGCACTTCCGCCAGAGTGACCGCATCCCCCGTCAATGGCTCTGAGAGGTCGGTGAACCCCAATTCCGAGGGATAACGTGAAGCCATCAACCCGGCCAAGCTGGGGGCACACCACGAACTGGGTGCGAGGGCGTACCCATACACCAAAGATCGCTGCGCCAACGCGTCCAGGTGAGGCGTGTGGGCTGCAAGGCCCCAGGCCTCCTCCGCAGTGGTCTGACGAGCCGAGGCTTCCACGGCCTCACCGTCCGACCCTGCGGCCCAGTCGGCGAACCAGGGGGCGTACGCGCCGAGCGCTTCGGCGCGCAACCCCTCGACCGTCACCAGCACAAGATGGCGTCGTCCCGGCACGGTCGAACCACTGGGTTCGGCGCTGCAGCCCCCGAAGCAAACAGCGAAACTCAGTACGAGCCAGCCGGCCCAGCCACCAAAGGGGCTACGGCGCACTTCCTGCGCAAAACCGGACGGGTAACGGGTGTGGACCCGAGGGCTACGACCCTCCCGTTCTCCGATCGGGGATCCCCATGCTTGGCGCTCGCTCACCCTGGCAGCCTACGACTCGCGCGGCTTGCGACCAAGGTTTTCCCCACCTAAGGCCCCGTCCAAACGGTTCCGCGGGGAAGAGCCAAATCCCGACGCACGAACACATCCAACGGCATACCGTCCCCCACGTCCATGGAGGCCTGTCGGTAGGCCTGCGGAAAGCGCCCGCCGCGCTGAAGGGACTCGTAAAAGCCCCGTTCCCAAGGATTGATGGTGAACGTACCGTCTTCGGCGCGGACCCCATTGCCCAAAATCACGTACTCGGGGCGCTGCTCCATGACCCAATCGAAGTTGGCGCGGTGGTGGCCCTTCACCCGAATGAACTCGAGGTTGGGCTCCACGTCCACCACGCTGTCGTTGGTCAGGCCCAAGATGTCGACGATGGGCAAGCGCGAGGCCCAACCAAAAGCTCCGATCGGCGACAAGGCCACGCGGGTGTCCGGCGGAGCCAAGTCGCGGAAGTGGAAGCCCAGGCGCGCCCAGCGCTGCTTGAAACCCTGTTGGATCATCAGGCGGGTGGAGCGGCTCTCTTCGTGTGGTCCAAACTGATTCCACTGCAATACCAACACACCCGCCAGCCCCACCGCCGGCACCCAAACGGCGCGCTCGAGTCCGCGAGGCCAAACCATGCAGACCAACAACGGAAACACAGGGACGAAAAAGCGCGACAAGACCATGAAATCGCCTCCGACCCAGAGCACGTAAGCGCTGTGCAGCAGGACTCCTGCCGTCCAGGCCCAGCGCAGCCGATCTCGCTCTCGGGCCGCCCGCAGGATCAGCACGGCTAACAGGCCCGCCCAACCCAGGTTCCAAGTGGCGTCGGTCAGATACGAGAGGCCGTACCCTAGATCCGCGGCGACGGGCAGCTTTTTCGTGGCGTAGGTGGTGGGTAAGAGCATCCCGTAGTAGATCCACCGGAAGGCGGTCCAGCCGACGAGCACCACCAGCGACGGGAGGGCGAAAGGGATGCGGCGTGCCCGTGGCGCCGCCAGGAGCAACGGTAGTACGAAGAGCACAAACTCCTGTCGCAAAGCACAGGCTACGGCTAAAGCAAGACCGGCACCCCAAGGACGTCGCTCGTACTCCCACCAAGCGACCAGCAACGCCAGACCCATCAAGGTCGTACCAAGCCCCGCATGGGCGTGCCAAGCCAA
>JAUHXY010000092.1 GCA_030426785.1 bacterium
CTCGCGTACCGGTTGGCTCCGTTCCCGGAACACGGCGCGCTCCGCTTCGGTCAATTCGACCCACTCCATCGAGGGCTTCTTTTCACGGATGGTCTGCAAGCGCTCTTCGTTCGTGCGCAGCTGAAAATCCCAAAGGTAAGGGCGCAGTTCGGCAACGACCTCAAGAACCAACGCCCGCTCCGCCTTGGTTAAACCGTCCAAGAAGCCTTCGTGCGCCACACACGTGGTCAAGAAGGGAGCCGCCTTGGCAAAGATCATGTGGCTGGTGACTTCGTAGAAGCTCATCTCCTCGATGGCGAAGACGGGGTTCACCTGGGCGTCGATCATGTTGAGTTGCAGTCCGCTGTAGACCTCGCCGTACGGCATGGCTTGCGGGCTCGCTCCGTAGGCTTCGTAGGCCGCCAACAGCAAAGGTGAGGTCATCGTGCGGATTTTGACGCCTTCAAAGTCCGCAGGTTTGCGGATCTCCTTCTGAGTCGTCCACACCATCCAACCCTCGGGCAAGAGGTCGAGCATGCGCATACCCTTCTCCGGGAAGAGCGGATCGACCGCCGCCCGAAACTCTGGATCCTGCAACGCCGCTCGATTGACCTCGTCGTGATCGGAGAACAAGAAGTGCAGCAAAAAGACCTGCAACTCTGGGATGGTCTTGCCCAAGTGGCCGGGGGAAGCCATCGCAAACTGCAAGGATCCCATGCGCAGTTGCTCGGTGATGTCGTCGCTCGTCCCCAGGGTTCCATAGGGGTACACCTTGACCTCGATGCGTCCCTGGGTGCGCTCCTCGATCCGCCGTTTGAATTCCTGCGCATAAGCATCCTGTACGGAGCCTGCGGTCTCTTCGATCGCGAATCGCCAGGTGGTCGGGGATTCATCGGATGCGCCGTTTCCACACGCGGAGAAGCCACCGAGCAGCATGCCGGTCACGAGAAACAAGGACAGGTGTCGCCAGAAAGACGCGCCTGGAGAGGAAGGTGAATTGGCCCGGTGGGCGGACCGGTTTGGTTTGGGATTCATGATTCGGTGAGTGACAGAAAGGCGCAGGCGAAAGCGGGTTTCATCCCGAACGTCGTCTGTGTAGGCTCGGTGGAGTGAAGAAACTTCACTCGCTCTTGCATCGCATTGAGGGCTGGTTGCTGGCCGGAGCCATGCTCCTGATGGCGGCGGCCACCATCACCAACGTGATCGCGCGCAACCTCACGGGCGACTCGCTGGCCGCGACCGAAGAACTCAACCAGTTCTTGATCGTGCTGATCTGCTTTGTGGGTTTGAGCTACGCGGCGGGAGAAGGCCGACACATTCGCATGTCGGCCTTGAGCGATGCGTTGCCCACCCGCTTGCGGCGTTGGTTGCTGGTAGTGGTGGGCAGCGCCACGGCGGCGTTGCTCCTGCTGTTGGCGTGGTACGCGCTGCAATACGCCTGGAGCGTCGATCGGCGCTCGCCGGTCCTCGACATCCCCTTGCGCGTGGTCTACTTCGTCGCCCCGCTGGGCTTGGTCCTCGGCGCCGTGCAATACGCCTTGGGGGTTTTCCAGAACCTGACCGCCAAAGACGACCGGGTGTACATCGCCTGGGATCGTCCGGACCGCCCCGAGCCCGCTGCGGCACCGGAGCCCTCCCACGAGGAGCGCGCCTAGATCATGATCACCGGTCTTGCGCTCACGATGGGAGCGGTTTTGCTCCTGCTGTTGCTGCTTGGGTTCCCCATGAAGGTGCCCCTGCTGGCTGCCGCGTGGATCGCGATCGTCGGATTTGAGCCGTTCCGCTACGCCAACCCGGAAATCCTGATCCAGCAGTGGATCACGGGCATCCAACCCGCAGCTCTGATCGCGGTGCCCATGTTCATCCTGGCCGCGGAGATCATGTCGCGCGGTCAAGCCGCCGATCGCCTGCTGGATTGGGTAATGAGCCTCGTAGGACACCGACGGGGCGGATTGCCCATGACCGCGGCGGTGAGTTGCACGCTGTTCGGCGCGATTTCGGGCTCGACACAAGCCACCGTGGTCGCCATCGGTTCGCCCCTGCGGCCGCGCTTGCTGCGCGCAGGTTATCCCGATTCGTTTGCGATGGCTTTGATCATCAACGCCAGCGACATCGCGCTGCTGATCCCGCCCAGCATCGGCATGATCGTGTACGGTGTGGTCACCGGCACGTCGGTTGGCGAGCTGTTTTTGGTCGGCATCGGGCCGGGCTTGCTGATCCTGTGCCTCTTTTGCGTCTACTGTCGCGTGGCAGCCGGTCGCCTCGGCATCCAGGACCAACCGAAGGCCGATCGCCAGCAACGTTTGGGGGCCACGAGACGCGCCTTGCTGCCGGGTGGATTTCCCTTGATCATCATCGGCGGGATTTACTCGGGGCTCTTTAGCCCCACCGAAGCCGCCGCGGTGAGTGTGCTCTACGCGTGCTTTTTGGAGTTCGTCGTGTATCGCGAACTGCCCCTCAGCGCGCTCTTTGGGATCGCACGCTCCACCGCCCTCGTCACCGCCGTCGTTTTTGTGCTGGTCGGCGCGGGCCAAGCTTTCTCGTGGGTGATTTCGTACGCCGAACTGCCGCAAATCCTGGTGCAAGGGGTATTCGGTTTGGAGGAATCCAGCAGCCCCACTCGCATCTTGATCTCCATCGCGATCGCGACTTTCGTGGGGTGCATGTTCGTGGACCCCATCGTCGTGATTCTGATCTTGGCGCCCATCTTTGCTCCGGTGGCGGCGCAGGCGGGCATCGACCCCGTGCTGGTGGGCACGGTGGTGACCATGCAAGTCGCCATCGGTTCGGCCACCCCCCCCTTCGGCTGCGACATCTTCACGGCGATCGCCGTTTTCCGTCGGCCCTACATGGAGATCCTGAGGGGCACACCACCCTTTCTTTTGATTCTGTTGGCCTGCTCGGCCTTGGTCATCGCGTTTCCGCCCATCGCGCTCTTCTTGCGCGACTTGGCTTTCCGCTAGGGCAAATGACATTTTCAGGCCGCCCCTACGATGTTGGACAGTCCCACCCGCAGCATGGTGATCGCCAGCGTGGCGAGCAGCAGTCCGAAGACCTTGCCAGAGGCACGCATGAAGCCGTGACCGCCCGCATCCATCATGCGTTGCCCGAAAGCGAGCAACCCGATATTCACCAACGTGTTGACGGCGATGGCCAACGTCAAAGCCATGATGCCGTAAGTCTCCGCCACCACGAGCACCGTCGTCAAGGTCGCTGGGCCCACCATCAAGGGCACACCGAGCGGCACCAAGCCCATGGAAGTCTCTGGATCGGCGACTTCTCCTTCAGCGATTTCGCCTAAAGGCTCTTTGCGCTCCTCCCGTGAAAACAGCAGGTCGTAGATAGCGAACACGAGCAGGATGAGCCCGCCAGCCACACGCAGATCATCCAACTGGCTGTCGAGCACCGCGAGCAACCAGCCGCCTCCCAAGGCGAAGCCAAAAGCGACTCCATTGCCAAGCAAGAGGGCCGAGAGAGCCAGTGACTGGCGCTGCGCGCGCGGCACGTTGCCTAACACGCCCATGATGACGGGCAGGATCGGCATCAGGTTGGCCACCACCAGCACCGCTAGGATGGGATCGATCCAACCGGATGTGGCAGCTAGCGGCAAGGCGGATCCTCGCTCGTTGCCGGGACAAGCGCTTGGTGCAACGCTGGCAAAGGTACGCCTGCAAAACGCGGGTCGTGGCTGCCGATGTGCTCGGGCCGTGGCTCGGGCGCGGCAAACGGCTGGCTAGCGGGAGTGTTCGAAACCGCGTTGTAGACGGCGAAGAACATGCAGCGACCCCACGGAGAGATGTTGGTATGGCTGCCGTGCACCGTGTTGCAATCGAACAGGACCACATCTCCTGGTTCGCCCCGGCAGTATTCGATGCCGTGCGTGTCGGCCATTTTCAGCAGAAGGTTTGCTGGCAGCACAGGGCCTCGCGAGAGAGCTCCCTGGGCGTATCGATCCGACTCCTCCGGATCGCCGTACGCTTGGATCATCGTGCGATGCGATCCCGGCATGACCATCAGCGCTCCGTTGGCAGGCACGGCGCGCTCCAACAGGATCGCCATCGAAACGGCCCGCATGCGAGGCATGCCGTCTTCGCAGTGCCATTGTTCGAAGTCTTGATGCCACAAAAATCCGGTTCCCCCACGGTGATGCTCGCCGAATCCGCGCTGGAAGTTGATGCGGCTTTGGTGGATGTAGACCTCTTCGCCGATCAGTTGCTCCGCGGCTTGGACCAAACGGGCATCGCACACCGTGCGGCGCGCCAGGTCCGCCGCGAACAGCATGTGAGGCGCATGCTCCGGGGGTAGGTGAATCTGCCAGATGCTCTTGAGGGTCGGCGGCTGCCCCTCGTGTTCGGCTAGGGATCCTCCGCGTTCGGTGATGACGCGCATGTCCGTCGTACGGTCGAGTTCCTCGTAGGACTTCGCCTCGTACTGCTCCCGCAAGGCGTTCGTGGTGGCCAACAGGTGCTGGACCTCCGCTGGAGAGAAGACTTGCGGCAGCACCAGCGCTCCGCGCCGTTCAAATCGGCGCACTTGCGCTGGGCTCAACGGGCCTCGCTCGCGCCGGCCGGGGCTCACGACGGGATCGATGCGAGCCACCAGCCCAGGCTCCGGAACCCGACTCGGGTACACGTCCTGGTCGGGGTGGACGTAAGTCGACGGGATCGACGGCGCTTCGGTCTCGCCTGCGACCCGGGAGAGGAGCCGACCGTACCCCCCCACGCGATCCTCGATGCCCGCTTTGCGCAGCAGGCTCCACAAGAAGGCTTGCTGCGAGCTGATGACCGGTTTGCCGAGCCTTTCCTCCAAGGCATCGATCCAGCCGGGGCGGCATACGCGGAACGCGCTGCATGCGATCACAACAGCGTCCGCATTTGGCTCGTCGATCGAAGTGGCAAGGTCCGAAAGAGACGCGGAGGAAATGGCGCTGATCTCCTCGTCCGTTGGTAGGTCGAGGTTGCATTGAGCAACGGGGGAGATGCCCGCTTGTTCCAACAGGCCCACGTTTTGCGCGTGCAACTCGTCCCCATAAGGCGTGAGCAAAGCCGGCTGACGGACGCCCAAGAACTCGCAAGCCTCGAGCAACGCCGACGCCATGTCCACCGCAACAGCCCCTGGGTGCGCGGCGCGCAATTCGGCCTGGACGGTATCGCGACCCAGCGCCAGGGCGAGCGAGGTGCAGGCAAGCCCGACCACGTCCAAGCTGCCCGGGGGCCGCAAGGTGGCAGCGGCTCGCTGGATGCGCCCTCGCGCGGACCCATAGTTCGCAAGATCCAAGGATTCTCCGTCGAGTGCTAGCTTCTGAAGCCGAAGCTGCACCCCGGGAATCCGTTGCATGAGGGCGGGCCCCTCCTCATCGAGGGTTAGGTCCGTCGGAAGCTGCACGCACCCGATGCGCGCTCTGGCTGGCGCGTCGGTCTTCCACGTCGGCCGAATCGAAGTTTGCCCTTGTTGCATCACGCCACCGTCCGACCGTCAGTCGGCATCGACGAGGGCATACGCCCCGTCGCGGTCGTGCACCTCTTCCCCCGTGACGGGTGGATTGAAAGCACACACAAGGCGCATGTCTTCCTTGCCGCCCCGCAGGATGTGCCGATCATGTTGATCGAGGGCGTACAAGGTGCCGTCTTCGATCGCATGCACTTCACCGGTCGCGAGGTCTTCGATGCTGCCGTCGCCGCCTACGCAGTACACCGCTTCCAAGTGGTGCTTGTACCACATCGGCAGGATGGCCCCCGCGGGGATGATGGTCTCATGGAAGGAGAAGCCCATGCCGTCCTTTTTGAGCAGCAATCGCCGGCTTACCCAGTTGGGACCGTGGACGTCTCGGGAGGTACCGATCAGATCTTGAAGTCGAACTACTTTCATGTTTCGTGGGATCAGGAAGGTGCTTAGACGAGGACCGATTCTTGCGGCAACTGGGAGGCCACCGCTTGCAAACTGGCTTCCACCACTTCCAAGCCCTGCTCCAGCAAAGCCACGTCCATCGTGAGTGCGGGCAGGAATTTGAGTACTTCGTCGTGGTGACCCGCCGTTTCGATGATCAGGCCGCGCGCGAAGCATTCTTTCGCCACTTGGCCCGCCAGCTCTTGGTCTTCGAACACGATTCCCTGCACGAGCCCGCGACCCCTCACCTCCATCTCCAGCTCCGGTTGGCTTTCCACCAGGGAGTCGAGACGATCTTGGAGGAGCAGGGCTTTCGCCGCCACGGTCCGTTGGAAGCGGTGATCTTCCCAAAAGCTCAGCGCGCTGGCGGCCGTCACGAACGCCAAATTGTGGCCGCGGAAAGTCCCGTTGTGCTCGCCGGGCTGGAACACGTCCAACTCAGGACGCAATAACACGAGCGAGAAAGGGATGCCCAAGCCGGAGAGGGATTTCGACAGGCATACGATGTCCGGACGAACACCGCTCTCTTCGAAGCTAAAGAAGCGTCCCGTGCGCCCGCAACCGGCCTGGATGTCGTCCACGATGAGCAGCACACCCGCTTGGCGACAGAGTCGCTCTACGCCGCGCAGCCAATGGGCACTGGCCACGCGCACACCGCCTTCACACTGCACGGTTTCCAGCACGACAGCGGCAGGCAATTCCCCTTCGCGCTGCGCTGTTTCGAGCGCGTTTTGCAGGAAGGTCAACGAGTCCATGCCGTCCTTCATCTCGCCATCAAAGGGCAGCAAACGGGTGTGGGACAAAGCCTGGCCCGCCCCACCGCGTTTCATGGTGTTGGAAGTGATCGCGAGCGATCCCAGCGTCATCCCGTGGAAACCACCCTGGAAAGCGAAGACCGTCGAACGCCCGGTGGACTTGCGGGCCAGCTTGAGGGCCGCCTCCACAGCATTCGTACCGGTCGGTCCGGGGAACAGGAGGCGATACTCCATCTGGCGCGGCTCGAGCACCACGCTTTGGAACTTGTCGATGAAGTGGCGCTTGGCCCCCGTGGCCATATCCAGGGAGTGCGTGATGCCGTCCCCCGCGAGGTAATCCATCAACTCTTGCTTCAACTGCGGGTGGTTGTGCCCATAGTTCAGGGCTCCCGCTCCACTGAAGAAGTCGAGATAGGCTTGCCCACGCTCGTCGAACAGCTGGCTGCCCTGGGCGCGCTCGAACACCGCCGGGAAGGCGCGGATGTAGGAGCGCACCTCCGACTCATGTTCTTCAAAGGATTGGAGGGAATTGGAAGGCGTCGTGGTTTGCATGATTTTCATGATTGCGGTTGGAGGGGGCCGATGCGGAAGTAGGGTTCAGGCGGATGGCCGGAGTCGGGGAAGTGTTCGGTTTCGATGTAGGGGTTCTCTTGGCATTCGCATTCCATGCGCCGGGCAAACCCGCGGAAGAGTTTTTGGGAGGCCAAGTTGTCCGGTGCGACCGTCGCTTCGACGTAGCGCACGCCCATGCGGCCTGCGAGTTCCTGGAGCAGACGTCCCGCTAGCCCCATGCCGCGAAAACGTTCTGCGACAGCGATCTGCCACACGAAAAGCGCATCCGGGTTCTTCGGAGGGCGGAAGCCTTGGAGGAAGCCTGCGGGCACTCCGTCCACCTCCGCGATCAACGTGCTCTGCGAGAACTGATCGGCCCACATGACGTAGGCGTAGGAAGTGTTCAGATCGAGCGTCTTCGAATCCTTCGCCAAACGCCACAGGGTGGCGCCGTCGGCGAGGTCGGTGTGCCGGAAGGTGGGCGACGCGGTCTGTTCCTGACGATCCCGCGCAGCAACTTGGGTGGACTGGTTGGATTCCATGGCGTTTAGGCCCTCAAAACCAAAGAGTCTTCGATGAAGCTCGCGTGTAGGGCGCGAACCGCCGCTTCTCGGTTCGAGCGATCGAGCGCGCAGGTCACCGAATGGGGCCGTAGGTAGAGAGAGTTCGGGGTCACGCCCGCATCGGCGAGCACGCTTTCGACGGAGTGCAGCCAATCCGAGGAGATCTCCGGCTGGGAGACGATGGAGACCGAGGCGAGTTCTTCGGTCACGTGCGCCAGACCAAGCAAGCTCTCGTGCAGGTGGGCGCACAACCGTTCGGGGTCGGGGAGGTCTTCGATGTCGACCAACCAATCTTCGTTGGTGTCGCGGCTTTGTCGCAGCAGCCCGGCGTGGCCCTGCAGACAATCGAGCGCGGATTCCATGGTCGCCATATCTTGGCCTTGGCTACGAAGGTGCACGCGGCTCTTGCGCGAGGTCACCCCCACCACGCCCCGGCGGTCGATGCCCAAGTGACTGAAGGCCAAGTCGGCGTCGCAGCGAATCTGGGTGAATTGGTCGTCCCCAAACGTGGATCCGGCATGAATCGCGACGGAGTGTTGGCGCGCCAGTTCGATGCAATCGGGGTGCAACACGCGCGCCCCGTGCAAGGCGTATTCGCGCATGAGGCGCGAATCCACTTGCTGCAAATGAATGGGCTCATCGACGATGCGCGGGTCGGCGGTGTAAACCCCCGGCACATCGGAGTAGATCTCACAGCGCTCCGCGCCCAAGGCTCCGGCGAGGGCGACGGCGGTCGTATCGGAGCCACCTCGACCCAGCGTGGTGACTTCGCCCTTCGGGCTGAGCCCCTGGAAACCCGCCACGATCACGATCTTGCCCTCCGCCAATTCGCGGGAGATGCGATCGGGGCGCACCTCCAGGATGTTGGCATCCGTGTGAAGGGCATCCGTCATGATTCCGCTCTGCGGCCCGGTCAGGGAAATGGCGGGGTGTCCCGCTTCCTGCAGGGCCATGGCCAACAGCGCCGTGCTCATGCGCTCGCCGGAGGAGAGCAAAACATCCAATTCACGCCGCGGGGGCGTGAGGGACACTTCGCGCGCGCGCTCGATGAGCTGGGAGGTGGTGTTGCCCATGGCGGAAACCACCACCACGACCGGTCGACCGCCTGCGGCCGAGCGCAGGATCTTCTCGGCCACGAGCTGGACCTTCTCCACCGAGGCCAACGAAGAGCCTCCGTACTTTTGGACAATGACTTTTTGCAAGGTTTGAATCACGGGGTGCGGTTGGAGTGCGGTGACAAGGGTTGGAGGTGCGAAGGGTTAGGCCCCTACAGGGCTGCATCGCTGCGAGGCAACGAGCTGTTCGGCAATCTGGACGGCGTTCCAAGCGGCGCCCTTGAGCAAGTTGTCGGCGACCACCCAGAACTGCAGACCATGCTCCAACGCCTGCGAGGGGCGCACGCGGCCCACGTGCACAAGACCGTCGCCGGCGACTTGAGCGGGGGTGGGAGGAATGGTTCCGGGGTGCACTTGGATGCCAGGCGCTTTCGAAAGCACTTGCAGAGCTTCTTGCCAGCGAACCGGGAACTTGGTTTGCACGCTGACCGCTTCGGCATGCCCCGTGAACACCGGTACACGAACGCAGGTCACGTCCATCGGAACGGGTTCGCGCAGGATCTTGGGGGTCTCCTCCAGCATCTTGCGCTCTTCGGTCGTAGGCCCGCCCTCTTCGGTGTCGCCGATGAGCGGCAGGACGTCAAAAGCCGGCGGAGCATCGGCGGCACGAGCACCGCCTTCCAAGAGTTCGCGCGTCGTTTGCGTGAAGCGCTCGACCGCTCCTCGGCCGGCCCCCGAAATGCTTTGGTAGGTGCTGACCAACACCCGTTCGAGCCCAAACGCGCGCCGCAACGGCTCTAGAGCGACGACCAGTTGGATCGTCGAGCAATTCGGGTTGGCGATGATGCGGCCCTGCCCGAACGAAATGGAGTCCAGGAGATCACCGTTGACCTCGGGAACGATCAGGGGGACCTCCGGGTCCATGCGAAACGCGCTGGTGTTGTCGATGCAAACCGCGCCCGCTTCGACGGCGACGGGCAGCCACTCGCGACTCCGGTCGCCGCCGGCGCTCGAAAGGACGAGATCCGCGCCAGCAAACTCCTCCGCGCGCACCGGCCGCACTGGGATGGACTCGCCTCGGAACGTCAGATGATCGGTGCGAGGTTTCGCCGAAGCCAAAGGGACGAGCTCAGCCACCGGGAACTGGCGCTCTTCGAGCAGCCGCACCATGGCGCGCCCCACCAATCCGGTGGCTCCGAGCACGCAGACTCGCAGGGGTTGACGCTCTTGGATGGTGGTTTCGGCAGAAGGGGAGTCCGGGATCATGGGCGGTTTGGCAGTGCTGAGGGAGAGGGGCTGGGCGGTGGGTGCTCGCTCGGAGGTCGGCGCAGGAGCAACTCGTGTGCCAAGGTTTGTAACGCCGTCATGGGGCCCAAACAGGGACACGGCCCCTTGCGTCGGACCCTTAACGTCCGATAAGGTGGGAGCCCGAAGGACCTCTATGGAACCTAAAGCTCCGAAACCGGACCAGCCCTCCAAGCCCATCGTGGCTGTCGAAGACGACCAACTTCGCGAGCGCTTGAAGGAGCTGCTCGGGACCTCCGGTATTCAATTCGAGGTCGTGGACCCCGACGTGGACCCGCTCACCGACCCCGTCGAGGACGTGGCCGACCTCTTGATCCTGCGCCGCGCCACCGTCCGCCCCCACGACCTCAAACGCCTGAGCCGCTTCGTCGGTGAGGACTCCAATCCCGACTTGTTGGTCATCTCCGACGAGGCGAACGAAGGAGAACGGGCTCGCTTGCTATCCGCCGGAGTTTCGGGCGTGTTAGGCGCGGACGATTCGGCCCGCGAGATTCGCGACGCCGTCGAAGCGTTGGCCAATCCAGACCGGTCCAACCTGCGCTCCCCTTCCGCCGGCCGGGGTGAAAGCGAAGCGAGCTTGGCGGACTTCCACTCCCGCAGTCCGCGCATGCAGCGCTTCTTGGACCTCGTGGGCCGCGTCGTCGACACCGATTCGGCCCTGCTGATCACCGGCGAGACCGGCGTGGGCAAAGAACGGCTGGCCCAAGCCATCCACAACGAAGGCAACCGAAAAAACGGTCCCTTCGTGTCCGTCAACTGCGGAGCCATCCCTTCCGCGCTGCTCGAGAGCGAGCTGTTCGGCCATGAAGCCGGGGCCTTCACCGGAGCCAACCGTCAAAAACGCGGCCGCTTTGAGCTCGCCTCCGGGGGAACCATCTTTTTGGACGAGATCGGCGAGATGCCCCTCGATTTGCAGGTCAACTTGCTCACGGTGTTGCAAAGGCACCGCCTACAACGGGTGGGGAGCGAGTCGTTGGTCGAGATCGACGTGCGGGTCATGGCAGCGACGAATCGCGACTTAGAGGCCTTGATCCAAGCGGGTCGCTTCCGAGAAGACTTGTTCTACCGCTTGAACGTCGTCAACTTGGAGATCCCTCCCCTACGAGAACGTGCCGAAGACATTCCGGATCTGGTCGGCACCTTCATCCACTACTTCCGCAGCGCGGTCGGCCGGCGCAACGTCGAAGGCATTTCCGACAAGGCGCTGCAAGCCCTTCAAGAGCATCCGTGGCCCGGCAACGTCCGGCAGCTCGTCAACGCGATCGAACATGCCGTGGTCCTCTGTCGCGGCCAAAGCATTGAGTTGGAAGATCTGCCCAGCGTCATCCGATCGCAAGCGCATGACCGCGCCGAGACCTCGGAATCGCGAACGATCGCACCCACCCCGAATGGGATCGACCGTTGGCTCGATCGTCCGCTGCGCGAAGCGAAACAAGCCGTGTCGCGCGAATTTGAACGCGACTACCTCCGAGCACAACTCGCCAAACAAGAGGGTCGAGTGGGCCGCACCGCCAAAGCGGCCGGCATCACGGCCCGCAGCTTGTATGACAAAATGAAGCGGCTCGGACTCAAGAAAGAGGACTTCCGGCCTTCTTGAGCATCGGAAAGGGTCGAGCGCGCGGGCCCAGGAAAGGGTTGAACCCGCGCAGCGGGAACCCATCGTTCTCCCGATTTGGAAACTCGTGAGACTGGGAACGGCTACGGTTGTTGGCCAAAAGTAGTCCATCCCGAGTGTTAAGGAACCGCTAAGGAAAAGGTGCGCTCGGCGCGCCTCCGTCACCTTTTCCCAGGATTCGATTGCGTCCATCCCCACCAAACTGGTTCCGCCTCGGGCTTTTTTTTGGTCTTTGCGGCCTATCGTTCGCCGGCGATCTAGCCGTCACCGCAACCGGCACGATCCAGTCGGATCAATACGGAACGGGGCCCTACGCTGCTGCCCAGGTGGGTGACGAAGTCCGTGTGCGCTTCGAAGTGGTGGTGCCCGGACAAGAGGTTATCCCCGGACACCATCAGCGCTACGCGGTCGACCTGGCGACCTTTGAAATCACGATCGCCCAAGTCGCACAACCCGGTGCGCTGGTCGCCCCGGCCTTCTTCGATGTACGGGACGATCTGTTTCAGGTGGATTCCCTGCGGTTTTCTCACGTCCTCGACCATGGCGAACTGCTGGAGTTGGAGCTGACGGCGGATGATCACTTGCTGCGCACTCCGAACTTAGAATGGCTCGTCGGGTATCACAGCGCTACGCAGCCCCAGTTCCCCCATCAACTTCGAATCAGCGGATCGGATGGGTGGTTGAGCGTGGAGCTCGACCAAATCGTCGTCGGGCGCGAAGTGACCTTCAGCACGTTTTGCGATCCGCTCGCCAACTCGACGGGGCAAGCGTGCACCCTGAGCGGTTCCTGGTTGCCCTTGGTCGGCGCGCAGGCCCACCTGGAAGCCACCCAAGGCCCCCCGGGCGCATTCGGCTACTTCTTGATCAGCTCCGCCATCGATGCCAACGGCGTGTTGCTGTCCGATGGTCGCCTTTGCCTTCAAGGCCAAGCCCCCTACCCCGTCGGACGTTTCAACGTCGATAGCCAGGGGCGCCAGTCCGTGGGCAGCTTCGATGAATACGGGCGATTTCAGAACTACGCGGGAACTTCCGAGATCGGCTCGGGCTTCGACATGCCCGCGCACCTGCCTTTTGCCGGGTCACCCACCGTTCAAGCGGGGCAAACATGGCACGTGCAGCTTTGGTACCGCGACGGGCTGTTTGGCGCCTCGAACTTTTCGGACGGCCTGACCGTGCGGTTCTAGGGAAGCGGCCTACGTCCCGCCCTTCCCAACGCTCCGCCAAGGGCTTTCCATGAGACGGGCGATCGAGCCAAGCTGAGCTGCCCAGGCACCGTTCGCCGCTCACCGGCCGTGGCCCCCTTCGAAGCGCACCACCCACCAAGCCGAATCCGCCCACCGGCGCTATCATGGAGACCATGCGTACCCTCCGGGCAGGACTGATTCGCTGCGCCTTAGCAGCCGGTGCCTTAGCCCCTTGCCTGGGCCAGGAGATGCTGATCACCGCGCGGGGCACGGTCACCGGCGATCAGTACACGGCCGGCCCTTACGCCGCCGCACAAGTCGGCTCCGCGATCACCGCTTCGTTTCGAGTCCCTCTTTCCGGAAGCCCGGTCGTGCCCGACCGCCATGTGCGCTTCACCGTGCTGCCCCCGACCTTTGCCATCACCATCGACGGCGTGGTTCAGCCGGGCGCACCGCTGACGCCAGCGTACTTCGACGTGAAGGACGATCTGTTCGGACTCGATGGTCTGCGCTACTCCAACGCGCTCGACAATGGCGAGTTCCTCGAGTTCGAACTGACCGGGCCTCCTTCCATGCTCGCGAGCATGAACCTGTCCTTGCTGCGCGATCGGTACGTGACCGAAGACCCGCTCTATCCGCAGATGATGCAGATCACCGGCTCCGGCGGCTCGCTCTTCCTGCACCTGGACGAAGTCGTGATCGGTCAAGAGGTGACGTTTGCGACGTTCTGTGACCCGTTGCCCAACACGACGGGTCTGCCTTGCGTGCTGGCTGGCGCTTGGAAGCCCTACGTCGGCGCGGAAGCGCACCTGTCGGCGCAACAGGGTCCACCCGGGACCTTTGGCTACTTTTTGGTGGGCAGCTCGATCGATCCGGTCGGGACCGTGATCTCCCAAGGTCGCTTGTGCCTGGAGATTCAGGCACCGGCCAGCCTAGGTCGCTACAACTGGGTACAAACCGATGGCAACTCTTTGGGCGTCTTCGACTCCCAAGGCGTGCTGCAGAATGCAGCCGGCACCTCCACGACGGGTTGGGGGTTCGATGTTCCGACCGCGCTTCCCTTTGCGGGCGTACCGACCGTGCAGGCCGGGCAAACCTGGCACTTTCAGTTTTGGTATCGCGACGCCGTCACGGGACAGTCGTTCCTCTCCGACGGCTTGAGCGCCACTTGGTAAACCGGGCCCTAAACCCAGCAGACGGCACCCGCCAAAGCGGAAACGCCGTCGGAAGCGGCCCGTAGGCGCACGCGCAGGCCCCACTCGTAGGTGCCCGAGCGATCCATGCGGTGCGTGCCGGCAAAGATGGCGCGGCCGTCGAGCTC
>JAUHXY010000093.1 GCA_030426785.1 bacterium
CCCGCAGAGTACCCGAGGAGCGGTCGGAGCCCAACGCTTGCGCTGGACACCCCACGCAAGGCACCGGGGATGGGAGCGGCTGGGAACCAGGGTCTACGGACCGGCCTCCGAATTGCGAGCAGGGATTCGCAGCAATCCCTGCCCTGCCCTACGGTTCAAGTTCACGCCGCAGGTGGTCCATGCGGCTCACCAGCGCTTCATAAGCTCCTTCCTCGAGCGTGTCGGAGTCCAGTCCCAGGAACGCCCGGCGCGCCGCCTCAAGCGACTGAAGGGCGAGCTCTCGGTCCCCGAGCGCGGCTTGGACCTCGCCGTATTCCTGATAAGCGTACGCCCGCCAAAGGGACTCGTCCGGCCCGGGCGTCGCTTGCCACCGGCTTTCCGCCCGCCCCACCACATCGCGCAACCACAAGAGGGCTTCGCCATGTCGGTCGGTCAGCCGCAGCGCCCGGCCCACCGCCCAGTCAGCGATGAGCCGATCGCGGTCGTCGCCGGTGCGGTAATGGAACCAGCGAGCACGGCGATAAGAGGCCAAAGCCTCCATAGGCCGCATCATGCGCTCGTAGGTCAAACCGAGGTTGTTCCAAAGGATGGCGAGCAACGCCTCGTTGCCGCTGGCTTCTGCCGCCGCGATCGCGCGGCGCGCCCACAGTACCTGGCCATCGAGGGGGGCCAGCAAAGCAAGGTGGTGGGCTGCATCCAGGGCGCGTTCTTTCAGTCCGTGCTCGCGGCAGTACTCGTAGAGGTCCTCAAAAACCGAAAGGGCTTGGTCACGATCCCCGCGAGCCCGCTCGAACAGGCCGCGCACCTGCCGGCAGCGCGACCAGCCCATGGGCTCCTCCTTTTTCGCCAACCCCTCGGCCCGCTGGAGCCAGACCTCGCCGTCATCCACGAGGCCTTCTAGGAAGTAGCAACGAGCCACCAAGGCTGTAGCTTCGACCCGCACGGCCGGGTCCGAAGTGGCCTCCGCAGCCTTGGCAGCCATCTCGAAGGCCCGCCTGGCCACTCGAATCTCCCTTTGAGATAGCCTACGAGCCCCTTCGGCGAGCATGGCTCTTGGATCCGCCTCCATGACCCCCGAATCCCGCCAGGGCGTAGGGACAGGCAGGGTTGGCACCCCTGAGCACCCACTGGCCAACAGCAAAAGGAGCAAGATCCGCACCCCGACATTGTAGGAACGCGAAAGCCGAATCGGAATTTTCCTAGGAAACCGCTTGGGCTAGGGGCCCCCGAGACTCGATTCGAGGAAGGTCGGTCCCCCTTAGAGAAAACGCAATGAAGCATACCGCCCTTGTTGTCCACGATGACCCCCGTGTTCTAGCCAGCGCGGCTTCCAAACTGGAAGCCCAAGGTCACTCGGTTCGCCGTGCCTCCAGCCTGTCCGAAGCCCGCCGCGTCCTAGACACGGGCCTCCCGGATCTGGTTTGTACCAGCCTTCGCCTCGGCGATCTCCCCCGGGAGTTTGCCATCGACCGCCTGCGGGCGGACTTCCCCGGTCTCCGCGTCCTGCTGCTGGTCGGCCAGGACGAGCTCTCCGAGGCCGGCACGGCCCTGGCGAGCTGCGACGAGTACGTCGCGGTGCCCGCCGAGGAAGGCCGTTTCCAGAAGTCGGTCGCGAACCTGCTCGAGCGCGCCCGGCTCGACCGTGAGGTCTCCCGGGGCAGCCACAGCACCCACAGCACCGCCCCGGGCGTGGAAGGGTCCGCGTTCCTGGAACCCGGTCAAATCCGCCCCTTCCAGCAATACGAGCGCGACATCCTGCTGCACGCCCTGAACACCACCAACTGGAACGTGAAGGAGACGGCCACCCGTCTCAAGATTGGCCGAGCCACCCTGTACCGCAAAATCGATCGGTACAACCTGCGTGCGTTTCGCCACCAACGCCAGGCGTCCTAGCCCGTAGAGGCTGAGCCGGCCTTCCCAGGCCCCTCGGCCGCGAGGAAGTCCCTGCTGGGCTCTCCCTCGCTGGGATCCCCCGAATTTGCCGAGGGGGCCGGTCCAACACCGGCCCCCTCGCTCGGTATTCTGAGGCCCCTCGGCCCATTCCGAACCCCGCTGACCCTCCCATGCGCCGCCACCTCGCCCTGCCCTTCCCCGCCCTCGCCTCGCTCCTGTGCGTCCCCACCTGGGGCCTCGCTCCCCAAGTGGAGACTCCGATCCCCCAGATCGACCCGCAAGCGAAGAAGAAGGAGGAGAAGGCACAACCCTTCCGCGACTTGACGCCGGATCAAGCCCTCGACCTGGCGGCCCTCGAGCGCAAGATGTCGATCATCTTCTGCCTCGGGCCGCAAAAGGAATCCGAGCGCTTTGAAGCGGAGACTTTGAGCAACGCCAAAGTCCAAACCTGGCTCGCGACGCACACCGTCTCGACGCGCCTCCGTCAGGGCAACGTGGGTGAAAAGACTTGGTTGGACCGCTACGGCATCAACCAGTTCCCCACCGCGATCCTGCGTGCGCCGGACATGCGCATGCTGGACACCATGGTCGGCTTTCAGGGACCGGATGAGTTTCTACTGTTGCTCGACAACATGCAGAAGGCGATTTCGGTCACCGAAAAACCGACGGGCAAAGCCGCGCAAGATCCCTACTCCTGGTTGGCGTATGGCAACTACATGGCCGGTCGGGGCATGCACCCCGAGGAAACGGCCGAAGCTTTGTTTTGGTGCTACGACGAAGGCCCCAAACACGACCCAGAGTTCTTGCCGAAGAACTTAGACTTCTTGCTGCGTCGCTTGACCCACGTCAGCTACTACTCCGAGGACGTCAAGAACGGAGTGCGTGCGCGAAGGGATGCGCTGCACAACCGCGTGGTCGCGGCCAAAGCCACCGACTTTGACGCGCACATGTTGGCGCGCTTCGGGCTTTGGATGCGCGACCAAGATGACCCCATGCGCGCTTTCCGCAAGATGCCCCGCGAGAGCGCCAAGGCCAAGGCCCTGCGGGAAGTGTTGCTCTGGAACATCCTGGAGCGCCTGGTGGCCTACCGGCACTACGAGGACATTCTCGCGTGCATCCCCGACCCGAAAAAGGCCATCGCTGCGCGTTTCCTCTCCATCGAGGTGAAGGCCCAAAAGGACCAACCCATCCAAGTGGATGCGGACATGCCCCGTCCGCCCGGAGTGACCCAGGAACCGGAAGCGCAGGAAGAGGACCAGGACGATCCCAAGCGCTTGTGGCCCAAGGTCGCTCCGGAGCGGCCGATGCCCGGCGTCTCGCTCGACCGAGAGGATGCTTGTTACGACGCTTCCTTGCTGTACGAATGCCTGCTCTCCATGGGGCGCGCCCAAGACGGCTTGGACCTGATGGAGATGGCCACCGAATACATGCCGACATCGACCGTCTACGGCTTCTTCATCCAGCGAGCGTGCCGCATCGAGCGCTACGACATCGCGGAAGGGGTGGCGGAACGAGCGTACACCCGCGTCCCCGTGGAGGACGTTCCGCGCGTCCAAGCCATGTTGCGCCGGGGCAAGCGCAGTACCAAGTAGCGAACGCATCCATGCGGGCGATTTCGCGCCCTTGTGGTGGGCCTCCGAAAAAAGCCAAACCCGGCGGTAGTCCACTCGCTCAGCACAGCTACGGTACGGGTGCGCCGGGCGGCCACACGCCCCTCGGCGCCCTCCACCTCGCTCCTCCACGATGCTTTTGGATCCTATGCCTTGGAAGCGCGGCCTTTTGGCCCTCGGTGGGCTCTTGTGTGTCTTGGCTTGTTCGCGGGAAGAGCCGCTCCCCGCTCCCGATCCCGCCCCCAGCGATCCGGACCTGACACGTCCCATGACGGCTTCGGCCGTATCGGCCGCGGTCGAAGTGCTCAACCCTTCCGACCCGACCCGACCCCTGTACCACACCTTCGGAACGGTCGAGCACGGTGAGATCTACGTGCGCACCGTGCGCTTGCGCAATCTGGAATCGGTCCCCGTCACCGTGCTCGAAGCGATGGCGGCCTGCTCCTGCGGCAAGGTCAAACGCATCACGACCACCGACCGCGACGGCAACCTCGTGCAAGGCAACATGGGGCAGCGCGGCAACATCTTGGAGATTCCACCCGGAGCCGAGTTCCAGATCGACATCGTCGTCGACACCAACAAGGTCAAGGCCAACCAACCCAAGTTGGCCATCCTGAGGATCAAGACGGATTCCAAGGTGCAGCCGTTCCTCACCTTTGAGATCAACTTCTTGCCCGAGAGTTTGTTCGAGCTGGCGGCTCCGCGCATCGCGCTCGGAATGGTTCCGCTCGGTGGCGGCACCGGCGAAACCCTCCAAATCTTCTCCCGCGCGTCCCTCAACCAAGCCCGTTTGTTGGAAGTCGTCGAGACCTCCCCAGGGCTGGAAGCCCACTTGGAGCTGATTTCGGGCTACGACAACAACTGGAACTTGACGGTGACGGCGATCGGTCAAACCCACAAGGGGCTCTTGCGTGGGCAGGTCGTCTTGTCCACCACCGACCGCGATGGGCAAGGCGACGCGGGACGCTTACGCATCCCCGTCGAGGGCCAAGTGGTCGATCCGATCGTCGTCCTCCCCGACATCGTGAGCTTCGGTCGCGTTTCGCCCGGCGAAGAGCGCACGGTGCAAGCGGTGGTCAAGGGCTTGGCACCCGGTCACCGCATTCGGGTGAACGAAGCCACCCTCACGGGACCTTCGGCGGACCACCTGAGCGTTCGCCTGGACCCCATCGCGCCAAACGAGTTCGACCAAGCCGTCCAGGTGGAAGCCTTCCTTACCCTGGACGCCACCGCTCCCGAAGGACCGATCGCGGCTCAAATCCGCTTTCACCTCGCCGATGAGGCCATTGACAGCCTGACCGCTTCGATCACGGGAGCGGTCGAAAAGACCCCTCCGCCTCGCTAGCGGCGAGGCCCGCCCGCTGCGCTCCGCAGGGCGCTAAACGCTCGGAACGAGGTACGCGAAGCGCTTTTTGCCGACCTGCACCAAAAGGTCTTGCTGCGGTGCCCCCTGGGTGTGCTGCACGTCTTGGCAAACGGTGCCGTCCAGCTTGACGGCTCCTTGGCCGATCATGCGGCGGGCTTCGGAGGTGCTGGTGACCAGTTGCAACTTGCGCAAGAGATTGGGCAAGGGCAAGGTTTCGCCCCAAGCGGGATCCCAGGGGTGCCGGTCGATGTCGCTGGGCAATTCCTTGTCGCGCACTTCGCGATCGAAGGCTTCGGCGGCCTCTTGGGCTGCCTCTTCGCCGTGGTAGGTGCACGTCACTTCCCAGGCGAGGCGCGCCTTAGCTTGGCGCGGGTGCCCCGCCAACACGCTGCGCATCTCGTCGGGAGTCAAGCGGGTGAGCTGCTCGAACCACACCGGCATGGACTCGTCGTCCAAGCGCATGAGCGCAAAGGTCATGGTGCGTGCATCGTCGGTCAGCGCCACGGCGTTGCCGTACGACTTGCTCATCTTGCGGCCGTCCAATCCGTTGATGAGCGGGGTGGTGAACACCACCTGAGGGCGCTGTTCCTCTTGCGCTTGCAAGCGCCGGCCCACGAGCAGGTTGAAGAGTTGATCGGTGCCGCCTAGCTCTACGTCGGCGCGCACCTGGACCGAATCCCAACCCTGCATGAGCGGATAGAGGAACTCGTTGATCCCGATGGGCTCTTTCGCCTCCATGCGGGTTTGGAAGGTGTCGCGCTCGATCATTTGGGCGACGGTCATGCGGGTGCACAAGCGTAAGAGTTCTTCGAAGCCCATCGCGTCGAACCACTCGCTATTGCGCCGCACTTCGACCCGCTCCATGTCCAAGACGAGCCCCGCTTGCTGGACGTAGGTGGTCAGGTTGGCCTCCACTTCAGCCCGGCTCAAGACGGGCCGTAGCGCACTACGGCCCGTCGGATCCCCCACCATGGCGGTTGCGTCGCCCACGATCAGCACGATCGTGTGCCCCAACCGCTGGAGGTCGCGCAGCTTCAACAAGGGGATGGAGTGCCCGATGTGCAGGTCCGGCGAAGAGGGATCCATGCCGAACTTGACCCGCAACCCTTGCCCCGCCGCGAGGTTTTTCTCGAGCAGCGTGCGCAGCTCGCCTTCCTCCACGAGATCAACGCAACCGCGTCGAAAGGCTTCGAGGTGGGTATCGAGATCGGGGTGCAGCTTCACGGCCTGGCTCATGGCCCCTGTTCTACGGGACCGCGCGCGGGGAAGAAAGGCCCGGCCGGCGGAGGGCAGCCAGTCGCCACCCGCTCAGCGGATCCACAGGCTCTCTTCTTCGGCGTCGCGCTCGCTCAGGTGCCGGCGCCATGCCGGGAGCCCGACCGGTTGCGGGCGGTGCGGGCACAGCCAAATCAAAGCCGGCCGGTAGCGATCCAAGAGCTCGGGGGTGGCGGCCTGCACCGCTGGGGTCAACGCCAGCAGGGCCCGATCGTAGTCCGCAGGGGCAAGGCGCACGGTACGCTCCACGATGGATGGCATACCGACTTCGGGGCGCTCAAGGTGGCTCCACCACTCCTCCACCGACACGATTTGGGTCGGGAGGTAGCCGGCCAAGTTCACGCGCAGCCCGCGCGGGACGGGCCAATGCTCGGCGGGGAAACGCAAGTCCCCCTCCTCGATCGACCCCGATCCCAAGCGCAAAGCCAATCCGTCGCGCAAGGCCAGGGCGCCCCCGATGGGCGCACGCTCGTAGGGCTGCAGTCGGTAGCGCACCTCGCCCAAGGGAGCCAGCTCAAAGGGCCCCACATCGGCGAGCACGCGGGTCCAGCCGCGACTGGAATGTTGGCCTTGGGGACTCAGGTACAGGCTCTCCTGCTCCAACACCGCCGAACCAGGACGCAGGACCAAGGGCCCCGGCCAGCGGCTCGCCAAAACTAGTTCGACCCACAACCCATCGTCGTCCTCGACCACCTCCAAGCGGACCTCCAACGACTCGCAGCGCTTACGCCCCTGCAAGATCTCCCCGAACCGTTCGGCGGCATCGAGTTGCCACCCCACTTCGCTCGCCAAGGCTGGGTCCCCGCTCTGGGCTTCGATCTCCAAACGCTGGACTAACCGCGCCCACACGGTCTCGGCATCGAGGGTGCGGCGCTCCTCCAGGGCCAATAGCAGCTCGCGGAAGGCAGCCTGGTGGCGTGGGGAAACGCGCTCCAGGTGAAAAGCCAAAGGATCCCGCCCAGGCATGGTGCAGCCACCCAGGAGGCCGATCCACAAGAGAATCAGAGCGACGGGCCGGGAGATCGGGAGCATAGGCAAGGGGCGCGGGGCGAGCCGAGGTTCTGGAAACTAGCCGACCGACCCGCTCCGGTGACGCAAAGAGTACGGCAGGAGTTCGCTCGAGCCTACGGAGCAGCTTCCGGAAACGACCGCACCCCAGGCAGGAGGCCTGGGGTGCGGAAAAGGGACTCGCGCAAAGAGCCCTGGTCAACGAGCGCCTACGCTTCGGTGGCGTCGCCGGAGGAATCCTCCGGCGAGTGGTCACCAGCTTGACCGCCCTCGGACGAGCCGGACGGCTTGATGGGCGGAAGGTTCTCGTTCTCGGCGAAATCGGAGTGCACGAAGGACAAACCGATCTTGCGCTCTTCGATGTCGACGCGGATCACGCGCACCTCGACCTTTTGGCCGGGCTGCAGCAGATCTTCCGGGTTGGCACCGCGCTCGTCGGTAATCTCCGAGATGTGCAGCAGGCCTTCCAGGTCGTCACCCAGCTTCACGAACACACCGAAGTTGGTGATCTTGGTGACGTAGCCCGAAAGCAGGTCGCCCACGTGATAGTTGTTGGGGATCGACTCGACCCACGGGTCGGCGGAAAGTTGCTTGCGGCCCAGCGCGATGCGCTTCTTTTCCTTGTCGACGGACAGGACCACGCACTGCAGCACGGCGCCCTTCTTGACCATCTCCGAGGGGTGGCTGACCTTCTTCGTCCAGCTCATGTCGGACACGTGCAACAGACCGTCGATGCCTTCCTCGATCTCGACGAAGGCGCCGTAGGAGGTCAGGTTGCGCACCGTACCTTCGATGACCGTACCGATCGGGTAGTGCTCGGTGACCATATCCCAGGGGTTGGTCTCCGCTTGCTTCATGCCGAGCGAGATCTCTTGCTTCTGGTGGTTGTACTCGAGCACGACCACTTCCACTTCGTCGCCAATGCTGACGATTTCGGAGGGGTGGTTCACGCGGCGAGTCCAAGACATCTCGGAGATGTGTACCAGGCCTTCGATGCCTTCTTCCAGCTTGACGAACGCACCGTAGGACATGACGTTGACGACCTGTCCTTTGTGCTTGCTGTTGACCGGATAGCGGGCTTCGATGCCTTCCCACGGGGAAGCGGTGCGCTGCTTGATGCCGAGCGCGATGCGCTCGCGATCGAAGTCGACGCGCAACACCTTGACCTCCACTTCCTGGTCGAGTTTGACCATTTCAGAGGGGTGGTTGATGCGGCCCCAGGACATGTCGGTGATGTGCAACAGGCCGTCGATGCCGCCCAGGTCGACGAACACGCCGAAGTCGGCGATGTTCTTGACGACGCCCGTGCGGATTTGGCCTTCCTCGATGTCCTTGAGCAGGCCTTCCTTGAGCTTTTGGCGCTCTTCTTCGAGCAGCTTGCGGCGGGAGATGACGATGTTCATGCGCTCCGGATCGATCTTGATGATGCGGGCGCGGATCGGCTCACCGATGAAGTCGGAGACTTCGGAAGTACGGCGCAGGTTGACCTGACTGGCCGGCAAGAACACGTTGACGCCTTCGACGTCCACGAGCAGGCCGCCCTTGATCTTGCGTTGGACCACGCCTTGCACCTCGTCGCCTTCGTGGTAGGTGACCGAGATACGCTCCCAAGCGCGCAAACGATCGGCGCGGCGCTTGGAAAGGATGGACATGTCGTTTTCGTCCAGGCCTTCGAAGAACACTTCGAAAACCTCTCCCTTCGTGGGGAGGGCCTCGCCAAATTCGGACAGCGGAACGGTGCCTTCCGATTTGCCGCCCACGTCCATGATGACCTGGCCGGTGCGCTCGTCGACGCTGTCCACCTTGGCCATGACCATCTGGCCCGGGGTGACGTCGACGATGGATTGGTTGAGGCTGACCTCGAGCGTTTCCTCGTCTACGCCGTCAAAGGAGGCGTTGAGCCGGCGCTCGAGTTCTTCGGGGTCCAGTTCGAGTTCGCGAACTCGTCGGCTGGAAAATGCCATGTGTGATGCTTGTTCGGGTCGTTGCGTTGAGGGAAAAGTCGACTCGCCGGCGCGCAAGGGGGCTTGGGAGACCCGAACGATTGGTCCCATCCAGCCTTGATCGCCTTGGCAAGAATCGCGGATTGTAGGGCAATCGGGCGGGCCCTGTCACTGGGAAAGTGGTTCCCCTGGGCGCTCCGAGCGGCTCGGGCTGGGGCCGCAAAGGCCCGGATTCCCTACTCGGACCCGTCGGCGCGCGGCAAGCTCTCCTGGTCGGTGCCGGCGAGCTGGGCCGCGATCCACTCGCGGACCTCTTCCAAGGTTTGCCCCCCCACCGCACGGGGTTCGCCGAAGCGTACTTGAACCTTGGCTGGTTTCGGAAAGCGTTGGCCGCGCCCCCAGGCCCGGTGGGTGCCCACCAGGGCGCAGGGAACCACCGGCACTTTGGCTTGGCGGGCCGCCAAGAGCGCTCCGCGCTTGAAGGGCAAGAGGCGCCCGTCCTTGGAGCGTGTCCCCTCGGCGAACATGGCCACCAAGTCCCCCGCCTGGAGGTGCTCCACCACGCGCTTCAGAGCCTTCCGGTCCCCAGCTTTGGGGTCGATCAGGACCGCCCCGCAGGACCGCATCACGAAGCCCAGCAAGCGGTTTTTGGCCAAGCTCTGGCGCGCCACGAAGCACACATGACGCCCCGCCGCCCCTTTGGCGATGAAGGGGATGTCAAAGAACGATGCGTGGTTGGACACGATCAGGGCCCCTTGGCCCTCCGGCAGGTGCTGCTTGTCGATCACGCGGGTGGGAAACGGCACTTTGGTGAACAAGTGCACCCAGACCATGATGAAGCGATAGGTCAAGGACCGCCAAGTGCGCGGGGGCGGGCTCGTGGGGTTGGCGTTTCCGCCTCCGTCCTGCCCCGTGGCTTGCTCCGGGGTCTGCCCTTCCGCCGACGAGGCCGCCGCAGAACGCCGCTGGCCCCGGTTCGGGACCTCGTTGGGCGGGGAAGCGTGTTGTTCCTTTTGCATGCTGGAGCGGCTCGCAGGCGCAACCGGTGCGCCGAGTAGAGGGTCGAAGAGCGAAGGGGCTAGGAGGGCGAGCTTCGGGAGCGCTGGGGGCTGGCCCCCCGATCCGGGCCGCCGTGCTGCACAACCTTGAGGATCAGTTCGACCACCCGTTGAATCGAAAGCCCATCGGTCAGAACCTCGATCGCATCGGGATCGCGCACCAAGGGGGCCACTTCCCGTTGTTCATCTTGGCGATCCCGCTTTTCGATGTCGATCATCAAGGCTTCCAGGTTCTTGTGAAAACCCGTTTGGGCCATGCGTCGCCGAGCCCGTTCCGCCAGGGAAGCGGTCACGAAAAACTTGAAGTCCGCGTCGGGGAACACGACCGTCGTCGTATCGCGACCCTCGGTGACCAGGTCCCAGCGCTCGCCAACACGGCGCTGGGCCGCCACCAACACGGTGCGCACGCCGGGCAACAAGGCCACCTTGCTGGCCCAAGCACCGGGCCCTTCGCCGAGCAAACCGTCGGCGTCCACCACGTGGCCGCGGGACAACAAGCGCCCCTCAGGATCCATGTCCAAGTCGAGGGATTGGGCCACCGCAACGCAGGCTGCCTCATCGTCGAAAGACACGCCCGCTTCGTGCACGGCCACGCCCACCGCTCGGTACATGGCGCCCGTATTGAGCATCAAGAAGCCCATTTCTTGCGCCACGAGCTGGGCTACGGTGCTTTTGCCCGATCCGGCCGGTCCATCGATCGCGATGATCATCGCTCGCTAGTGTACGCACGGCCGCAAGGGCCCGACCGGGAAAGTCGCTTGGATTTTGGCGGCCTGGGACGGGTCGCGCCCCGAGCCCTGAGGATCACGATGGCGCCACGAAGCCAGCACCGGCCCGACTAGCCTGCCACAGGAGCTTGCCGTCAGCCGCGACGCGCAGCACATCGTGCGCCCCAGCGCCGAAGGCATCCAGCACCCACCAACGCAGGCCCCCCTCCCACTCGTGTTCCCGAAACCCGTGAGCGTGCCCGCAGACCAAGCGTTCCGCTCCCTGGGTCCGCAGCCGGGCGAGGGCCTCCTCGGGCTGCATCGCCACGATGCCCGGACGCTTTTGCGGAACGGCGCGCTTGGAGGCGCGGCGCAAGCGGCGGGCCAAAGCGTGTTGGCGTCCCGCCGGCAAGCGCCGCAAGGTGGCTTGCACCCAGCCGGCCCGCAGGACGCGCCGCAAACGCTGGTAGCCTCGGTCGCGGGTGCACAGCTCGTCTCCATGCAACAAGAGCCACTTGATCGCGCCCCGCTGCAAGCGCACCCCCTCCGGGTAGATGGCAACCCCCGTACGCTCGCGGAACGCGGCTCCCAACAAGAAATCTCGGTTGCCGGGGATCACCGCCGTGAATCCCCCGGCTCCGGTTCGCTTTTGGAGGGCGTCGAGGATCGGCGTGAATCCCGGGCTCGCGAGGTGCACTTTGCCGAGCCAATATTCGAAGAGATCCCCCAGGATCCAAAGCTGCGCCGAAAGCGGGACCTCGCCCAGCCAAGCCACGAAATGCTGGGCCAACGCATCGCCTTCGTCGGTCAGGTGCAGATCGGCGATGAGCCAATCCTCCGGGGGGGGCTGGCCCGGAACCTCGATCAAGGTCGGCCCGTCGGGAACGGCGCGTTTCATCGGCTCGCGCCCGCCTCTCCATCCCCATCCGTCCCCAAACCGTGTTCTTTCAGCTTTTCCCACAGGACCTTGCGGGAGATGCCCAAGAGCTCGGCGGTTTGCGTCCGGTGGCCTCCGGTGGCTTCCAGGGCATGGGCTAGGTGTTCGCGTTCGGCGGCTTTGAGCACGGCCCGCAAGGGTTCGACCGGCTCGGGGACGCGGTTGGCTCCGCGCCAGCGAGGATCGGTGGTGAGCAAGTCTTCAAGGGCCAGCTCCGTTCCGTCGCCGCACAGCGCGATGGCGCGCTGGACCGCGTTTTCCAACTCCCGCACGTTGCCGGGCCAGGGGTAGCGCTCTAATTGGTTCATGGTGGAGCGCGCAATGCCGTAAGCACGGCCCCCACCGAAGCGGGCCACCATGTGGCGCACCAGGGCCGGCACATCGCCGTCACGCTCGCGCAGGGGGGGCAGTTGGATGGGCACCACGTGCACCCTGTAGTACAAGTCTTCGCGGAATTGACCGGCGGCCACACGCTCCATCAGATCCACTTTGGTGGCCACGACCACGCGGATATCGACCTCGATGGTGGCTTCGCCCCCCACCCGCTCGAGGGTGCGCTCTTGCAGCACCCGCAGCAGCTTCACCTGGGTCGGCAGGGGCATGTCGTCGATATCATCCAGGAAGAGCGTGCCCCCCGAGGCCAACTCAAAGCGCCCTTTGCGCGTGCGGCGGGCGTCGGTGAAGGCTCCCTTTTCGTGCCCAAACAGCTCCGCTTCGAGCAAGGATTCGGGCAACGCCGCACAGGAAATGGCCACGAACGGGGCCTCGGCGCGCGGGCTCATGCGGTGCAGGGCCTGGGCGATGCGCTCCTTGCCGGTGCCGCTCTCGCCCTGGATCAGGATGGTTGCTTCGGAGGACGCGACTGTCTGGACCCGGCGGAAGACCTCGCGCATGGCCGGACTTTGCCCCACGATGCCCGCAAAAGCAGGGTGCTGGTCGTGCGCCCCGCGCAAAGCCTCGTTTTCGGCCTCCAAGCGGCGCACGCGTTCGAAGGTGGCCACCCTGGCCACCATGGCTTCGTTGCGGAAGGGCTTTTGCACGTAGTCCACCGCCCCGTTGCGCATGGCCTCAACCGCTTTGTCGATGGTCGCAAAGCCCGTCATCAGAATGACCGGGCGATCGGGATCTTGCTCTTGGGATCGGGCCAGCAACGCCGTGCCCCCTTCTCCGGGCATGCGCACGTCCGTGATGATCAGGTCGGGGTCCTGCGTTTCGAGCGCCGCCAACGCGTCGCCCGTCGTCTCCGCCGTCACGACCTCGTGGCCCGCTTCTTCCAAAGCGTCGCGCAGGGTGATCGCGATCGTGATCTCGTCTTCGGCTAGAAGGATCTTCACGCTTCCCTAGCTTGCCGCCTGCAGGCGACTTGGGGGACTATCCTTGGCGTAAAGGCGCCAAATGCCCCTACAGCCCGCCTCCAGGCGCCTGGTGGAATTGCCGATCCCCGCCTTGAGCCTGTGCGTCGGCCAAAGCGTCATCGGAGGCCTCGAGCAGCGAATCGAAGAACATCGTGTCATCTCCCTGACTGTAGGAGAAGCCAATCGACAAGGTCACACCCAAGGTTCGATCCCCCGCCTGGAATTCCAGCACCCGGGCACCGCGCAAGAGCCGCTCGCAGAGCACCTTCAAACCATCCGCCCCGGTGTGGGGCACTACAGCCAACAAACGGTCGTCGGGCAGGCGCCCGAGGAAATCGGAGCTGCGCGTTTCGGTCTTCAGCAGCTCGATGACGCGGTCCAGAATGACCTCTTTGACGCTGTAGCCGTAGAGGTCTCGCAAGTAGCCCAAGCGATCGATCGAGACCATCACGCAGCCGATCGGGTACCCGTAGCGCTGCGCCCGGTTGAACTCGACCCGCATGAGATGCTGGATCTGGGCGAGGGAGAAGAGGGTACCGTCGTCCGAGGCGTGCGAGTCGTTCATGGCGAAGAGAGCCGATTGGGCTTCGGCATGGTAGCGGGGAAAAGGGCTGATCTCCACGGGCGCCGGCCTGGGAGGCTGCCCTTTCCGTGTTTGGTCCGGCCCATGGGTCTGACACTACGGGTTCTGGCACTTCGGGTACTGGCACTCCGGGTAGTAGCACTCCGGGTTCTGGCACTCCGGGCTCTGGCGCTTGGCGCTAGCACGAAGCTGGATCGCACGGCTCTCTCGGTGCCTGGCCTCAGGCGCAGGCTCCTACCACGGGAACCCGGGATGCGGATCGACGGTCCGCGCCCCATCGGACAAACCGTGCCGCCACTGCAAAATGTGCCGCGTCCCAGCCGGGCTCCCACCACGGCCGGACCGCCGAGATCCTTCGGCCTAGCTCAGGAGGTT
>JAUHXY010000339.1 GCA_030426785.1 bacterium
CCAGCCCCAGCGCCGCTTCGATGGCACTGTCCCCTCCGCCCACGACCAGCACCCGCCGACCCGCATAGGCTTGGGCGTCGAGGAGCGAATAGGTCACCTTCGGTAATTCTTCGCCGGGGACACCGAGTTTGCGCGGCACCCCGCGCCGACCGAGGGCCAAACAGACCGACTGCGCCGGCAGTTCTTCTCCATTGGTCAAAACGCGCAGGCCCCCATCCGCTGCGCGCTGCACTCCTTGAAGCTGCACGCCCCCCCGGAACGGCAACTGATGGTCGGCGGTCACGCGCGACCACAGTTCGGTCAGCTCTTCCTTTTCGTAGCGGGATTGGCTCAAGCGGCCGTGCAACGGCAGATCCACGGGCTGCGTCATGACGAGCTTGCGCCGCGGGTACTTGGCGACCGTGCCGCCGACCTCCGTTTCTTGATCGACCCAAGCGACCTTGAGATTGGCTTCGCGCGCCTTCAACGCGCAGGCTAGGCCCGCCGGACCAGCACCAACCACGAGCAGGTCGTAGGCCTCGGGATCGGTTTGCAGGCGGCCGTCTCGGAATTTGCGAGCTACATCTTCGGCCACGGCGGTGCCCTGCGCGATGGCTGTTTTGATCAGCGCGAGCCCTGTCACCTCGCCCGCTAGGTACACGTTGGGCTCACCAACGACGGATAAGTTTTCTTCCAGCGCCGGCAAGTCTTTGCGCTCGGCCACGTCCGACAACGCCACGGCGATCGCATCGGTCGGACAGGCGTCCGCGCACAGGCTGTGGCCCACGCAGCGAGCCCCGTGAACCACGCGGGCTTGTCCGAAAACCACCTCGAGCACTCCCTCCTCCGGGCAGGCCTTGACGCATAGCCCACAACCCATGCAGCGGGTCCGATCGATGTGCGGATGCTGCAACAAGGCGCGGTCGCTGCCCCGGCGTTTGGCCTCGGCGATGGCGTGGGTGGAGCGCACGGCCTGGGCGCGTTCGGACCGCCGCACGAGCACGAGCCCGACGGAGAGAGAGGCGGTGAGCGCCGCGATGAGGATGATGCCGAGCACGTGTTAGAAGGAGAGAGCCGTTCCCTACCGGCGAGGACGGAGCAAACTCCATGCCACACCCTAGCCCCACGACCGAGCGGGGCTGCCTGGAGGATTGTCCCCGGTCCCTAAAAGCGTTGGACGAGCAGCAAGCCCGGGAATCGCCCCTTACGGGAGCGTCAGGCCGATCCCGAGCGACACGCGTCCAGATTTTCGACCCGGGTCCAGGCTTTGGACGGCGAAGGCTTAGGGTTGGCGGCCCGCCACCGACAACCCCGCCTCCGCGAACACGCGGTTGAAGTAGGGGGCGGGAGATTCGGCGATGTCTCCGTTGGCGACGTGCCCGCTCTCATCAAACATCCTAAAACTTAGGCACTCAAAGCAGATGACGATGTCGCAGGTTCGCCCCTCGTGTTGAGCGCGCAGGACGTGGCGTGGGTTGAAGCAGGCGGCGACGACCCCATCGTTCTCCATCGCGCCTCGGGAAAACTCCGCCAACAGTTCAAGGCGCTTCTGGCGGTCGGCCAGCTTGGCACGACCTCGAATGTTGTAACCATGCAGGTTTTTCGGGTCTGCCAGGGACTCCTTGGTGGGCCAGTCTGGATCGATCGCGATCAATTCAATCTCGTCGGCGTGTAGGAACACCGAGGCGAAGCCTGCCGGGATCTCCTCACCGAAACGTACCTGCAGAGGCCCTTCCCCGGAGTCGTTGCGTGCGGGATGGGGCGTACCGCAAGCGCCCAACAACACGAGACCTGCCCAAGCCCAATGAGAGTATCTGCCCATGCCTCCATCTTCGGGGGCGGGGTCGAATCTGTCCACCCGGCTCGGCCGCTGTTGCGTTAGCTCTTGCGAACCTTCGGAATGCGGGCTTCAAATCGCGCTCCACCACGCTCGGAGGTGACCACCCGCAACCTTCCGCCCTGGGCTTCAATCGCCTCTTTCGCTAAGGCCAGCCCCAATCCAAACCCGGTGCGCGCGCCCGGAGCCTGTTGTCCCACCTGGAACGGCTCAAAGATCTTCTCCCGCAAGTCGGGAGCCACCCCGGGCCCAGCATCGTCGACCGCCAACGTGACTTCTTCCTCGGAGCCGTGCGCTGAAATGTGCACGGTTGCCCCGGCCGGAGAAAACGCGATCGCATTGCCTACGAGGTTGCGCAGCGCCAACAGGAGCGCTTCGCGGTCCCCCGAAAGACTCAGATCTCCAGCCCACTCCGTCTCCAGCCGCACCTGTTGCCGCTGGGCCCGCGAAACCTCGCGAGGCAGCCGCAACTCCAGCTCCTCGCGCAGATCAAAAGCCTCCACCCGCTGCGCCATCTGGTTCGTTCCCTGAGCACACAGGGTCACGAGGTTGTCGATCTCGCGGGCCAAGTCTTGGATCTCTTCGGTATGGCTTAGCAGGATTTGTTGGTACTCCTGCGGCGAGCGATCGCGCATCAGCAACACCTCGGTCTCCCCTAGCAGGTTCTGGATCGGAGAGCGCAGCTCGTGCGCCACCCCTGCGATCAAAAAGGCCGAACGCTCCTGTTCTTTGCGGGCCGTCTGCAAAGCTTCTTCCAAAGCATGGGCCACCCGCTGGATTTCCACCGGTGGATTTTCTTGAGCGCGCCACGTGTCAGCTTCGGGTTCGGAGGATTGCACCCGATCCGCCACGCGTTCCAAGAGGCGTGCGGTCTTACGGCCGAACAGAGCTCCCGCCAAGAGCGCGCTCAGACCCGCGCCCAACA
>JAUHXY010000094.1 GCA_030426785.1 bacterium
TCGAAAAATTCCCACATAGGGGGGGGGTGCGATGGAGGGGGCCGAGGAGTCGAATGCGCGGGCTAGTGTAGCGAGGCTCGGGACCGAAACGCCTCCCGTGCCGGCCGAGGTTCCGAATTGCCGTCGGCTGGATCTTGGAAAGGACGTACATTGAGGCGCATGGAAATCCTAGGGCGACTGTTCCGGCTCTTGGCCCTTTGTCTCGGTGGGTTAGGTCTGGCGTGCGACTCCGGGGCGCAGCAGCCGATCCGCATCGCCTGCGTGGGGGATTCGATCACCGAAGGCACGGCGAATCCGGACCATGTCTTGCATCATTGGCCGCGTCTGTTGCAGGGCATGCTCGATGAGGTGGCTGCGGGAGAGTACGAGGTGCAAAACTTTGGCCTCTCGGGAACTATGCTGATGCGGGATGCGCCGGTGAGTTATTGGAGAACCGGGCACTTGGCAGCGAGTCAGCGTTGGAAGCCCGATGTGGTCATCGTGAACTTGGGGACCAACGATGCGCTGCGGCGAGAGGTGGAGTTGGACGCGGCGCAGGTGCAAGCGGATTTAGAAGCGCTGCTGGAGGGCTACCGGCAAGCCAATCCCAACGTGCGCTTGTGGCTCAGCGACTTGACGCCGATCTTTCCGATTCATCGGGGCTACGCCTACTCACGCCCGGCGCGGGAGTTGATCGCAGGGGTGATCCGCCGCGTCGGCGAACAGCAGGGGTTGTCCGTGTTGGGATTTCACGGGGCGTTGGCGGATCAGCCTCGCTGGCTGCCCGATGGGCTGCACCCCAATACGCTGGCGAACGAGCGTTTGGCGCAGACCGTCTTCGAAGCCCTGCGGGGGACTCCCGCCCCCCAGGCGCGCGGGATTCGACCGGCTGACGTTGCTGGCGAGCCAACAGCGTTGTTGCGACCCGGTCCTGACGCTCCGCTCGAGTGGGGGGCTTGGCGACGCGCGGGGCAGGTGGCGCAAGGCCACGGCTTGGGTCAGCGCATCGCCGCTCTGGTTTCTCTGGGGACGGGGGACTTTCACCTGCGCGCACGATTGCGCATGCGGGGGCAGAAGCACTCCGCGGCCGGCTTTTTCTTCGACGGCAACTTTCTCGGCTTCGAGGGGGATCGTGGGACGCTCTTCCGACGCGGGCCGGTCATGAAGACCTTCCGCTTTCTGCATCCCTCGCCCAGTCTTTGGGAACGCGATGCTTGGATCGACTTCGAGTGGATTCGTAACGGCGAAACGGCTTGGTTTCTGGTCGATGGCTTTGTGGTGGAGTGCGTGAGCTTGCCCGGCATGGTCGAAACCTTTGGTTTCGATCCGGGCCGCAGCACGATGGAGATCGCGGACTGGACGATCGTTGCCAATCTGCTTCCCCGCGAGCCCTCGTTCGTGCGCCAGCGCAGCGTGGACTTGCCCTGGGTCGATTGGTCGCAGCAGAGCGAGCACGTTGCCGTGCTGCCAGAAGAACCGAGCGCTTGGGGTCCCAACGAAAGCACGGGGCGAGCCGTCCAGTGGTTCGCAAGCGACGAAGGAGCTCCGTCGACCCACTATCGCCTGCGCGAGCCTGGTCAGGATTGGGGAGCGCGGTTTCCGTTGCCCGCCGCGTTGGTGGGACGCGAACATCAACTGGGGCGGTTTGCGAATGGGAAGAGCTTCGTGGTTTTCATCGACGGCTGGCCGCAAAGCCCGACGTACCAGGACCTCGTGTTGTGGGTTGGGGACCTGTTCGATCCCGGTATCCAAGCGCGGCGCGAAGGGGAGTTCACGGCGCGGCTGGTCCCGCAGGTCGGCAGGAGCGCGGGGGAGCGGCGCTGGCGGCTTTCTCCATCGGCTCCCGATGGGGAGGGCGGAGCGCCCAGCGTGTCCGCGCACGGCCCATCGGGTTGGGTGCGGGTGGTTTTCCCCTGGCAGGAACTCGTGGAGCTGGTTCCAGCGCGCCGTGTGCGGTTGCCGCTCGTGGACCTCGATCGGGACGCAGATCGTTTCGTCACCGTGGACCGGGAAAAGGACCAATACCTCGGGCACGTGACGACCACGTTGCTGGAGGACGGAAAAACTCTGCTCGCCGCCTATCCCAAAGGACACGGCCGGGGTCCGATCGTCTTGAAACGCTCCAAAGACGGCGGGCGCACTTGGTCAGAGCGTTTGCCCACGCCGGATTCGTGGGCCAGTAGCCAAGAGGTGCCCACCATTCATTCTTTGGTGGACCCGACCAGCGGCCAGCGGCGTCTGATCCTGTGGTCCGGCCTGCACCCCGCACGGCTGGCCCACAGCGAAGACGAAGGAGCCACCTGGTCGGAACTGCAGCCAGCTGGCGATTGGGGCGGCATCGTGGTCATGGGCAGCGTGGTGCCGCTGCAGGACGGCTCGCACGTGGCGTGGTTTCACGACGACGGGCGCTTCTTCGGGCCTAAGCCCGAACCGCAAAATCCCGTCGTCTTCACGCTCTACCAAACCATGAGCCAAGATGGCGGAAAGACTTGGAGCCAGCCGCATGCGATCTGGTCGGGGTCGGAACGGCATCTGTGTGAACCGGGCGCGATTCAATCCCCTGATGGCCAAACCTTGGCGTTGTTGCTGCGAGAAAACAGCCGACGGCGCAATAGCTACGTGATCTTCTCCGAAGACGAAGCGCGCACTTGGTCGGCTCCGCGCGAGCTGCCGGCGAGCCTAACCGGCGATCGACACACCTTGGCCTATGCGCCCGATGGGCGCTTGTTCGCGAGCTTCCGCGACACCGCCTTCGACAGCCCAACCCAAGGGGATTGGGTGGGTTGGGTCGGAACCTTCGAGGACTTGCGGCAAGGCACGCGCGGGCAATATCGCGTGCGCTTCAAGGATAATCTTCACCGTTGGGATTGCGCTTACCCCGGGGTGGTCGTCTTGCCCGACGGTACCTTCGTCGTGACGACCTACGGGCATTGGGAGGCGGGGGAAGCGCCCTATATCTTGAGCGCGCGCTTCACCCTGGACGAGCTCGATGCGCGCGTGCCCTAGGCAATCCTCAACCCGCCACGTACTCGAAGTGCGGGAACGGGGCACCCGCTTCCGGCAGGGCTCCCAAGGAAGTGAACTCGCAAGCGGTCGCGAAGGCTTCCCAGAGAGCTTGCACCGCCGGGTTGTGGTGGGCGGCTTCCACGGCAGCCTCGCTCTTCCATTCGAAGATCTCGAGTAGGGTGCCGTCTTGAGAACGCAAGACGTACGGCTGGCGGTCGGTCACGAGGCCTTCGCTTTGCAGGACTCCGTAGTGCTTTTGGACGAGTTGGTGCAAAGCGTCCATTTGGCCGGGGCGCGGTCGATAAAGGGCGATGACGGGGGAGCTCATGGGTTGCGCAGGGGTTTGTGGGCTCTTTAGTGTATCGCTATGCAGCGCTTGGAAAGCAAGACGGAGCGGCTTTGGCTACGGAACTGGGTGGAGCGCGACCGTACGGTGTTTCGCTCTCTCAATCAGGACCCCGTGGTCATGGAGCACTTTCCGCGCACCTATTCCCATGCGGAAACCGACGGACACATGGAGCTCATGCAGGAGCGCATCGGGCGGCTCGGATATGGCTTCATGGCGGTGGAACGCTTGGACACGGGCCAGTGCATCGGTTTCGTCGGGATCCAGGAGCCCGCCTACGAGCTCCCGTTCGGGCCCTGTACGGAAATCGGTTGGAGGCTGGCACGCGAACACTGGGGGCACGGATTCGCGACGGAGGCTGCCCAAGCTTGTTTGCGCTTTGCCTTCGAAGTGCGCGGATTAGACGAGATCGTGAGTTTTACCGCCGTCCCGAACCGGCGCTCTATCGCGGTGATGGAGCGCCTCGGCATGCACCGGGATCCGGCGACGTTTGCACACCCCAAGGTCGCCGCGGAATCGCCCCTGCGCGAGCACGTGTTGTATCGGCTGCGGGCCGACGACTGGCGTCGGGCGCAGGCTTAGTCGGGGCCCTTAGCGAAAACGCAAAGGCCTGACCACGTCGCTCGCGATCTCGAGCGGCCCGCCTTGCTCGTACAAGACGTGCCCGCGCACGATCGTGGTGACGGGCAGGCCGGCCAACTCGCGACCGACAAAGGGGCTCCAACCCACTTGGCTCTCCAACCACTCCAGCTGCAGGGGCCCGTGCACAAACGGATCTACGATGGTCACGTTGCCCTCCACGCCGGGGGCCAGGGGACCGCGGCCTTCGAGACCGTACACGTCGATGGGGCCTTGCACGGACAGACGGACGATGTCCTCCACCCGCAACCAACCGTCGCGCACGGCGGTCAACAGCAGGGGCAGGATCGTTTGCGTGCCGGGGATGCCCGAAGGGGAAAAGGGATACTCTTTGGCTTTTTCTTCTTTGGTGTGCGGCGCGTGGTCCGATCCGATGCAGGTGATCAAACCCTCGGCGGCGGCTTGGCGCAGCGCGTCCTGGTGGCGTTTGTCCCGCACGGGCGGGTTCATTTGCGCGTAGGAGCCGTGCTGCTCGTAACACTCGGGCGCGTGCAAGAACAGGTGGTTGGGCGTGGCTTCCAAGGTGACCAGGTCCCCTAGGTCCCGTTCGCGCACCAAGTCCAACTCCTCCGCGGTGGAGATGTGCAGGATGTGGATCTTGCGCCCGGTTTTCTCGACCAGGTTCAACAAGCGCGTGGTCGAGCGCACCGCGCACTCCACGTCGCGGATGTGAGGGTGATCCGCCACGACGGAGTTTGCGGCGAGCTCGTCGTAGCGCTGGGACAGGCGGTAGTCGTCTTCCGAGTGGAAGGTGACGCGCCGGGTGCCCCCGCGCAGGATACGCTCGAGGGTTTCGTCGTCGCGCACCAGCAGGTTGCCGGTGGAGGACCCCATGAACACCTTCACGCCGGCGCAGCCGGGCAAGGTCTCCCACTCACCCAGGCGATCGGCGTTCTCGGCGGTGCCGCCCAAGAAAAACGCGTAGTCGGTGTAGGAGTGGTCCGCCCCGCGCGACAGCTTGTCCAGCAGCGCTTCGGGGTCGGTGGTCATGGGATTGGTGTTCGGCATCTCCATGAACGCGGTGATGCCTCCGACCAGCGCCGCCCGCGAACCGCTCTCGATGTCCTCTTTGTGCGTCAGCCCCGGCTCGCGGAAGTGCACCTGAGGATCGATCAAGCCGGGGAACACCCAGCGCGTGCTGCAATCGATGGTCTCGATGTCCTGCGGGACGTTCAAGGAACGACCCACCGCGCGCACTTGGCCGTTTTCGATCCAGACGTCGGCCTCTTCCGGGCCGGTGGGAGTGATGACCACGCCGCCCTGCAGGTGAAGGTGGGCGCCGCTTTGGGGTTGGGGGGCATTCACGATGAGGAGGACTCCAGGTGTTGACGGATCGCGGCGGCCAAAGACTCTCCGTCGTCGAGGGAGCCCGGGGACCAACCGATTCCGAGGCCTTCGTCGCCGACGCGAGGGATGATGTGGAAGTGCACGTGGAACACGGCTTGGTGGGCCGGTGCGCCGTTGTTTTGTAAGACGTTGTAGTGCTCGCAGCCGGTCGCGGCGCGCACCGCGCGAGCGATGCGCGGTAAAGCGCGACCCAAAGCGGCGCCCGCTTCGTCGGATAACTCGTGCAGGAAGGCTTTGCGCTCTTTGGGGATCACCAGGGTGTGCCCGCGGGTGAGCGGCCCCACGTCGAGAAAACTAAGCACATGGTCGTCTTCGTAGATCCGATGACAAGGAATCTCGCCGTCCAGAATGCGTGCAAAGATCGTGGGGGAATCAGTCATTGGAGGGGCTCTGTAGGAGGTTGCGGAAGGCGCGTAGGTCCTCGCGCCAAACGTCGAGCGCGCTCGAGTAGCCGTCGATGGGAGCCTCGGCGGGGCGCAGCACGATGGGCTGCAGGCCTTTCCTATGGAGGGTGCTTTGCAGGGCAATGCTGGGCTGGTCCTCGAACAAAAAGTAGCGCGGCTTGGTCTCCAACTTGGCCCACTGGATCTCCGCCTCCTGGGTCCAGCTCTTGTCCGGGTCGATGTCGACCACCGCGAGGCGCAGGCCGTGCCGCCGCGCGGGATAGGTGTAGGTCCCATGGTTGGCCCATACGGTTTGGGAACCTAACTCGGTCGCGATCTCCACCCAGAGCGCATCGAGCTCCTGCAAGCGGGTTTCCAGTTCCGCAAACTGCGTCGTCGCGATGCCTCCGTCGATCCAACCGAGTCCCAGGGCCGCGCTTTGGATCGCGCGCGCTTGCTCCAGGGCTAGCAACGGATCCATCCAGTAGTGAGGGTCGAAGCCCTTGTGGCTGTGAGCGCCTTGCGCACCGTGGCTGTGGGTGGCGCCGCTCGTTTCATCGATCCACTGGGAACGGAAGGCTCTGCCGGTCCGGATCGTGCGGGAGCTCGGCAGGTTCGCGGTGCTCGCCCAAGGTTCGAATTGGGCACCGTTGAGCAACACGCCGGGCGCCTGCAGGGCAGCGGCGAGGTCCTCATCGCTCGGTTGCCAAAAGGCGGGGTCTTCTCCTGCGGGCACCAAGCAACGCACGGGTTGGTGGGGGCCCAACACGGCGGAGGCCAAGCTCGCAAGGGGCCAAGTGCTCGCGAGCACGGGTCCTTCGAGCTTGACCGGCTCGGATGCTTCCGTCGGAGTGGGGGTCTGACCGCCGCAGGCGATCATCAGGGTGCCGAGGATCCAGCACCAGCCAGGGAGGACGAGGTTGCGCAGCATAGCCCCATCCTACGCGCTTTCTCTCCGAGAACCCAGAGCGCGCAGGGGGCGAGGCGGCAGGGGCTGCGCCCGCCCGGTCAAAGCACGTGCACGAGGTTCGGCAGCGCGCGGGACGCGCACCAAGCCGCTGCGGCGGCCAACCCGCCAGCGCTCAACGCCACGGCCAAAACCTCTAGGCCGATCAAGCGCGCCGCGTAGCCCGGCGGTGCCCCCATGCGTCGCAGGGTGATGAGTTCCGCCGCCCGCAACTGCGCGGACTGCAGACTGATGACCGCGAATAGGCAGGCCATGCCGAGCCCGAGCACCCAGACCAATCGGTCGATCAATGTTTTGAGCCGCAAGGTTTGCGCCATCAGGTCGTCGATCACCTGCGCGGGGCGTAGCATGTGCCAAGTGCCTTCTGCGTTGACCTCGGTCTGTGCGATCGTGCGCACCATCTCGTCGTCGGGCCAAATCAGGATCGCGGAGATCGGCAAAGCCTCGTTCGAGCCGTGCAAGTGCAAACGTTTGAGGTCTCGCTGCGCTTCTTGGTCGGGAACGACCGCGCCGGAAAGCAACACTTGATCGCCGCTTTCGGCGAGCACGAGGTCCGGCTGTTGGGCGCGCAAGTCTTGGGCGGAGTCGTGCCCGTGCAGGTGCCCGTCGAGCAACCAGGTCGTCGACAACGAACCCAACGCCGCTCGATCGTCGGGGGCGAAGGCGCGTTTGAGGATCCCGGTGATGCGCAGTTCTTGCGATGCGGGTCCGTCCAGGCCGAAACCGAAAGCGGGGTCTGACCGCACGATGCCGCCTACCCGCGCCTGCAACTCTTGCGCGAAAGTCGCGCCCAACACGATTTCGCCCGGGCGCAGGGGCCATTGCCCTGCGGCGAGTTGCAGGCCGCGGCGCTCGAAGTATTCGGGCGTCACACCCACCAGCGGCGCGCCCTGAACGTGGTGCCCCAGGTGCATAGGCACCGCCACCATGTCGCGTCGGTCCGTCCATTCGCTGGCGGCGCTCCAAGGCATCGGCCGCAGGCGTGCTTGACGAAAGAACAACGTCCCCAGGCACAGATCGAAGCGATTGCCGGGTTGGCCGAGCACGAGGGGCGTCGTGGCGGCGCGGGCGCGCAGGTCGTGGTCGTAGCGCTGCACCAACCAGGTGCCGCGCAACGGGATGAAGAGCACGAGGCCCAAACAGGCGGCTAAGAGAGCGCTGCGCACGCGATGGTGGGCGAGTTGCTTGCGCACCAACCAAAGGAGTCCCTTCATACCGAGGCCTCCTGGGCGTGCACAAAGTCCGCCATGTGCCAAGCGAGGGCTGCGCCGTGCCAGGGCTCGAGCAAAGCTTCGTCGTGAGAGACCAGCACCAAAGCGCCACCGGCCTCCACGTGTTCCTGCAGCATGCCCACCAATCCCTGGGTGTGCACGCGATCCAAGTTGGCGCTGGGTTCGTCGGCGAACAACACCGCGGGTTGGTGGAGCAGGGCTCGGCAGAACGCCACCCGTTGGCGCTCCCCGTGGGAGAGTTGGGCTGGTTTGCGCTGAGTGAGGGCAGCGAGCCCGATGCGCTCGGCGAGTTCCAGCGCGCGAGCCCGTGCCGGGACCAGGGGCAGTCCCAGCAAACGGGCCGGCAAGAGGATGTTGTCCAACACCGTCAGGGCGGCGAAGAGTTCAAAGCCTTGAAAGACAAGGCCGCAACGCCGCAGCCGCAGGGCCTGACGCTCGGCGGGGGGGAGCTCGCTCCACGCGGCCCTGCCCACAGCGATTCGCCCGCGTTGGGGGCTTTGGATGCCGGACATGAGTTCCAGCAAAGTGGTTTTTCCGCTGCCGCTGGGTCCCGTCAAGGTGGCGCATTGTCCCGGGGCCAAACGCAAGGAGGCGACCGACCAACGGGGTCCGCGCACCCCGTAGCGGTGCTCGACTCCCTCGAGGCTCAAGGCGGGGTCGTTCAAAAGGCCTCCCCCTGTTGTGGCACTTCCTGCTGTGGCCTTGCGGGCAAGCCTTCGAGGCCATCTTGAGCGACCGGTAGGCGCTTCGATTCGGTGATGGTGGCCGTCAAGAGACGCCAACCTTGGGCCACGCGACCCACCTCGAAGTCCGCCTTCATTTCTTGCCGCCGCCGGTGACTGTGGCCCCAGTGGTGCAAGATGCCATCCACCTGCCAATGCAGCGTCCCGCGGAAGCGGTCCTCTGCCGCCACGTCGGAGCGGCCACCCGGTGCGACGCTGCGAGCGAGAGGGGTGATCGTTTCGACCCGGCAAAGCGCACCACCTTCCTCTTCGAGGATGAGCGTTGCGTGGATTTGTTCGTACAAGCTCTGCAGCAGGTCACCGTGTACGCTGCGCTCCAAAGCCGTGTACACGTCGGGCTTTTCGTGGAAGTCGAACGCGCGGTACAGATTGCGGTGCAGGGTGCTGAGCAATTCCTCCGCTGCCGCTTCGTCCCACGGGCTGTTCGCTTTGCCCGTCCCATACCAAGCCCACACCGCGAGGGCCAAGGTGCCCCACGCGAGTCCGAGCCGCAGGGGCTGCCGGCGGAATGCCCAACCGGCCAAAACCAGTACGCCCAAAGCCGCCCCCCAAAGCGGTCCCAACCCCGCGGGGCTCAAGGGCCCGGCCGGCAAAGGCAACAAGTGATCGGCGCCTGAGGTCTGCGGCAAGCGCCAACGCACTTCGGGACGTTCTGCATTCAGCGTCTCGACCCGCTCTTCGGGGCCAGCCAGCAGGACAGCTTTGACCTCGATGCGTGGCGCGTCCGCGGGAAGCGGCGCTCCCACCGGACCACCCGCCAACACGGGGTTCGCCGGGTACGAAGGCCAATGCACGTAAACGGATTCCAGGTCGTTGGGCGCAGCGTAAACGAACCAAGCGTCGAGGTAGGTCAACGCGCGCGCCCCGTTGCGGGGGTAGTAGGGGATGCGTTCGGGGTCTGCGTCGGTCCAGGCGCTCTCTTCGAGCGCACCTCGCAGGGCCTGCTCGTCGAGCCGCAGCAAGTTTTGCTCGCTCACCCACTCAGCAAACAGATCCCGCAGCGCCTCCCGGTCCTCGGGGGAGACCTCGTCGCGCAGTTCACGCGGCTCGTCGAATTCCTCGTCGAGCCAGGCCAGATTGACCCGCAGGGCAAGGCGAAAGCCAGCCTGAGTCCGCATCAAGCGCAGCTCCGCGTCTGGACCATCCATGGGGTGGCGGTTGTCCACCGTGCGACCGGCGGCGGACCCGGACGCGAACAGCAATAGCCCGAACAGCAACAGGCCGAAAGGGCCAATCCCGACCCACGCAGCCCGCGCGCTGGACTGCTGGGGCCATGCCGCGGGTCCGAACCTGCTCACCATGGGTGCCAGCGTAGCGGCTACTCCTTCCCGGACCTACTGGGAACCGGCCCGCAGCAACCAGGCCAGGCGCAAGAGACAGGTCGATTCGCCCGAGCCGCAGCACCCTCGTCCCGGTCCGACACGGATCGGTAAGGCCTGTGTGTGGAGGCCGTTGGGGGCGATGCGATTCGTGCGTCTGCGGCATCGGTGGCTACACTGGGGGTCATGAAAGCACTCGATCGCTCCCGCCGGGCCTGCCTGCCCGCGCTCCTGTTGTTGGCCGCGCCTGCGGCGTTGGCTCAAGAAGCTGCGACGGCCCAGAAAGCGGCCACCGCTTCGGAAGCCGCCATCACTCCGGCCGATGAGGTGATGCCCTCCGAGGCGTTGCTCAACGAGTACATGGAGCACGTGGACTTCCTCGCGTCGCCCTTCCTGGAAGGCCGACTGCCCGGCACCCAGGGCATGGAGATCGCGAAGGACTACATGCAGTACTTTTTCGATCGGGCTGGATTGGAGCCGGGGTATGGTCGCGAGGTCACCGACCGCAACCCGTGGCGTCAGCCGTTTCCCCTGGCGGGCCAACACAGCCTGGAGACCATCCAATTGAGCGTCGGTGCCCAAGCTCCCTTGGCGATTCCGGACGCCGCCGGCAACTCCGGGTGGGGGGCGCTGGGGGACGCGCGCGGCTCGCTCGTGTTTGCGGGCTACGGGGTGGAATCCGCTCCTGAGGATGCGGAAGCGCTGTTGGACTACCAGGGCTTCCCCGAAGGCACCGATCTGAGCGGCAAGGTCGCCATGATCCTGCGCTACGAGCCCGTGGACGAAGAGAACCACAGCGCGTTTGGTGCTCGCCGCCGCAGTGCGGCGTCCGAACTGAAGGGCAAGCTGGAAGCGGTGGTCGAGCGGGGTGCTGCAGCGGTCCTCGTGGTGAACAAACCCTCGCCGCGTTCCACCCGCATGCCGCGCCTCGTGCATCGCACCACTTGGTCCAGCGGTTTGGTCGACGTACCCGTGCTCCTCGTCTCGCAAGAGACGGCGCAAGCGCTGATCGACGGAACCGGGTCGAAGGTGGCCCTCGCGGAGCTCGATGCAGAGGCGAATCGCCAAGGCATCGTGCGCGACTTGGGTGGCGAGGTGCACGTGCAAGTGCAGGGTGAGTATCGCTCGACGATTGCGGAAAACGTGATCGGCGTGTTGCCGGGTCGCGGGAAGCTGGCCAACGAAGTGGTCATCATTGGCGGCCACCTGGACCACCTGGGCAAAGGGGGCTTTGGCTCCCGCGCCAGCAATGAGGAGCGCGGCAAGGTTGTTCACCCCGGTGCCGACGACAACGCCTCGGGCTGTGCGGCGTTGATCCTGTTGGCCGAGAGTCTGACCCAAGCCTACGAAGGCCTACCCGCCGACCAACCGGCGCGCTCGATCGTCTTCATCGCGTTCAGCGCGGAGGAATCGGGCCTTAACGGGGCCGAGCACTACACCAAAGAGCCGGTCTACCCCTTGGAGCAGACGAGCCTCATGATCAACTTCGACATGATCGGGCGCATCGAGAATCGGCGCTTCTCGGCGTCCGGATTGAGCACCGGCGACGGCCTGCAGGAGTTCATCGAGTCCCTGTCCTCGCGAACGCCCCTCATCGTGAACGCGGACCCGGGCGTCATGGCCGCTTCGGACCACTGGCGCTTCGTGCAAAAAAAGGTGCCCGTGGTTTTCGCGAGCATGGCGAACATCCACGACGATTACCACACGCCCCGGGACACGAGCGCCATGATCCAGCCCCTCGAGGCGGTTTGGGCGACGGAGTTCGTGCACGAGATGGCCTTCGAAGCGGCGCTGCGCGCGGAGGCTTTCACCTTCGTCGAGCCCGCCATGGCCAGTCGTCGCTCGGCGAATGGCAACCAAGCGAAGGTCGTTTTCGGGGTCAACATCGGAGGCGAAGTGGATGGCGGCGGCGTCCTCTTCCAATCGGTTTCCGACGACTCTTCGGCGGGACGGGCCGGCGTGCAGGGCGGGGACATTCTCAAGCGTTGGGCCGGGGAAGACGTCAAGGACGTGAACTCCTGGCGCGCACAACTCGCGAAGATGAATCCGGACGATGAAGTCGAATTCGTGGTCCTGCGCGACGGCAAAGAGCTGAGCCTGAAAGCCAAGATGGACGGGCGTTAAACGTGATCGACCAGCCAAATCACGCGGGCGGGCTTCCTAGGAAGCCCGCCCGCAGTGTTGTTCGTCGCACCGATCGATCGTTGGAGCCGGGTGACGAGGTGGACGTTTCTTTCGACTCGACCTCCGATTCCGGTTTCGGCTCCATTTCCACTTTGTGCACGGCCTTCTCCGCCGCTTCGCGGGCTTTCTGCATGGGGTTGAGCCCATCCCGCTCCCGAGCGCGTTCGAGGGGCCCCTGCTTTGGATTCCGCCGGGGGGATCGCTAGCCGGACCGGGGCAACTCTTCTCGCCGATAGGCGCGGATGTGCAAGCCCTGGTCCGTCACCGTGAGCACCCAACCCAGCCAACCTTCCGGCAAACCCCGCCGATCCTGCGCGGATGGCTCGGTGCTTCCGCTGGGGTGGGTGTGCCATGCTCCAACCAGCGCAAGATTGGCCTCTCGCGCTTGGCGTTCCGCGCGCATCAGGTGATCCGCCTCCACGAGAAAGCTGTCCGTTGGGTGGCGCGCCACGTTGCTGGCGAAGGTCCAGTCGACCACGCGCACGACCCCTTCGGAGTCGACCGACCCGATCAGCAGGCCGCAACATTCGTGTGCGCCGGAAGACCCATCGGCCTCGACGATCCGTGCCCGCAACGCTTCCCGTTCCGCAACCGGCAAGTGGGGCGCGCCGCGCCAGGTCCATCGGGGTTTCGAGCTCGGTTTCATCGGTGGGTGTGGGGCACAGAGCTTACCCCAAAGCAGCGCCCCCCAGCCCTGGCCTGCGAGTGCCGGGTTGGGGGGCGCTGTTCTACGAGCTGACGCGCTGCGGATTCGGTTCTAGAAGCCACCCCGGCGGCCGCCACGCGGAGCTCCGCCGCCGCCACCGTTTCCGTTGTTGCTGGTAGCCGCTCCACCACGACCACCGCCGCGGCGACCCCAGCGGTTGGCATCGTTGTTTTCTGAATCCTGATAGCGTTGGTACTGGTCCCCGTTCAGGAACGACTGAAGGTCCGTGTTGGCCTCGTTTTGGAGCTTGGTCCAGGCTTCGCGCATGTCCGCGCGATCCATCGTGCCGTCGCGCATGGACTGCATCATGTCGCGGCGCTTGATGTTTTGCTCTTCGAAGTGGCGCCGGAACTCGCTTTGTTGGTGCGCGTCGAGGCCCAGTTCCGTCGTCAAGGCAGCCACGCGCTCTTCGACCCGTTCCCCTTCGCGAATGCGCCGCTCTTCGTCGCGCTCGATGCGCTCCTGCGCACGAATGCTTTCGTTGGCTTGGCGCACCCAGTTTTCGAACTGCGCTTGGGAGATGCGCGTCTCGCCGATCTGGATCGCTTCGGTCGAGGCGTCGATCGCAGCGACTTCGTCGCCCCCGGTGATCACGTCGGGCACCGCGGTGCGCTCGGCGATGAAGGGGACCAGTTGGGTCTCGCTTTCCATACGCTCGACCGCGTCGGCCAAGTCGCGCATAGAGTCGCCGCGGCTGCGCATTTCGGTGCGCAGCTCGTCGAGTGCCTCCTGCAGCTCAGCCACGGTTTCGCTCGAGTCGCTGGAGGACGCGGCGGGGGAGAGGTAGTGGGTGGCGGCCGAGCCGACCACGCCGCTAGCTAGACAGGCGAGGATCAGGGGTAGGGTCTTCATGGTTCGAGAGGTGCGCTTGGCACCCTAGGATAGCACTTCTTGAAACCGTCCAATCCCCGCAGGGTTTCGGACCATGAC
>JAUHXY010000340.1 GCA_030426785.1 bacterium
TCGGTGGCTACGTGGATGCGCCAACCCCGGGCTTCGTCGTGGTGGTAGTGGGAGATGATCGCGAAGGCCGGGCCTTTGGGAGTTTCGACGGTCACGAAGGCCGCGTGGTGGCCCTGCCCGTCGGGAATGGTCAGCGCGACCAATCCCTTGGCATCGGACGTGCCCGAAGGTTGGTTCCAAAATCCACGGCCCTTGCGATCCTGGGAGCGCACGTGGGCGCGCACGGTTTGTTCCGCCAAAGGCCGCCCGGTGCGAGCGTCCGTAACCCAGGCGTAGAGTTGCTGCCCCGCACTCTTGAGCACCAAAGAAGCTTCGGTCACGAGCACCAATGCTTGGCTGCGCTGATCGCCGCTCGTGGCGCGCAACAGGTACGCACCGGCGGGCAGGTCCCCTTCGATCGCCAAACTTTGCTGCACCCATTGGTGGGGCGCGTCGGCGGGGGTCTCCACGCTCCAACGGCGCAAGGCGTTCGCGCCGCGCGCGCGCAAGCTGCGCTGCCAATGGGAGACGTGGTCGTCATCTCCCTCAAAACGCACACCCTCGTGCAGATCCACCGCATAAAGGGCGAAATCGACGCGGTCCAGGTTGCGCACGCGCAGCTGAAAGCCGGCCTTGGAGCCCGTCAGGAAGGCCTGGCCTACCTGCACGTCGAGTTCCTCCTTCAGGATGCGCTCGATCGCTTCTTGGGCCATGCGGCGGTAGGGGCTTTTCCCGGCGCGCCCGTGTTCGACGATGGCGCGGTAGCGCTCCAACGCCTGCGCAGGATCCGTTTGGCGATAGGCCTGCCCTTGTTCGTTGCGTTTCCACGGACCTTGGTGTTCGAGCCATTGCGCTTCATGCCACGCGGCGTGCTCAAAAAACGGGGACTCCGGTCCCGCAGCTCGCAAGGCGTCCAAAGCCGCGCGCATGCGCCGATCCCACCAAGGACCGTCGCCCTGCTGCATCGCGGTGCGGGCGATCATGAACTGCAGACGCTGTTGATCCTCGGGCTTTTGCGCGATGCGCAGACCTTGCTCCAAGGTGTCCATCGGGATCCAGTTGTTGCGATCGCCGTAGGAGCCGAGTCCTTCACTCCATTGCGGCCAACCCATCTTCCAAAGGATGCCCAACCAGCGTTCGCGCGCGGTGTCCACGTCGCTCGAGGCCGCCCAATACTCCATCGCCTGGTGGTAGTCCTGGAGTGCGGTACCGAAGCCCCACCGCCGCCGGGTTTGGAAGGAATGATCCGCCAACGCTTCGTTGGCTTCCGCCCAGATGCGATCGCGCTCGTAGACGGTCGGTTCGTCGGACGCGAATGCGAGCAGCTCCTCTTCGGCCGCTTCGATCGCCGAGCGGTCGCGGGTGCTGGCCGAATCCAAGGAACGCAGGCGCGCGTCCGCTATCCGGAAAGCGAGCCAGCGCCGTACGTCACCGCCGTAGGACTCTTGGTTCAGGCCTTCGGGGGCACTCTTGCGAGCGGCTTCAAAGGTTTGCTGAGCCGCTTCGAAGGAACCGCGCTGGAATTGACGCTCAGCCTGGTCGGCCAGAGCTTGCCAATCCTCTTGGCCGGCGGGGGTCTCGGGGTGAGCCATGCACAGGGGCGCCCACGTGAGGGCGAACATCAGTAGGAGAGGAAGCTGCATACAAATCCTGGAGTTGGGCGCTTGGAGGCCCCGCCTATCCTGACTCAGGCGGGCCTAGAGGGAACGGAGCGGCGATGGGAATTCTTGGGGGCTGGGCTCTGTCCCAGCCTCGAATCCCACAAAACGGGCCGGAGCTTGGTTCGGCCTATCACGTTTTTTACGATCCGATCCCGTCGGGACCGCTCAGGTCCTGGGCTCTCAACGGTCGCTCGCGGCTTGGGGGAGGGGTGGTCCTGGCCGGGCCGCGCCGCAACCCGGAGAGCTGCGCATCGAAAGCGGGCACCCTTCATGGGAAGCCGCGAGCAGGCCAAGCAGGAGTGCACGGAAATGGAATCGGGGTCCAATCGGGGGCAAGGGCAAGCGCCGCAAAGCGAGCGTTCGGGTGGCAGCGAGCCCCATCGGACGGGCCGCAAGGCTGCCAAGGAAATCCTGATCGTCGACAATGACGAGCGCATCGTCGAGTTGGTCTCCTGGTTCCTGGTCAAGCGCGGCTACTCCGTGCGAAAGGCCAGCAACTTCGGCACCGCCCGCCATCTGCTGCAGGAGAAGGGGGTCGACTTGCTGCTCTCGGACCTGGATCTGGGCTCCGAAAACGCCCTCGATATCCTGCCTGCCATGCAGGCGGAAGGGGTCTTGCCCCCGACCCTCGTGTTTTCGGGCTACCTCGATGCCCCGAGCCGCGAGCGCTTGATGGCCCTCGAGCCGGTGGTGGGGACCCTGTCGAAGCCCGTGGAGTTCCAGGTGCTCGAGTCCTGCGTGGCCAACTACTTCTCCGGTAAGCCAATCGAAGCCGCAGCCGACGATTGGATCCCGCGGCCAAACGCTGGAACGCCAGCCCGGGCCGCCTCCCAAGCCCCGAACCTCGAAAACGCCGGGGACGAGTGGGTGGAGATCCTGCCCCCGCAAGCCTGATTCGCATGGCGGACAGGGGAGGCTGGTAGGGGCTCCTATTAAAAGGGTCTTCTGCGCGTACTAAGATCCTGGAGCGGACGGTCGAGCGGTTCGCCTTGGTTTTTCGATTTTTCGGGGAGCCCACTTGACCGCCCAAGGCCGGAC
>JAUHXY010000095.1 GCA_030426785.1 bacterium
AAGCGTGCACTTCCAACTCTGGCACCGCGAGAACGGCGGCGCCTCGAACTTCTCAAACGGCGTCAGCATGCAATTCTAGGTGCGGGTGGCTCAGCGCAAGAACAGCTCTTGCACCAGCTCGGCGATGGCGGTGCCCTCGTTGTCGCCGATGATGCGATCCGCACGGCGCTGCAAACCGCCTACGCCGTTGCCCATGCAGACGCCGAGACCAGCCGCTTCGATCATCGGGACGTCGTTGTAGGCGTCCCCGACCGCGACGACCCGCGCAGCGGGAATGCCGTGCTGTTCTTCGAGAAAGCGCAAGGCTTCCGCCTTGCCCAAGCAGGGCGCGTGCAGGTCAGCCACTTGGTAGGGACTTCCCGCGTAGCGCGGCAACAGCGAGAGCGAAAAGTGCGTTCGGTAGCTGGGACCCGGCACCGCCAGTTCCAATTCGGCGTGCAGGCCGTGGGAGTCCGCAAAGCGGTCGCTAAGAAGCGTGACCCGCAGGACGTTTTCCACCCCCCGCAGGGCGCTCTCTTCAATCTCTTGGATCGCGTGCAAGCCGGACACGGCGGTGCGCTCGGCCTCGTTGCGCGGCGGCCGCGAGAACTTCTCGTGGGCGCACATCAAGATGGCCAAATCTTGGGAGTGATCGACGTACTCCCAAAACTGATCGAGCAAGCGCTGCGAGAGCAAGCGCTCTTCCAGCATGCGCGCTTCGGTCGGGCAATAGATGGCCGCCCCGTTGAACACCACGGCCGGAGTGGGCAGATCGAGCGCTTCCAGCACCGGCAGGGTCGCGATCTTGGAACGCCCGGTGGCCACCATGACCTGGACCCCCACCTCGTGGGCGGCGCGCAAGGCCTCGCGGTTGGCCGGGTGCAACGACCCATCCGAACGCACCAGCGTGCCGTCCAGATCGAGCAAAATAGCGTCGTAGGCGCGGCCGGACGCCCCGTCCGCGCGGGCTTCGGAGGAAGTCATGGGCGGGAGGCTACCCCATTCCGTGGGCGGAAGGGCGCGAGGAAGCGCAAAAGACGAGCCCATGGAATCTCGGCGGTGGACCCTTCCCGCGCGACACCGATTCGGCCCCGACAAGCCCCTGCCCCTTTGCGCCTCGCTCGCCGACAAGGCAAGCTAGGGACATGAGCTTCGTTTTCCTCCAGCGATCGGCGATCGCCCCGTTGGCCACCACCCTCGTCGCCTGCGTCGGGTCGCGCAAGGGCGTGGACCCCACCCTCCGCATCCAGTCGGGGCAAGGGTCTGAGCTCGGCGTTTCGACCCACTACGGCGTGGTTTTCCTCGGCCGCTACACCAACGCCGGCCCGGTGGAGATCGAAGCCATGTTCGGCGATGGTCCGAGCATCGAAGCGTCGGTCGTCGACCCTTTGGGTGGCGGGCTCTACACGGCCCCGACCGACATCCAGCTTCCGGCGGTGCCGCTCACTTTCCGGGAGCTGCAACCCGGACAAGAAGTCTTGGTGCGCGGCCGCGCGGATCGACGCACTTGGGAGCGTTGGTTGACGGTGCGTCAGGACGAACGAGTGCACGGGATTTTGCTCGAGACCACCAGCGAGCTCGAAGGCCATCCTGACCAGATCGGCGCGGGGGTATACCTCAAGCCCTCCAAGAAACCCTACGACCTGCGCTTGGTCGGCCTCGTCTCCGGACGGATTCGACTCAAGAGCGCCGATGGAGATTGGCGCACCTACCTCACGGTGGAAGGACCCGAAAGCCTTTGGCGCCTAGTCACCCACCAGCGCAAGTTCGACAAGCGTCGCAAGTGGGTCTATCGCGAAGACGTGCTCTAGGCATTCCAAAGCGCCGGCACCAGCAGAGCCACGGCCGCGTAGAACTCGAGCCGGCCTAGGATCATGAACCCGGAGAGCACCAGCTTGACGGCGTCGGGCATGGCCGCGAAGTTTTCCATAGGCCCTACAGCCGCCAATCCCGGGCCAATGTTGTTGAGCGTCGCGAGCACGGCGGTCCCCGCCGTCACCAGCTCGATGCCGAAACTCGCCACGAAGAGCGTCCCCCCAAGGAACACCAGCACCCACAGAGCGAAGTAGCTCGTGATGGCGGCGACCGTGCCCTCGTCCAAGGATTGCCCATCGATGCGCACCGCGTGAATGGCTCGCGGACGGATGAAGCGTCGCACCCCCACCAGCGCCGCTTTGGCGATCACCAGCACGCGCACCATCTTGATGCCGCCACCCGTGGAGCCCGCACAGGCACCGATCATGGCGAGGGCCATCAACAAGACCCGCGTGAACTGCGGCCAAACGTCGAAGTTGGCACTGCCAAAGCCGGTGGAAGTCTGCATCGAGACCACCACGAAAGAGGCGTCGCGCAACGCGGTGCCCGCGTGGGCGTAGTCCCGCAAGGCGGGCGGATCGGCGGCAAACGGCTCGCTGCGCAGGAGTGCTTGGGCCCACAACACGCCCGCGATCAAGAGCGTGCATCCCACGGCCAACCCGGCGTACCACCGAAACTCGCTCGAGCCCCACAAACGCCGCCAGAAAGTCTTCCATCCCATGCGCAGCAGCGTGTCGTACAACGCGAAGTTGATGCCGCACAGGAACATAAACACGGTGATGATCACTTCCACCGCTACGCTGTCGAAGGCCCCCACCGAAGCCGAATAGTTCGAAAAGCCCCCCGTGGGAATGGTCGCCAACGCGTGCAGCAAGGCGTCAAAAGCCCCCAAACCAAAACCCCACAGGAGCAAAAACTCTGCCACCGTGATGCCCACGTAAATGCGCATCAAAGACAGCGCGCTATCGCGCACGCGCTGGTGCCCAGCTTCGCGGGAGACCCCGGGGATCTCCGAGCGGAACAGGCTGCGGCCCCCCGTGGGGAACAGCACCACGAAGACCATCACGATCCCGAAGCCACCCAACCAGTGCGAAAAGGAGCGCCAAAACGCGAGCGCGTGGCTGAGGGACTCGATCACGTCCCCGGACATGACCGTCGATCCCGTCGTCGTCAGTCCCGAGACCCCTTCGAAGTAGGCGTCCACAAGGCTCGGAAAGCCCAGCGGACCGAAGGTCTGCTCGAACAGGAACGGCAACGCCACCACCGCCCCGCCCAAAAACCACGAAAGCCCCACGACCGCGAGACCTTCCCGTCGAAAATAGTCGGTCGTTTCGGTTCCCGGCGCCTCTTTGGGCTTGCGAAAGCGCCACGCCAAGGCGCCCCCCAAGAGGGCGGCGATGAGCGAAGAAGCGGCAAAGTGTCCGATCGCGCTGGTTTCACCGTATCCCGCAGCGACCAAGGCGGGCAACAGCAGAAAGCCCGCCAACAAGAGCAGGATGACTCCCAACAGGCGACCGATCGCGCGACGATTCATGCTGCGGACGGGCTCCTTAGGCGCCGGTGGACTGGAAGAGTTTCTGCACCGCGACCAAATGTTCGGGCAAGGTGAACACGATGACGGTGTCCCCATAAGCGATCGTATCGTTGCCGCTGGGGACCATGACGTTGTTCTCCCGCACGCGCGCTCCCATCACCGTGCCGCGCGGCATCCCCAGGTCCTTGAGCTTGATCGTCTCCTGCCGTTCCATGGAGAGTTCGAGCACTTCGGCTTTGCCCTCGGCGACCACGGCGATCGCGGTCGGCGACCCGGAACGCACAAAGCGCAGAATCGAGTTCGCGCACAGGATGCGGGGGGAAATCGCTTGCCCGACGCCGAGCAAGTCGTAGATGTCGCGGTACGACGCTTTCCCCACCATCGCCACGGTGCGGCCTACACCGAGCGAGCTCGCGAGCTGGCACGCCACCATGTTGACCTCGTCGTCCGCCGTGGTGGCGACGAACACGTCGCTGTTGCCGATGCGTTCCTCCCGGAGCAGGTTCAGGTCGGTCGCATCCCCTTCGATGACGATGACGTTGGCGGGCGCGCTGGCCGCCAGGGCATGGGCCCTGCCACGATCGCTCTCGATGACCTTGATCGAAATTCCTGGGGCACCCCGCAGCTTGCGGATCACGGTTCCGGCGATGCTGCCGCCGCCCATGAACACGACGTTGCGCTTCCAGGCCGTGTCTTTGGAGGCCAACTTCTCAAATGCATCCAAATCGTTCGTAGCGCCGATGGCCCAAACTTGGTCGGAAGGCTCCAAACGGTCCTCCCCACTCGGCACGAAAAAGCGGTCCTTGTGTTGCACTGCCACCACCAGCACCCCCTTCGGTAGTTTGCTGTGAGCCAAACTAGATTCCGTCAAAGGCCCCTCGCCCTCCATGCGCAACCGACGCAGCTGCACGCGCCCGCCCGCGAAACTCTCGACCCCCAAGGCATGCCGGTCGCGCACCGTTCCAACGATCTCCTCCGCGGCCAGGTCGTGGGTCGACAACAACACGTCGAAGCCGATCGTGTTCTTGTAGAAGTACAGGTACCCCTCCAAGGGCTCCGTGTCCCGCAGCCGCAAGATGCGGCGCTTGGCCCCCAACTTGCGCGCCAACACGCACGCTAGGAGATTGACTTGGTCGATGTCGGTGACCGCCACCATGAGGTCGGCGCTGGCGGTGCCCGCTTCGGTCAAGACCGAGGCGCGGGTGCCGTCTCCAACGACGACCTGGACGTCGAGCGACTCTTGGATGTGCCGCGCTTTGGACGGATCGGGGTCGATCACCGTCACCGCATGACCATCCCGCGAGAGGATGGAAGCGAGGTGATAGCCCACCTCGCCGGAACCGACGATCACGATGTTCATGGTTGGTTGCAAAGAAGACCCCGCAGGCCGCCGGACTTCGTGAACAGACCTGGGCGGCTGTGCTCAGCGCACCTTAGAGCGCGACCCCGGCAATTGCCAATGCCCGCTGTCCCCGCAGGCTCGCTTGGGTGGCACCCCCTTGCAGAACTGAGGTCATTGCTCGGATGACGGGGGGGTCGCCTTGTCCGGGCCCTCGGGATGCGCTTCCGAGGACTGCACATCCTGGGGTCGCGGACTGCGCCGGCCGCGCTTGCGGCCTAACAAGGAGGCCGGCACCAAGGCTCCTTGCCCATACTTTTCGCGCACCTGGTCGGCGCTGGCGGTTGCCCGTTCGATGCGTTCTTGGGAAGCCAACCACTGGGCTCGACCCGGGGAAGGGTCCTCGAACAGGATGCCCTGCAATGGGGCGCGCACGTCCTCGAGCTTGCTGACCTGAATGCCCAGGAGGCGCAGCGGCTTCGGCTCGACCTTGCGCAAGAGCTCCTTGGCCACCGCGTAGAGGCGCGGGCCCAAGTTGGTGGCCAATTCCAGGGTTTTGGTGCGTGTCACCGTTCGGAAATCGCCAAACCGCGCCTTGAGGGTCACCGTTTTGCCGCGCAGCCCCCGGTGCCGCAATTCGAAGGCGACCTCTTCGCAAAAGGAGAGCAGGAGCACCGCTAGTTCTTCCCGGTCCGCGATGTCTTCAGGAAACGTGCGTTCCATGCCGTGGGACTTTTCCTCGCGGTGGGGCGACACACGGCGCGGATCGATGCCATGGGCCAGGTCGTGGATCCACAGTCCTGATGCTCCAAAACGTTGCGCCACCTCCGCGCGCGGTCGGCGCGCGAGCTGGCCGACCGTTTCAATGCCCAAGCTGGCGAGGCGCTTGGCCGTGCTTGGGCCCACTCCGAAGATTTTCGAAACGGGCAGCGGGTCGAGCACCTCCCGCACGCGATCGGGCTCGATCACCCGAAAGCCGTCAGGTTTGTCCAAATCGCTGGCGAGCTTGGCCAAGAACTTGGTGGGGGCTACGCCCACCGAGGCCACCAGAGAAGTTTCCCGCAAGATGTCGCGCTTGATGCGCTGCCCGATCTCGGCCGCCGAACCGAACAGACGTTCGCTGGCTTCCACGTCGAGAAAGGCCTCATCCAAGGACAGCGGCTCCACCAACGGAGTGTAGCGCCGAAAGATCTCCATCACCTGGCGGCTGACCCGCGTGTAGCGATCGAAGTCGGGCGGCAGCAACACCATGTTCGGGCACTTGCGCCGGGCGACGGCTGTGGGCATCGCCGAATGCACCCCGAACCGACGGGCCTCGTAGCTAGCTGCCGAGATCACCCCCCGGCCGGAAGCGGGACCACCCACGCAAACGGGCAACCCCTGCAGCGAGGGGTTGTCGCGCACTTCGATCGACGCGTAGAACGCGTCCATATCCACGTGCAAAATGTGCAATGCGGGGGAAGCTGTCATGCGGAGCGCCAGGAGGAAGCGCGGGCTCATGATACGCGGCTGGCCCCGGACCCGGGCGCGTCAATCCAAGGGAGCGGTCCCGCCCCCACGCCCTGCGCTGCGGAAAGTGCGTGCGCTGTCTAGCCGCTCCGGCGTTGGGCCCGTACCGTGGTCGCCCCATGAAGTTCGAACAGGTCCGCATCGCCTCTTTGGCCTACGCGCTTCCCGAGCGGAGCGTGTCGTCCGAGGAGCTGGAAACCCGCATTGCGCCCTTATACGAGCGCCTCGGGTTGTCGGTCGGCCGCCTCGAACTGATGAGCGGCATCCGCGAGCGGCGCATGTGGCCCGAGGGCACCCGCCCCAGCGAGGCAGCCGCCCTCGCGGGCGAACGTGCCCTCGCCCAGGCTGCGGAACGGGGCCTCGCCCCAGCGTCGATCGGCCTGTTGATCCACGCCGCGGTCTGCCGCGATTTTATGGAGCCCGCTACCGCTTCGGTCGTGCACGCGCGGTTAGGGCTTGCGCCTGAGGCGTTGGCGTTCGACCTATCCAATGCTTGTCTGGGATTCGTCAACGCGATGGTGCAGGCGGGCACGCAGCTCGAGTGCGGGGCGATCGACGCCGCCTTGATCGTCTCGGGCGAGGATGGAGGCCCTTTGGTCGAGGAGACCCTGCGCTACCTGAACCGTGGGGAGGGGATCGGTCGCAAAGAACTCAAAGCAGCGTTTTCGTCCCTGACCATCGGCAGCGGGGCGGTGGCGGCCGTGTTGGTGCGCGCAGAGGAGGAGCGTTGGGCCGACGCGCCGAGTTTGCTGGGCGCTACCGCCCGCTCGGCCACGCAACACCACGAGTTGTGCTCCGGCGGCACCACGGGAGAGGGCCCCGGACCGTTGATGGAAACGGATTCTGAGGCGCTGTTGCACGCGGGCATCGAACTGGCGCAAACCACGTTCGGGGAGTTCTGCCGCGAACACGACCTGGAGCCCGAGCGCTTGGATCGCGTCATCACGCACCAAGTGGGCAGCGCGCACCGGCGCATGTTGCTCGACGCTCTCGGGCTATCGACGGACCAGGATTTCGTAACCTTTCCAACCCTGGGCAACGTGGGCTCGGTGTCCCTACCGATCACTTTGGCCATGGCTGCCGAAGCGCAGGCAGTGCAATCGGGCCAGCGCGTGGGCTTGCTCGGGATCGGCAGCGGGTTGACCTGTCAAATGGTCGACGTGCGTTGGTAGGCGGCGAGTTTTTGCCGGATCGCCGCAACCCTGGCTGGGCGCGGCGGGTCGAAGGGGCAGCCTAGGGCATCTCCCCTCTTGGGAGGGTGGGGGTTTGGGATGGTGTCCTGGCAGCGAAGGGGCCCGAGTGGGCTAGCCAGGCTCCTCCCTAGCCCCTACCCTAGTCGCCCCATGACCCCCTCCTCCCTCCTCGACAGCGTCACGCTCGAACCCCAAAACGCCCCCCAAGGCCAGGCCGACGCCGCCGTCATCTGGCTGCACGGCCTAGGCGCCAACGGGCATGACTTCCCGCCGATCGTGCCTGAGCTGGGGCTGCCGAAGGACCACGCCATCCGCTTTGTGTTCCCCCACGCCCCGGCGATCCCGGTCACGATCAACGGGGGCATGGTGATGCCGGCTTGGTACGACATCCTTTCGATGGAGTCCATCCGCGAGGTGGATGAAGCGGGCGTGCGCCTCTCCGCCGAGCGCATCGAAGCCCTCATCGCCGCCGAGCGGGAGCGAGGCATCCCAGCCAACCGCATCGTGCTGGCCGGTTTCTCTCAAGGGGGTGCGATCGCGATGCATCTTGGTTTGCGCTATCCCGAGCGGCTGGCAGGGCTCGTTTTGCTGTCGACCTACATGGCTTGCGACGCCAACGTGGACGAGGAGCACAGCGCGGCCAACCAGGACATCCCCATCCTGCAATGCCACGGCACCCACGACCCGATGGTGCGGCTCAGCATGGGCGAAGCGGCCCGCGACCGCATGCAGGGCCTCGGCTACACCGTCGAGTGGCACACCTACCCCATGATGCACCAGGTCGTGATGGAGGAGGTCGAGGCGATCGGCGCCTTCTTGCGCCGCGTGCTGGCCTAGGAGCGTGGATGCGGGTCGGCAGCCGCCGACCGGACCACCCTGGCCGGGTCGTCAGGGCCTACCCCTGGAGGGAAGCGCGCCCCGATTTCTGCGGGTCTGAGTGGCTTTCCTGGCCGTTTTCGCCTACAACTCCCCACGAATTTCAGAAAAATCTGAAATCCGCGAGCCCCTCCAGCCCAGCCTTACCGGTGGCCCACGGCCATGGCCGATCCCTCCCAGACAGACAGTTCCGAACCCTTCGAAGGCCTCGACCCCGAGCTCTCCGAAGCCCTGACCACCTTCGAAGCCTTCTTCAAGAGCTTTGGATTCAAGCGGGTGCACGGCCGCGTTTGGGGTTTGCTGGTCTTGGCGGACCGCCCCCTATCGAGCAAAGAGGTCGTGCAAGAGCTTTCGATCTCGCAAGGGGCCGCCAGCACCACCCTGAACGAACTCAGCGAGTGGGGCGCGGTGATCTCGAGCTTCGATACCAATCGCCGCTGCCACCTGCACGCTCCGGTCGGCAATACGCTTTCGATCGTCGCCACGGTCCTACGGCGCCGCGAACAGGTCGCGTTCAGCCGCTTCCACACGGGCATGACGCGTACGCTGAACTACGTACAAAAAAAGTTCGGGCCCAAAGACCCGCGCGTCTTGACCCTGCGCTCGATCCTTTCCACCTGCGAGATCGCGGATGCGGTCATGCAATTGGTCTTCACATCGGTCTCCGGTGCGCTGGGAGACCCGCAGAGTTTGCTGAGCCGCGCGGTGCAAGCGGCCCTCAAATTCGGCATCGGTTTGGATGGGAAGCGCCTGGCCACACCGGCCCCCCACGCGGTCGATCCGAAAGACGCGGAGGCCCAAATCGAACCAGCGGCCGAAGCCCAAGAATCCTCCACCCAACCCCAGCGCGAAGCCCATGCGCGGATTCGGGAGCAATCCCATGGTTAAGAGTCAGCGCTCGCAAAACTTGCCGCGCGTAGTGATCACGGGCGTTGGGCTCACCAGTCCCAACGGCAACTCTCTAGCCGAGTACCGCCAAAACCTCCTGCAAGGGGTTTCGGGCGTTGTGCCCTACGAAATCCGCCACTTTGGGCCCACCGTGGCCGGGGTTTGCGAGTACGAAGCCACGCGCTACCAAAAGCGCAAGGCCCTTCGCCGCGGCACGCGCGCGGGTTCGATCGCAATCTATTGCGCCAACGAAGCGCTGCGCGATGCGGGCCTCGCGATGGCCGACCTCGACCCGTCTCGAGTCGGCGTGTACGTCGGCACGACCGAACACGGCAACGTCGAAACGGAGCAACAGATCCACGAGGTCAGCCAGTACGACTTCGATCTCTCCTTCTGGTCGCACCACCACAATCCGCGCACCGTGGCCAACAACCCGGCAGGAGAGGTGACCCTCAACCTCGGCATCACCGGGCCCCACTACGCCATCGGCGGTGCTTGCGCGGGAGGCAACCTGGGCCTGATCCAAGGGGTGCAGATGCTGCAGCTCGGCCAGGTGGATTTCGCCCTCGCCGGTGGAGTTTCGGAGAGCATCCACACCTTCGGCATTTTTGCGAGCTTCAAGTCCGAGGGAGCCTTGGGCGAGCACGAAGACCCCGCCCGCGTTTCGCGACCCTTCGACGCCGACCGCAACGGCATCGTGGTGTCCGAAGGGGGGTGTTTGTATGCGTTGGAGCGCTTAGAAGACGCACAAGCGCGCGGCGCCCGCATCTACGGCGAAGTGATCGGGTATCACGTCAACTCCGACGCGACCGACTTTGTGCTGCCCAACCCCGAGCGCCAAAACGAGTGCATGCGCGCGGCGATCGCCCACGCGGACCTGGCTCCCGAGGACATTCACCTGGTTTCGACCCACGCGACCAGCACGCCCCTCGGCGACGTCCAAGAATGCCAAGCGGTGCGCGAGGTCTTCGGCGACTCCCCCACGACGTACGTCAACAACACCAAGAGTTTCATCGGCCACACCATGGGCGCTGCGGGCGCCATCGAGCTGGCCGGCAACCTACCGACCTTCGAAGACGGTTGGGTGCATCCCACCATCAACGTCGAAAACCTGGACCCCGCCTGCGAACTGCGCGGGCTGGTCCTCAATGAGCCCAAGCGGGTAGAGCGCGTCGATCACGTGCTCAACCTGTCTTTCGGCATGCTCGGAATCAATTCCGCGGTCGTCGTCGGCCGCTTCCGGGCGTGACCTCTTCGTACTCCTGATCGATTTTCTCGACCCCCGAACCCTTCCGATGACCAAAGAAGACATCGTTCTCGCCATCAAGGACATCATCGCCACCATCGCCCCCGACGAAGAAACCGGCGGGCTGACGATGACCGAGCCCCTGCGCGACCAAATCGAACTGGACTCCATGGACTTCCTGGACATCGTCATGGAGCTGCGCAAGCGCTATGGCGTCGTGGTGCCCGAAGAGGACTACGGCGAATTGGCGACACTGCAGAGCTGCGCCGACTACCTGGCGCCGCACATGGCGGACAAGGAACTGAAGATCGGCGTCTAAGCGCTGCTGCGCCCCGTTCCGCGGGGTAGCCCTTCTCGCCCTATGGTCCTGGCCGCTCCCGAGTCCTGCGAAACCCTGATCATCGGGGCAGGCATGAGCGGGCTCGCGGCCGGCATCCGCCTCGCGCAGTACGACCATGACGTGGTCGTGCTCGATCGGCACTCCCTTTGGGGCGGACTGAATTCGTTCTACAAAAAGGCGGGCAAGCCCTTCGATGTGGGCTTGCACGCCTTGACCAATTTTGTGCCCAAGGGCACGCGCGGCCGGCCCTTGACGCGCATCTTGCGCCAACTGCGCATCCCCTACGAGGCATTGCAACTGGGACAGCAATGGGGCTCGGAGAGCGCGTTCCCCGACGTCAAGCTGGCGTTTTCGAACGACTTTGAACTCCTGCGCAGTGAAGTCGCCACCAAGTTCCCCGCCGAGATCGATGGTTTCGACCGCCTGAGTCGCTACCTGGCCGACTACCCCGACCTGCCCAGCGGCGGGGAGCTCGTGATGGCTCGCCCGCGCCTGCGCGAGTATCTGCGGGACGAACGCCTGATCGACCTGCTGCTGCTGCCGATCCTATACTACGGCTCCCCCACGCCGGACGACATCGAGTGGTCGAGCTTCGTGGTGCTCTGGAAGAGTCTGTACGAGGAAGGCTTCGCCAAACCTCGCGGCGGCGTGCGCACGATTCTCTCCTTGCTGCGCAACCGTTATCGGGAGCTAGGCGGACGCCTGTGCATGAACCAAGGCGTAGCCGCAATCCTGCACCGCGCTGGACGCGCGGTCGGCGTGCGTCTCGACGATGGTCGCGAAATCCGCTGCGAACGCATTCTGTCCTCGGCGGGGTTTGTCGAAACTATGGCCCTGTGCGGATCCGAGTGGGAGGAGCGCTTCCCCGCCCAAACCCACGCCGGGCGCATGACGTTCGTGGAGTGCATCAGCGTGCTCGACCGCCCCGTGACCGATCTGGGCCACGACCAGACCATCACGTTTTTCAATACGTCGGAACGCCTCGCCTACCGTCCGCCCGCAGCGCCCTACGACACCGCAAGCGGCGTGATCTGCTGCCCCGATCACTACGAGGACCAGGACGAGGGCTGCGGTCCAGCGTTGCGGCTCACCCTGCGGGCGCATCCCGAGGCTTGGTTCGAGATGACCCCCGAACAATACGCAGCCCAAAAAGAAGCGGCTTGGCGCGACGGACACGCCGCGATCTTGCCCTTCGCGCCCGACATCCGCCCTCACACCACCTTCGTCGACACCTTCACGCCCCGCACCATCGCCCACTTCACCGGGCACACCTTTGGCGTGGTTTATGGCAGCCCGCAGAAGCATCCCGAAGGCCTCACCCCCCTGTCCCAACTCTTTTTGTGTGGCACCGACCAAGGCTTCCTCGGCATCGTCGGTGCGATGCTGAGCGGCATCGCCATGGCCAACCGCCACGCCCTCGGCGCCGCCTCCCCTGCCTGAGCCATGAGCGACACGATCCAACCCCAACCGAGTGGACGCGACAAGCGCTACTTCGCCGGGCATCGCGCCGGCAAAAAGCCCCTCAAGAACGATCCCTTGCGCGGCGCCAAGGACGATTACGATGTGATCGTCGTGGGTTCGGGCTTGGGAGGCCTGACCGCCGCCAACATCCTGGGCCGGGCAGGGCATCGGGTTTGCGTGCTCGAGCAGCACTACAATTTTGGCGGGCTAGCTACCTGGTTCAAACGCAAAGGCGGACACAACTTCGACATCTCTTTGCACGGTTTCCCGGCCGGCATGATCAAAACCTGTCGTAAGTATTGGAGCCCCGAGATCGCCGCCAAAATCGTGCAGCTCGACGGCATCCGCTTCGACAATCCGCAGTTCCAGTTCGAAACCGAGTTCACGCGGGCCGACTTCACCGACAAGCTCGTAGACGTGCTCGGTTGCGATCGCCAGAACGTCGAAGGCTTCTACGACACCCTGCGGCGCATGAACTACTACGACGATGACGGCCGCACCACCGGCGAGCTCTTCGACGAGTACTTCCCCGGCCGCAACGACGTGCATCGCTTGCTGATGGAGCCCATCAGCTATGCGAACGGATCGAGTCTCGACGACCCGGCCATCAGCTACGGCATCGTCTTCTCGAACTTCATGTCGAAGGGCGTGTACACCTTCGTGGGTGGCACGGACGGACTGATCCGCGACATGCGCGCCTGCTTGGATGCCAACGGCGTAGACCTGTTCGGGCGCGTTCAGGTGGATCAAATCCTGGTGGAAAACCAACGCGTGCGTGGCGTGCGGGTCGGCGATCGCGAAATCCGCGCGGGCATCGTCATCTCCAACGCCAACCTGCTCACCACCATGGGTGACTTGGTGGGTTACGAGCACTTTTCCGAGGAGTTCGCCCAGGGTGCTCGGGATGTGCGCCTCAACACCTCCTCCTGCCAGGTCTATCTCGGCCTGCGCACGGGCGAATCCATTCCGTGGATGGGCGACCTCTTTTTCACGTCGACGCGCCCCACCTTCGATTCCGATTCCCTCTGCGACCTGCATGGGGAGAGCCGCACCTACAGCTTCTACTATCCGAAAGGACGCCCCGGCAGCGAACAGTACTCGATCGTCGCGTCCACCAACGCTCGCTTCGAAGATTGGGCTGCCTTGGACCGCGAGTCCTACGCCGCCCACAAGGAGCGCCTCGAACAGGAAACGCTCGACGCCTTGACGCGCTACCTGCCCGACATTCGCAGCAAAGTCGACCACGTGGAATCGGCGACTCCCCTGTCGTTCCAGTTCTACACCAACCACCCCCAAGGCACTTCCTTCGGCACCAAATTCGAAGGCTTGACCTACTCCATGGGGCTGCCCGAACAGATCGAAGGCCTGTACCACGCCGGCCCCGGCCCACTCGCGCCAGTTTCTCGGCGCGAAGTACCGATAGAAGAACCAGGACACCAGTACGATCACGATCAGCGCGACGCCCCAGGC
>JAUHXY010000096.1 GCA_030426785.1 bacterium
AAGTCGTACAGCTCGCGGGCCTCCGGGGTTTGATCGTAGGCCTGGGCGTAGATTTCGGTGGCACGCGCGTCGGCCGCCCCGCGGATCTCTTGGATGCGCAGGTAGGCTTCCGACTGGATCACGTTGAGGTCCCGCTCCCGGTCGCCCAGGATCTTGGCGGCCTCCCCTTCCCCTTCTGAACGGAAGCGCGAAGCGATCTGTTGCCGCTCCGAGATCATGCGGTCGTAGATCTTCTTGACGACGCTGGGGTTGTAGTTGATGCGCTTGAAGCGCACGTCCAAGAGGCGGATGCCAAACTCGGCGAGCTTTTCCCGGGCCGCGTCTTGGATCTCCTGTTCGATCAGGGTGCGACCCTTGCGGATCGGGTGCAGGACGCCGATCGCTCCACCGAGTTCGCCCAAACCCTCTTCCAGGAGTTCATCCTTTTGGGGCTCGCGGTCTTTGGTGGTTCGAATCACCTCGATCAAATCGTGCTTGGCGATCGCGTTGCGGGTTTCGCTGCCCAGGATGTCGTCCAGGCGCGATTGCGCGCTGCGCTCGTCCTTGAGGCGCAGGAAGTACTGTTCGGGATCCTCGATCTGCCAGCGACCGAAGGTGTCCACCGAGATGTACAGCTTATCCCGCGTTGGCATTTCGACCCGCTGGCCATCCCATTCCAGGATGCGCTTCTCGATGCGGTTGACCTGCTCGATGAAGGGGGTTTTGAAGTGCAGGCCCGCTTCGGTGATCGGATCGCCTTTGATCTTGCCGAATTGGGTGATGATGACCTGTTCGGTCTCTTTGACGATGTACAGGGCCGAGTTGGCCACGATGGCGAGGGCTACGAGCAGCAGCACGGCTCCGCCGGTAACAAGGCTACGAATCATGATTAGCGACCTCCTTGCAGCAGGGAACCACCGCCCAAGTTGAGCAGGGGCAGCACGCCGGAGGCGTTTTTATCGAGAATGATCTTCTGTTTGACCCGCGGGAGCACGTCTCCCAAGGTTTCTAGGTACAGGCGTCGCTTGGTGACCTCGGGGGCTTTGATGTACTCCGCCAGCACCGCGGTGAAGGCGGCCACGTCACCCTGCGCCTCGTTGATGCGCTTGGTGGCGTAACCCTCGGCGGCGCGGATGCCTTGAGCCGCTTCGCCCTTCGCGCGCGGAATGATCTTGTTGTATTCGCCGTTGGCCACGTTGATGGCGGGCTCGCGCTCTTGCTGGGCTTGGTTGACCTCGTTGAAGGAGGCTTGCACATCCCGGGGCGGGTTGACGTCCTTGAGCTGCACCTGATCGATCTTGATCCCCATCTCGTAGGCCTGCACCAGCTCTTGCAAACCGAGCAAGGCGTTCACCTCGATGTCCTGACGACCGATGGTAATCACCTCGTCCACCGTGCGGTCCCCCACCACGGTGCGCATCACGCTCTCGGAGGCATCGCGCAGAGTTTCGGGCGCATGGCGCACGTTGAACAGATAGTCCTCGGGATCTTCGATGCGGTATTGGATGACCCACTCCACCAGCGCGGCGTTGAGGTCTCCGGTGACCATGGCCTTTTCGTCTTCCTGCTCCTGGCGGTTGGTGGATTGCCAACGGTTCGTGGAACCCGACGTGCTAAAGCCGAACTCCATTTTAAGCTGGCGGCGCACCTTGACGAGCTCGACCCGGTCGATCCCGAACGGCAGTTTGAAATGCAGGCCCGAGGACTCGATGGTGTGGAATTTGCCGAAGCGCAGAACCACCCCTTGGGATTCCGCCGGGACCGTGAAGATCGAGCTCCAAACCGCGATCGCGATCACGAACAGCCCCAAGCCGACGGCGACCAGTTTGGGGGAAACTTGGATGTCCCGGTTTTCGGGCCAAGCATCGGGCGGAAACGGGCGTTTGCGTTCGTCACTCATATCGGGGGGGTGTTGAAGGAGCCTCTTCGGAGGCGCTGGGAACCTGCCAGTGTTCGGGGCGCGGCACGGAATAGCAAGGGCATCCCGTTGCCTGGCCCAGGGATCTTCCCGCTCGGCGTTCCTACGCCTACCCGATGGTGTTATTCGAAGGATTCGAGGGCCGAGATGCAGCCCGCTCGCATCGTTCCCTCAGGCCGCTCATCCAAGATCATCCAAGATCAACCAGGATCATCCAGGGGGCAGCACCGGTTGGGGCGTCTGCTGAATCGCCCAGCGAAAAAGGAGCTGGCCCAGCGCGGCGGTCCCCTCGGGTGCGAAGTGGGTACCCGTTAGGCGTGAATCGACGCTGTCTCGCACCGTGACCGCCGGTCGGGCCGCACCGGCGGCCGCCTGAGCGTCGCGCACCAATCGAATGAAGGCCAACTTGCTGCCATCCTGGTCCACGTAGCGGGGCGATTGCACGATCAGCCACGGCAAGGCGGAGGGGGCGGCGACCGGGAGCTCGCCTCGCAGAAAATCAATGACCGCCAGCAGGTTGTCTTCGTAGGCCTCTGCATCCGCGCGCCGGCGTGCATCGGAGGTTCCGATCATCGAGACGACGCCGCCTAAGGTGAGCTCCCAACCCTCGGCCTCGGCCCACTCCCGTGCCGCCGCAAGGGCCGGTAACCAGTAGGCATCCCGCAGGATTTGGAGGTACGAAAAGTTCCCTTGCCCGATCGTCTTCACATTCCAGTTGGGCACGCCGGGTAACGCGGCTACCTGCGAGCCCCCCACCGCCAACTTGATGAACCCAATCACTTCGCCGCTGTGGGCGCGCAGGGAGTGCGCCATCACGATTTCCGGTCCGAAGGAGGGGTTGGGAGTCGGGTCGATCCAAGGGTAGTCGGGACCACCGCCGCCGTAGCCCGCCTGCATGGGCTTCCAGGCGTGCGCTTCGTCACCCTGAGCGGCGTCCTGCAAACTGAGGTCATAGCGGTTGCTGCGACCCCATTTGTCCCAAATCCAAGTGCCGGGCAGCGGCGCGCCGGTGCGCGGCCACTGGGTGTTGTTCAAGCCGCTGGCAAAGCTCTTTGCTCCCGCGATGTGGGATTGACCCCACAAAATGTACAGGCGCAACCTGGGCGGCGCGCTGGGGATGGGGCGAGCCGCGATGTCCTGAAGCCAGCTCGTCATGCGACGCGCTCGATCAACACTTGGCCCAGGCCCCCTTGGACTTCGGGCTGGCCAGCGATCGCCTCGACCTGCAGGGAGATTTCATCGCCCGCCTGCAACACGATGCGCGTGGTCAGCTGCAGGCTGTCCGGATGGTTGGGCCGCGGCCAGGCCGCTCCGATCACCGCGGCTCCGGCGGGATCCGCCCCCGCCACGCGCCAACGAGCTTGCACTTCGCCGTGCTCCCCCGCCGAAGCATGCAGGACGAGCTGGACGGTCAAGCGGTAGGAGCCCGCCCGCGGAACCGCGATCCCATTCGTCGTGGGAGTCCAAACCCCAATCCCAGTGGGCGCGGCCCACTCCAAGTGGGCTTGTTGCCCTGCGGTCAAGGCAAGGGTCTTCGGAGTCGCACGCAGGAACTCCTCGGGCAGGTCGTCGCTGACCAAGTAGCGTCGGCCTTGCAGGTCTTGGACCTCGCCTCCTTGGTGTCCGCCGAGCCGCAGGTGCTTGCGGGAGCTCGGCTCCGAACCTTGCGGTCGCAACGCCACCCAGCCCAGACCACCGGCGACGGACTCGTCGCTGCCGACCACCAACTCCAGCCCGACGTACCCTCCCCCCGGCTGACTCGGAGGCGAAGCGAAGCTGGTCACTTTGAGCGCGGCCACGCCGGCGTTGGCGTGCAGGGACTGCTGCCCGAGCACTAAGGGTTCATCCAGCCGATAGCGTCCGTTTTCGTGCACCAAGGCACGCCGAGCTTGCGCCGGCCATTGGCCGGGCAGCTCGGCACCTTTCGGCCCATAGACCTCGTGCGCGCTGCGATCCAACCAAAAGGCACCTTCGACCCCATCGCTGGCGCTCGGCGCCCCTTCCCCCGCAAACCACGGAGCACTGGGCACATCGACAAAACGCCAGCCGTTGGCTACCAGGGTGCGTCCCGCTTCGGTCGCTTGGGCGGAGGTATCGATGGGCGCCACGGGCGCGAGCACGGGGCCGTCCGTCGCGGCGTCGTACACGTAAACCATGCGATCGGCTGCGCCACTGGAATCGACGGGAAGCGGATTGGGATCGAGACTCGGATCACTCATAAAACAATGGGAAAGGGGAACAGTAGGCTGCCCATCGTACCGATCCCGGCCCATCTCGCCCGAATCCTTCCGAGGTCCCAGTACCCCCGGTACACTTTCACCATGGCCAAGAAAGAAGTCTTGCTCGAACTCGCTGCTTTTATGGACTCCGACCAAGCCCAGGCGTTGGCAGCGCCCCCGAAGGAGGCCGTCCGCTCCATCGTGGGGAAGTTTTTGTCCGCGTGTATGGAGGATTTCGGCACGCCCCCGCAAGCCTTGGACGGCCAAGCCATGCACGGGGTCTTAGGGCATCTCTTGCCCTCTCGTTTCCAGCAAAAGGACCCCCTTGCGGAGCATGCGCCCGAGGTGTTGCGGGCCTACCTCGATTTCCTCGACGAGCAACACGTGGTGGCGCACCGCTTTGAGCTGCGGCAAGGCTTTGAGAGCACCGTGGACGAGTTCTTAGAGACGGTCCGCACCGGCCACAACGTGCACGGACACCACCACCATCACCATGGCGCTCCCCGCAGTCCCTTAGTCTTGTAGCCCCAGCTTGCGCAGCTTGGGAGCGATCACGACCCGGCAATACCCGGCCTGACGGTTTTCGCGGTAGTAGTCCTGGTGTTTGTCGGGCGCCGTGATCAGCTCGCTGGCGGGCGTGATCTCGGTCACGATCGGATCCGCAAAGGCTGGGGCGGCCTCCGCTTTGCTCTTCTCGGCGGCCATCCGTTGGGCATCGGAGTGCGTGAAGATCGCGCTGCGATATTGGGTGCCGACATCGGCCCCTTGCCGGTTGAGGGTCGTGGGGTCGTGGAGGCGCCAAAACCAGTCCAGCAATGTCTCGTAGCTCACCACGTTCGGATCGAAGCGCACCTGGACGACTTCCGCATGCCCCGTGCGTCCGGTGCAAACCTCTTCGTACGTCACGTCGTTGGAGGACCCGCCCATGAAGCCGGACACCACTGACTGCACCCCGTCGACTTGCTCGAGAACGGCCTCGACGCACCAGTAGCAGCCCGCTCCGAAGGTCGCGGTTTCGAGGTTGGCGGGCGTGCCGGCTTGTTCTTGGGCCATGGGTTGCTCTGCGGGGTTTTCAGTTTCCGGTGCGCTTTCGCTATTCGCCAGCGCGGGTTGGGTGGTCGTGGACTCGGTCGGGGTTTGCCCCTGGCAGGCCCAGAGGGCACCGGCCAGAAGGCCAACCAGCAGAATTCGGAAAGCGCTCATGAGATTTGGTTCGATAGCGGGTCCAGGATAGATGCATGCGGGCGGGAGCGCCTCCCCGAAAGGCCAAGACCCATTGAAGAGGAGCGGAACGCCGTGCGTTCCGCTCCTGTACGAGGCGTCCCGGAATCCGTGACGCGATAGAGTCTGGGGGCAACTCGCGAAGGTGATCCACACCTCGGAGAGCCTCAAGGGGCCTTAGCCGACCAGGCTGGTGATCTTTTCGAAGAGAGGCTTGAGGGCATCCAGGATGTTCGTTTTGTCGGCGAACTTGGCCTTCAAGTTGGCGACCACTTCGGTCAGGCCCGACAGGTTCGGCATCTTGGCGCCGAGGGTGTCCTTCATCTTAGAGAGGGTCTCCACGGTCGGGATCAGATTCTTGACGGCGGTTTGGGCGCCTTCCAAGGAGTCGATACCTTTGAGACCGTCGGTCAGCTTGGTGATGGCTTCGGTGGCACCGTCCGCGGTGAAGTTCGAGACGGCGTCTTTGGCGTCGGCGACCTTGTCACCACAGGCGGGCAGGAAGGCGGCTCCGGCGAACAGAGCCAAGGGAAGCAGTGCGAGTCGAATGTTCATGATAGTTTTCCCAGGGAATTGGGGGATCGAGTCCGCCATCATAGCGCCCCCTCGGGCCCGGGAAACCCAGGGCCGGGCCCCCTATACAAAGTTTCATTCTGAGGGCTGGGATTTTGGTGGTTTCCCGACGGTTTTGGGGTCAAAAGACGGCTTCTGTTAGCCGCTAGTAGGGGCAGGAAAAGGTTTCCGAGACGTCTCGGCGCCCTCCGAGGTTCACTTCTAGTGCAGAGAGGACCAAAGATGCTTCGCATGATCCACCAACGATTCTCCAACCTTTTCCTTGTGGCCCTGGCCACCACGACGGGCCTGACCAACCTGGTCGGGTGCTCCGGCGGCGGGGGCGGCTCGTCCGCGCCTGGCCCGGGGCTCGAGCCCCTGACCCTCACCGTTCCCGCGGTGGTTCCGGCTGTCGAAGAAGCCACCCTCAGTTGGGCCACGAGCCTGCCCACCACTGCGGTCGTCGAATTGGGTGCGGGCGAAGCAACCCTCCAAGAGTTTCACGTCCAGCCAGCCCAGCAGGACCACAGCTTGGTCTTGAGCAGCTTGGCAGCCAACAGGCTGTACCGCTTCCGCGTTCGCGCGACCGCTTCTGACGGTCGCACGGTGACGAGTGATTTCCAAGAGTTCAGCACCCTGCCCGAGCCCGCCGATCCGGAGTTCGTCTCCGACGACTTCTACGCCAACAACTTGGATGCGAGCCGTTGGGAATTCCGCGACCCTCTTGGTGGTGCGCGCCTGCGGATGTTGGCCGGAGCGACCGGCGAAGGCGCGCTGGAGTTGTCCGTGCCCCCCGGCGTAGTGAGCGCTCCTTGGCTCACCCTCGATGCCGCGCGGGTCACGCAGCCGGTGCTCGACGAGGACCTGGGTCTGCAGGTTTGGTTCACGAGTCCGCTCGATCGCCAAGCGACCGGCAAAGGACTGATTTTCGAACAGGACCGCGATCACTGGGCGCGGTTCGATTTCGCCTACAACAACGGCAAGTTGCAACTGTTCGCCGCGGTCTTCGCCAACGGACAACTGCAAAACATGCAGTTTAGCAACCTGCAGACCGGGCCCTGGGCCGGCGGCCGCCTGGGCATGCGGGTCGTCCGCACCGGAAACCAGTACGTGCAGCAATACAGCTTGGACGGACTGTTGTGGCAAAGCGGCTTCACCATGACCTCCAACATGACTCTGGCCCACGCCGGTGTCTTCATCGCCTCGCAAGCCAACCCCTCGCTCGGCATCACCGCGGTGATCGATTCCATCGAGCGCACCGACGCCTTGCTCGCCAACGAAGACGGGGAGCTCGCGGTCGACGACTTGGCGCCTTGGATCTACACCCACAGCGCGACCGCTTTGGGCCCCAATGCCGTGGAGGTCGCTTGGCGCACGGAAGAACAAGCGAGTGCCGAGATCCGCTACGGCCGCACGCCGGCGGCGAGCGAAGGCCTCCTGACCCTCGCGGCGCTCGACTTCGAGCAGCAAACCACCGTCAACGGCTTGCAGCCCGACAGCGACTACTACCTGCAAGTGCGCGCTTTGGATGCCTTGGGCCAAGCCTCTCTGCAAACGCTGCAAGTCCGCACACCGAGCGAAACGACTCCCGGTGCTCCGACCTTCACCCTGTGGGATATGCCCCAGGATCCCGGTGGAATGCCCGTGGCGCGCTTCGGCGACTTGGGCTTTGCGCAGCGGCAGGTCAACCTGCTGGGCAACGTGCAAGACGACGATGAAGACCGCATCGCTCAAACCGTGACCTTGGAGTACCGCCTCGGCAGCGGGCCGTGGACGGCCGTGGCGCTGGGCGACGACCGCACCATCAGCTACGCCCCTTGGCGTTTGGCGAACGAAGGCGACTTCAACATCGAGTTGTTCTTGGCCGACCTGACCAGCGGCTCGCCCGTGGGCGGCGTGTTCGAACACGACGTGCTGTTGCGCGCCACGGACGATGAAGGGCACACGAGCTACCAGGCCTTGCGCCTCGAGATCGCCGACGGCACGGTTTGGAATCCGAACACCACGGTGGACTGGACCCAAGTCGCGAACCAAAGCGGCTTGCCTTCCGGTGGCGCTCAGGTGATCGACGGTCGTTGGCACGTGGAAAACGTGGCTGGGCTTGGCTACGTCCTGCGCACCGACCCCGACCACATGGGCTATGACCGCTTGGTGGGTATCGGCGAAGGGCAAGGCCCCAACGCTTGGCAGAACTACGAGGTGGAGCTGGACGCCACCGTCCTGGCCCTGGACCCCCAAGGGTTTACGACCGGCACGGGTTCCTTCGCCTTCGGCTTCGTCCTGCGCTGGGTTGGGCACTCCGAAGGTGGCCCCTACGCGCAACCGAACCACAACATCTATCCCTTGGGCGCCGGGTTCCTCTATCGCTGGTTCCCGAGTCGCGAACGTTGGGAGATCTGGACCGGCTACGACGAGAGCATCCAGTCCCTGCCGGGCAACCAGGTGGCCATCGGCACGCGTTACTCGATGAAGCTACGCTGCGAGAGCTTGCCGGGCGGCGGTTCAAACTATCGCATGAAGATCTGGCCGTTCGGTACCTCGGAGCCGGGCTTCTGGTCCTTCGATGTGGATACGGCGGTTACGGATACGAACGACTTCGGCTCGCTGCTGTTGGTCGCCCACCACGCGGACGTCGCCTTTGGCAACATCCAAGTGACGCAACTGCCCTAGGACGAATCCCAGGAAGCCTCTTTCGGCCCCTCGGACGCATGGCCTCGCTTTCGAGCGGGGCCTTTTTTTGTTTTGCCTGCAACCCGGATGCCACTCACGAGGTGTTTTGGGTGCGATGGAACAATGCAAAAACAGAAACCGGCGGCTGGGCTTTGGAGGATGGATTCTGATTGGGCTGTGTTGGGTGACTCCCGTCTGGGGGGGCCCTTCACAGCATGCTGAAGAGGGCGAGTGGGGCTGCGCAGGAGGCGGCCACGAGAGGTGGGAGGTTCCCGCTCCGACGCTGGCGGCTGACGCGTTCGGCGCGTCCTGTGGCCCGCGGGTGTTGCGGATCGGACTGACGTGCGATCCAGCCTATGCGAGCGGGTTTGCGACGGATGAGGAGGCGCGGAACTACCTTGCCCTGTTGGGCCATGCGACGAGTACGGTGCTCGAGGAGGAGATCGGGCTGTCCGTTTCGGTGGACTGGGTGACGTGCCTGGAGGATCCGGATGGGCCGGTCGGCATCGCAGCCAACACCGCCGATTTGCAAGCGGCCTTGCGGGCGCTGCCACCTCGACCGGAATGGGAGCGCGTGCACGCCGTCCTTTTTTGGTCGGGGGAGGCGCAAGGCGCAGACCGACAGGACGAGGGCAGTTTATGCGATGCCGGTGTTTGGTTGGCCGTCTTTGGGTCGTCGCCGCAGGCTGGTTTGTCGAGCGAATTGCGCCGGGCTCTGCACGCGTTGGGGCACCGGCTCGGTGCACGGCACACCCAGGATTTCTGTCCCCCCCTCGACGAGTGTGCGCCCATGCAGCACGCCGGTCCCTGCCAAGAACGCTGGCAATGCCCCACCCCGCAGGCACTCGAAGGCACATTGATGAGCGCCTGCCATCTCTGCCCGGGGGGATGGCAAAACGTCGCCCTGACCTTCCACCCGAGGAACCGTTCCTTGGCTGCGCAAGCGATCGAAAGCTGCTTGTGGCCGGACCTAGACCTCTCGGTCGACGCTCCCACCACTCGTACCCCGCAGGAGCCTTGGGTGGTTCGGTGGCGGACGGCCCTGGATCTCGCGGGACTTCCCTGGCTGGATGTGGTCCGAACCTCCGGCGGAGTCGAGCGGCACTTCGGACAACGGGTCGGTCAACAAACCTACGAGGTGGTCTTGCCGCCCGATCCTTGCGGAACCTACCTGGAAGCTTCCTTCGGTTTGCCGACGGACGCATGCGGTACGGTGCCTTGGCCCCATGGGCCGGGAGCCGGTCCGTTGGAAAACTCCGTGGTCGAGGCGCAACTCGTGTTTGCAGACGACGGGACCATCGACCGAGGTTGGGCGTCCCTACTCGGTACCGGATCCGCGGGGTTTTGGACCCGGGCTCAGCCTGCGCATGATCCCCAATGGCCCTTTGGCCCCCTTTCCGACTCGCAAGGGGACGGTTGGTGCTACGTGACGGACAACCGTCCCGGCAACAGCGACGTCGACGATGGTTTCGTGGAGCTTTTGGGGCCTTGGTGGGCCATCTCTCCGGGTCCCATGTCGCTGCACTTCGATGCTTTCTTCGATGTCGTCAATACGAATGGAGAAGACCGCCTCGTGGCCGAAGTGCAGTTTGATGGCCCAGGCGAGCCCTGGTCGGCGGTCTGGCGCTGGAGCGTGCCAACAGGGCTGCGGCCGGACGCGAACGTCTTGCCTGTGTCGGATCCCCGCTGGAGATCGTTTGCGTTGCCTGCGCCCGTTTGGGAAGCGCTACGACCGCCCCATGCCACCCAGATGCGCATCCGCTTTGTGGCGCGCGACGGCTGGCCCCCGAGCGCGGTGGAAGCGGGCATCGATCGGGTCGAACTGGTCACGAGCGGATGCCCGCAATGATCGTTCTTCCCTTCCTCGGCGGTCCCCCTACGCGTCGAATTTGGGTCGGCTATCGCGCAAGGAAACCGAGCGGTGAAAGCTCAATCCGGCATCGGTGTCTTCGCGCACGAAGTAGCCCACGCGCTCAAACTGAATCGGCACCCCCGGTTCTACCTGCGCCAACGAAGGTTCGACGATCGCGCCGGGACATTCCACGCAGGACTCGGGGTTGAGCTTATCCATGTAGTCCTCCCCTTCTTCGAGTTGCATGGGCTGCGGGTCCGTGAAGAGCACATCGAACAAACGCACGCGAGCGGATCTCCCTGCTTGGGCCGAAACCCAGTGGATGATGCCTTTGACCTTGCCGATTTCCTCCGGGGTTTGTCCCGCTCCCGAATTGGGGTGATACGTACAGCGAACTTCCACCACTTCGCCGGATGCGTCTTTGACCACGTCATGGCAGTGCACGATGTAGCCGTACCGCAGGCGCACGTAGCCGCCCTTTTTGAGCCGGAAGAACTTGCGGTTGGCCTCCTCTCGGAAATCCTCGCGCTCGATGTAAACCTCCCGGGTCAGCTCGATGGTGCGGGTGCCGGCACTTTCGTCCTCCGGGTTGTTGACCGCCTCGCAGGGCAAGCTCTGTCCTTCCGGAAGATTCTCGATGACCACCTTGAGGGGGTCGAGCACCGCCATGCGGCGCAGCGCGATCGCGTTCAGGTCCTTGCGGAGTTCGTCCTCCAGCCAGGACAGCGAAATCATCGATTGCGTCCGAGTCATGCCGATGCGGTTGCAAAAGTTGCGGATCGAAGCCGGAGTGAATCCGCGCCGTCGCATCCCGCGCAAGGTGGGCATGCGGGGATCATCCCAGCCATCGACTTTGCCTTGTTCGACCAGCGCACGCAGGAAGCGCTTGCTCAGCACCGTGTGCGTGATGTTGAGGCGGGCAAACTCAATTTGTCGGGGATGGTGCTCGACCGGCAAATGCTCCAGAAGCCACTCATACAAAGGCCTGTGATTGGCAAACTCCAAGGAGCAAAGCGAGTGCGTGATTCCTTCCAACGCATCACACTGCCCGTGGGCCATGTCGTAGGTCGGGTAGATTTTCCATCGATCCCCTGTGCGGTGATGCGGCGCCTTTTGCACGCGATAGAGCACCGGGTCGCGCATCAGCAGGTTGGTGGCGGCCATGTCGATCTTGGCTCGCAGCACGCAATCCCCTTCCTCGAACTCGCCGGCTCGCATTTTGGCGAAGTCCGCCAAGTTCTCCTCCACAGGGCGGTCCCGGTACGGGCTGGGGGTGCCCGGCTCCTGCGGACGGTCTCGGCGGCCGCGGCCGGCACGGATCTCCTCCAGGGTGGAGTGGTCCACGTAGGCGTAGCCCGTTTCGATCAGGTGCACGGCCCACTGGTACAACTCTTCGAAGAAGTCGGACGCGAAATAGAGGCGATCCTCCCAATCAAATCCGAGCCAACGGATGTCCTCCTGGATGGCTTGCACGTAGCGATCCTCTTCGGCGGCGGGGTTGGTGTCGTCGAAGCGCAGGTTGCACTTCCCGCCGTACTCCTCCGCCAGCCCGAACACGGCGCAAATCGCCTTGGCGTGGCCGATGTGGGGAAAGCCGTTGGGCTCCGGGGGAAAGCGGGTGTGCACGTGTTGGTAGCGCCCCGAAGCGAGATCCGCATCGATCTCATGGTGCAGGAAATGTCGCGATTTCGCGGGCGAGGCCCCTTCCGATTCGGCGTGCGTCATGCGCGTAGAATAGCAGCGCAGCGGGGCCCCTGGCATGGGGAAATCGACCGCCGAATGGGTCGCTGCGTGGCTGCTCGCGCTACTCGACCCGGCGCAGCACGAAGACGCCACGGAAGGGGGCCGCCCGCTGGGAAACCACGATGGAGGTCTCCCCCACCTCCAGCTCGAAAGCCTTCGCGGCCAAATCAGGCCATTCGTCGAAAGGGATCGCACGGGCTTGCCGAATGGTGCTCTGCAGGCGCCATTGGACATCATCACGCCGTTGTGCTGCTTGTTCGGGGGTTAGGGTGCCAGCGCGCTTTTGAGCGGCCACCTCTTGCAGTTCGACCCGCGCCGCCTCGTTGGCTTGCTGGACAGCGCGTTGCCCACGCAGGGGGTTGCTGCCCCGTTGCGCAAAAAACAGGGCCCAAGCGCGGTCGGCGGAACTCCAAGTCCCTTCTAAGGGTTCGATACGTTGTACGGGGTCGTCGCTCGCCTCTAGGATCAGCTCATGGAAGTCTCGGCCGTTTTGGTACTCCGCCAAGAGCGACTTGGCACGCTCGAGCGCTTCGGCTTCGGTCCTTGATTCCGGCCCAGAGCCGTACGCCACCATCAGACTCTCGACCCCTGCCGTGTTGGGCGGGCCCCAGCGATGCTCGGGTGCTAACGCTGGCTCGCTTACGGTCGAGGCTGGCGCAGGCCCAGCCACGACTTCCGCGCGGACGATGCGCAGGTTCGGGATCGGGTCGGAACGCTCTCCGAGTGGGTTCGGTTGGACGGGAACATCTCGCAGCGCTTCCAGCGCTGCTTCGCCCGCAACCAGTTGACCGAAACTGCTGTACTGTCCGTCCAGCGACCATGCCAAAGGCCCATCACGGCACACGATAAAAAACTGCGCGCCTGCGGAGTCCGGGTCGCGTCCCCGGGCCATGGACAGGGTCCCGTAGCGATGCCGAGCATGCTCCTCGTGGGAGAACTCTGCTGGCACCGTACCGAAAGGGCTTCCTCCCGTTCCGTCCCCGCGGGTGCAGCCCCCCTGGATCATGAGGTCGGGAACGAGGCGATGAAACGCGAGGCCGTTGTAGAAGCCCGCACGGCATAGACGCAGGAAGTTGCGCACGGTACGCGGCGCGACGTCCGGCCAAAGAGCCAAGGTCATCACCGGAAGCTCGCGGCCGTCGATGGACGTCCACAAGCGCACGTGAAATCGGCTCAGATCGGCGGTGTCGGGATGCTCGTCCGCAAACTGCTGGGCTGTGGGCACGGAATCCTCCGGTTCGGACCCCGAACCACCCTGATCGCCGCAGCTCCACAGCGTGCAAGCGAGCAGGAGCCCAATCCAGCACCAAGCCGGTAGGTGAAGGGGTTGTGCCGGAGCTGCGAAGCGGGGCACTCGCAAGTAGTTGCTTTCCGCGAGCATTTCCTTACAGAGCCTTGGGCGCAGGTTCTTCTTGCGGTACGGGCTCATCGGGCTCGGGATTCGGTTGCGGTTTGGCCATACGACGGAG
>JAUHXY010000097.1 GCA_030426785.1 bacterium
ATCGCCGGCACCTTCGTGTCGAGCTACCCCAACGCCGGCCTGCCGAACGCTTTTGGCGAGTACGACGAAGCCCCCGACGTCACCGGCAGCTTGCTCCGGGAGTTCGCGCAGAGCGGACTTGTCAACTTGGTGGGCGGCTGCTGCGGCACCACCCCGGCGCACATCCAAGCCATCGCCGACGGCGTGCGGAACATCGAACCGCGCGAGCGCCCCAACCCCACCCGTCCGCGCGGCTGGGTCAGCTTCAGCGGTTTGGAGCCGTTGACCGTCCATGGTGACTCAAACTTCCTGATGGTCGGCGAGCGCACCAACGTGGCTGGATCCATCAAGTTCCGGCGGCTCATCAAGGAAAACAAGTTCGACGAAGCCCTGGAGGTCGCCCTCGAACAGGTGCGCGGCGGCGCCAACATCTTGGACGTCAACATGGACGACGGGCTGCTCGACGGCCCCGAGTGCATGACGCGCTTCTTGAACCTGATCGCGACCGAGCCCGAAGTGGCGCGCATCCCGATCATGATCGACTCGTCGGACTGGAGGGTGCTCGAAGCGGGCCTGCGCTGCGTGCAAGGCCGCGGCATCGTGAACTCGATCTCCCTCAAGGAGGGCGAAGAAGCCTTCCTGCACCAAGCCCGCATCATCCAGCGCTACGGCGCCGGGGTGGTCGTGATGGCGTTCGACGAGACCGGCCAGGCCGACACCACCGAACGCAAGGTCCAGATCTGCCAGCGGGCCTACAAGCTGCTGACCGAACAGCTCGACTTCCCCGCCGGCGCGATCATCTTCGACCCCAACATCCTCGCGATCGGCACGGGCATCGAGGAACACGACCGCTATGCGATCGCGTTCATCGAGGCGACCCGCACCATCAAAGAAACCTGTCCAGGCGCCAAAGTCTCCGGCGGCGTTTCCAACCTGTCGTTCTCCTTCCGCGGCAACGACGTAGTGCGGGAAGCGATCCACTCCGCCTTCCTGTACCACGCCATCCAAGCGGGTATGGACATGGGCATCGTCAACGCGGGGCAGCTGGTGGTGTACGAAGACATTCCCAAGGACCTGCTCGAACACGTGGAGGACCTGATCTTCCACCGCCGCGAGGATGCGACCGAGCGCATGGTGACCTTGGCCGCCACCATCACCGGCGGCGGCAAAAAACGCGAGGTGGATCTCACCTGGCGCGAAGGCAGCGTGGAGGAGCGCCTCAGCCATGCCCTCGTGCACGGTTTGGTGGACTTCATCGAAGCCGACACCGAAGAGGCCCGCTCCAAGCTGGGCAAACCGATCGAGGTCATCGAAGGCCCCCTGATGGACGGCATGAAGATCGTCGGCGACCTATTCGGGGCTGGCAAAATGTTCCTGCCCCAGGTGGTCAAGAGCGCGCGCGTCATGAAGCGCGCCGTGGCCTACTTGGAACCGTTCCTCGAGGCCGAAAAGCAGGAGGGCTCCGCTGCCGGCCGCATCGTGCTCGCCACGGTCAAAGGCGACGTGCACGATATCGGCAAGAACATCGTGGGCGTCGTACTCGGCTGCAACAACTACGAGATCATCGACTTGGGCGTGATGGTGCCCGCCGACCAAATCCTGAAGACGGCCAAAGAAAAGGGCGCCGACATGATTGGCCTGTCCGGCTTGATCACGCCTTCCCTGGAAGAAATGTCCCAGGTCGCCTCCGAAATGAAGCGCCAAGGGTTTTCGCTGCCTCTGTTGATCGGTGGTGCCACGACCAGCGCCAAACACACCGCGGTCAAGATCGCCCCGCGCTACGACCAACCGGTCGTGCACGTGCACGATGCCTCACGCTCGGTGGGAGTCGTCGGGGACCTGCTCAACGAACAAAAACGGCCGGCCTTCCTCGAGTCCCTGCGCGCCGACCAGGAACGCATCCGCGTTTCGTTTGGTCGCCCCGACGAGCGCAAGCTGCGCACGCTCGAGGACGCGCGTGCCAACCGGACCCCTATCGACTGGCAAGCCGCCGACATCGGAGCTCCGCCCTTCGTGGGGCAACGCTACCTGGAGGACGTTCCCCTGCGGGACCTGGTGCCCTACATCGACTGGACGTTCTTCTTCTCCACTTGGGAGCTCAAGGGCAAGTACCCCGGCATCCTCAGCAGCGAGAAGTACGGTGCGGCCGCTCGCGAGCTGTTCGAGAATGGCAAGGCCATACTGGCCAAGCTGTGCGACGAGGGCGAACTCAAAGCGCGCGGCGTGTACGGCTTCTGGCCAGCTTCGGGGGAAGGCGATGACCTGGTGGTTTACACCGGCGAAGACCGCCAGGAGACCCTGTGCCGCTTCCCCATGCTGCGTCAGCAGCACGTGCATCCCGACGACCGTCCCAACCGCTGCCTAGCCGACTTTGTGGCTCCCCTGGCCAGCGGGCTCAAGGACTACATCGGCACCTTTGCGGTGACCGCGGGCATTGGAGCGAAGGACATCGCGGCTCGATTTGAGGCGCAACACGACGATTACAACTCGATCATGGTCAAAGCCTTGGCCGACCGGTTGGCCGAAGCGTTCGCCGAGTACCTACACCAGCGCGTCCGGCGCGAATGGGGCCTCGAAGAGGTGGGAGCTCTCTCTTACGAGGACTTGCTCGCCGAGCGCTTCCGCGGCATTCGGCCCGCCTTCGGGTACCCCGCCTGCCCGGATCACACCCCCAAACGCACCCTATTTAGCCTGATGGACGCCCAAGCGATGGGCATCGAGCTGACCGAAAGCTTGGCCATGAGCCCTGCGGCCAGCGTGAGTGGCCTGTTCCTCGCCCACCCCGAGTCGCGCTACTTCGGTGTGGGTCGCGTGGCACAAGACCAAGTCGAGGACTACGCCAAACGCACCGGCATGCTCGCATCGGAGGTGGAAACTTGGTTGGCGCCTTACTTGGCGTACGAACCGAGCGATCGCCAGTGCTAGTACCGGGCGTTCTCGTGACACGGGTACCCGGCGTTTTTGACCGACACTCCACAAACTGAACCTGTTTGGAGCATGTCTCAGCATTGGTCCGTGCGGTGCCCGACCCTGAGACCCTTTCGGTTGTGCTCGCAGGGTCGCTTCGCGCAGTTCTAGGATCAGGCCTTCGGAACTTCCGGCGCCTTTCCCCTCGCTGCACGTGTCTGCTCCCCTCCCTGCTCCAACCCTTCAACAATCCTGGGCTCAAGCCAAACTGCAACTCAGCGCGTACGTCCAACAGCCGAAGTTGGCGGACAACGTGGCCGAATTGCACGAGTGGTATTGGGAGGGAGCGTGTGAAGAACTCTCCGACCAAGCGGGCGCGGCCCTGCGCGCCAACGAATTCGCCCAAGCGAACTTCGAAGCCCTGTGCATGTTCGACATGGACACGGGCAGTGACCAGAGCGCAGCCGAACACCTCTTGTCGATCGGCAAGGTCGGACACGTAGAGATCGACCTGCTGCGCAAACTCGTGCACGCGCGACTACGCGTCGTGCGCATCGAACCGGCCGGAGACCTTGGCTTGCATAAAGCCTACGATCGCAACTCCGGCAAGGTGTTTTGGATTCCCAGCGATCCAACCATCGCAGGCCTGACGGAGCCGACGGAGTACCTGCTGCGACTGTTGGTGTTCCCCGGCATGGCGTTGATCGCCGGCCCCTGCTTTACCCTGCCCGCAGATCGCACCGACCCCCTGCAGCGCGAAGCCGAAGACCTCGTCAACCACTTGATGCACACCGACTTAGCCGAGTTGCGCGGTGTGCGCGAACGCGGACTGGTGGACTTTAGCCATCAATGGGCAGAGCGCTGCTTGGCGGAATACACCCCGCAGGTGCCGTGGTCGGCGCCCTTCACGCTGCTGCGTGGCGCGTAGTTCGGCGGCGAGGCAGGCCGCCGGCCTTTCCAACCCGAAGTGCTCGTCCGCGCCGGATCTAAGCCCGCGCGTAGGCGGTCGAGAAACCGGGCGCATCGCGCTCCGCCATCTTCTCCAAGCGCGCAGCGATTTGCCGCAGGTGCATCGCGTCGTGGCTGACCCACGAAGCCAGCAGGTCGCCGGCGCGCAGGGGACCCAACTGCGGATGCTCGTACACCTCGGTCCACGAGGCCGTTCCAAGGGACTTGAGCCAGACCACGTTGCGGGCCCGCTCCAGCTCGAACTGCTGCAAGGTCTTCTGGAAGTCGTGCTCGTTGAACCCCATCTCCTGGACGCGCCCCTCGGGGTCGATGGGCGGCCAAGGTTTGGACGGGTCCTGCAGCATGGACTCCAGGCGGCTGCGGAAGTCGTCCCGGTCCTCGGCGGTCAGGTGACAGACGATCTCCAGGATCGACCAACCGCCATCGGGCGGTCGCCAACGCGCATCCGCGTTGTTGAGGCCCTCGAGGAGGTGGCGTAAGCCTTTCGCAAACAAGCCGAGGCGGCCGATGAGTAGCTCAGGATTCATGGGGGGTCAGAGGTCGCCGCCGCCCTGAGGGAGAGAGTCTCGGGCTAGGCGGCTACTCCTATAGCCCCACCCTACCAGCGTGGGAGCCCCTCCGAGGCTCCCTTCCTCGTTATGCCCCGATCCGGACGCTCGCATCCCCGGGAACGGGTCCTGCGAACGTGAATCAAAAGGGTTGGGCTCCGTATGGGTACGCGTCGACGTACCCTGGAGGGACTCCCCTGGGAGGCTCTCGCCCAGGAAACCGCAATCCCCTACCCCCGCCCGCCATGCGCATCCTGCTCGTCCTCATCCTCGCCACCCTGACCGGAATCGCCGGCTGGTGGACCGTGTTCTTGAAAGGGGAGATCGAAGGGTTCCGGGAGGACATCAAGATCAAGGATGAGCAGATCGAGCAGCTCGGCGAAGATCTCGCGCTGAGCGAAGCCAAACGGCGGGAACTGGAGATCTCCAACCACCTGCTCAAGATCGACCACCGCATCGCTCGCATCGAGGTGGTCGAACAAGGCCCGTCGCCCGACAACCCGGACCAACAGATCACCACGATCCGCTTCCAGGAGATGAACGCAGGGGGGGAGCCGGCCGGAGAAGGTCAGTTGATCACCGTGGACGGCACCAAGGTGTACCTCGAAACCCTGGTCATCAAATTCGAGGACGAATTCGTGGAGGGCGGCGACTTCCTGCGCGGTTCTTCGGTGTGCCTCTTCAAGCGCGTATTCGGCGAGGACCAAAGCCCCTCCAGCGGCGAACCGATCGACACCGCGGGCGTGCATCCGCACCCCTACGCGACGGCGGGTGACGGGGAAGACGACGTCTTTTATGCCGAGCTCTGGCAGAACTTCTGGGAGTACGCCAACAATCCCGAAATGGCACAGGAGAAGGGCGTGCGCGCTTTGCACGGCGAAGCCCCTTTCGTACAAACCAAGCCTGGCAAGGTCTACCGAGTCGAACTACGAGCCTCAGGGGGGTTGACCATCACGCCGGAGTGACGTTCGCGCACCGCTGCGCCTTGGCAGTCCAAGCGCGCATCGGACGGGACGATTGCTGAGCGTGCCCCCCTTCGCTCGCAGCGGCTGGCTGGCCGCCCCCCTTCCCCGGAAGGGCTTCGTCCCCCATGTCGACGCAAACCCCGAACGCGCGCCGCCCTCGCTGGCGCCGCTGGCTGAAGTGGCCGCTCCGCCTCGGAGCGGCTTCGCTTTTGCTGTTGGGGACGATCGCCGTCTTCCCGAATCAAACCCTCAACCCGGCGGTGCGGCGCATCGGGCCTTGGGCCGCGCAACGTTTCGGTTGGGAGCTGCAGATCGATCGACTGCGGGGCGCTCCCTGGTCGCGCTGGGAACTCGAAGGTCTGGTCCTGCGACCCACCTCCGGGGAGGGTCCGCTGCGCATCGAGCGGCTCGGCGAACTGCACGTCAGCCTGCACCGCTGGCCGTGGGGTCTTCCCAGCTTGACCGACGTGCGCGAGGTGTGGCTGCGCGATGCGGCGATCCAAGTGCGGGTGGGTGGCGCAACGGAAGCGGACAGCGAACCTGACGAAGGGGCTTCCTTCGCCTGGGAGCCCGAAACGTGGCCGCGACTCGACCTCGATGGAGTGGCGTTGGAGGTTCATTGGGACCAGCGGGGCCGCTTGGAGGTTCCCGACCTGCGCCTGGGCCTGCAAGCCGCCCCGAACGGCGCAGCATCGAGTCGGCAAGCCCGCTTGCGCACCACGGGGTCGCGCTGGCGACCGCAGAGTGGAGAGGAACAACCCATCGACGTCGAAGTCGAGTTGGACCTGACCCGCGATCGCATCACGATCCGTCATGCGGAAGTGCGCCCGGGTGCCGGTCAGGTGCGCGCTGAAGGCGTCTGGCCCATGACCCGCGCGGGCCAAACGGACGCGCAATTCGCCTTACGCTGGCAGGAATTGTCCTTGGGAGCGTGGCAAGACTTGCATGGGGTCGCGCGTGCGGAGTGGGCTCCCGGCGAGTGGCGCTTGCCCGAGTTGCAAGCCCAACTCGGAGAGCTGGCCACGGTGCACGGGGAGGGCTTGGCCATGGCTTGGGACGAAGGTCCGCGCTGGAACCAAATGCAAGGTCAGGTCGTCGTGGGCGGTGCGAACCTGGACGAATTTCTGCAACAGACCTTCGGGGTGCGGCCTAACGACCTCGGCCGCTACCGCGTGCGCGCCCGGCTGAGCGGGGAACGCATCGAAGTCGACGACGCGCAACTCACTTGGCACCCCGCCGCTTCGCCGGGACCGGTCGAGCTGCAAGGGCAAGGGCACTTGGAGCTGTTCGAGGGTGACCAAGTGCGCTCCCAGCCTCTGTTGAATCTACAAGGCCCCGTCGAACTCGCGGCCGGAGAGTGGACCAACCCGCAAGCCGTGCGCATGCAGTGGCCCACCACCCGCGGCGCTTGGGAACTGCGCGGCACCTTCCCCGACTGGGACGGCGCCCTGCGTTGGCAAGCGCTGAGCATCGACGTGAGCCCGCCCGACCAACCGGCGTACACCGCGGAAGGCAACGTGGGCGTGCGCTTGGACCAAGGGGCACTGACCTTGGAGACCCTGCGACTCGACTGGACCCAAGCGGAACAGTCCTTGGGACGCTTGGAAGCCTCCGGATCGTTCGGCTCCTTGCGTGGTTGGAGCGGCGACGCTTCCGCGGTGCCCCTCGCGTGGCGGGCGGAAGCGGATTGCCCGCAGCTCTTCCCGTTGGCCCACTTCGTGCCCAGCCTGCGTCGCATCGACGGCAACGCATCGGCGGCCATGGAGGGTGCTGGCACCTTCGGCGCCCCGACCTGGAGCGGCTCGGGCCAAGTCCAAGCCGCCAGCCTGCGGTTCCGCGACGGCGAGTCGTGGAGCGAAGTCGAGGCACGTTGGACTCTCGAACAAGCGGGTCGCGCTGAAGCGGACCTGACCGCGACGTACGGGGGCGCACCGGTCACGGCTTCCGCGTCCATCGATTGGAACGGCGATGAACCGCAGCTCCGCGCGGACCTGCGCTCAGAAGCCACGCCTGTCTTGCGGACGCCGGACGCGCGCTTGCGGGCGGACTGCGAGCTGCACTTGGAAGGAACCCCTTCCGCCGGCCGAATCACGGGGTCCGCCAAGGTGGTCTACGGGCGTTTGCGCCACCAATTCGACCTCTCGGGCAAGCTTTTGACCCTGCTCGAAAACCGCGAAAGAGGACGCACCGAAGCGAGCGAGCCCCTCCACTTGCAGTGGAGCTTTCCCCAAGGCTGGACCGCCGACATCGACCTGACGACGGCCGAGCCGGTTCCGGTGTATTCGGACCTCGGCAAAACCGATATCGCGCTCGAAGCCAAAGTGGTCGGCCGCTCGGGGCGCATCTATCCCGAGGGCAGTTTGGTGATCGGTGCGGGCAAGGTGTCTTTGCCCGGATCGACCTTGGCGTGGAGCCAAGGGGTGTTGCTCTTTCCCCAAGGCGGTGGAGCACCGCAGATCGAAGCGTCCGGCAGCACCCGCCTTTCGGGCCACGACATCACCCTGGCGGTGCGCGGCGACTTGCTGCAGCCCACGTTGGAGTTGAGCTCCGTGCCTTACCGGCCCCAGTACGATTTGCTCGTGCTGCTGCTGACGGGCAGCTTGCCCGGGGGCAACGACCTGTCGCGCGCGACGCAAAGCCTGTCGGTGTACCTCGCCAAAGATCTGCTGCGCCGTTGGCTCGGGTCGGAGCCCTCCGAGGAAGAGGGCTTGCTCGATCGCTTGGAGATCACCACGGGCCGCGAAGTGTCCGAGTCGGGGCTGGGCACGCTGGAAGCCATGTTCCGGGTGACCGGGGAGTCTTCGCAGGAGGGTCGCGCCCTTTGGATCACCGCCGAGCGCGATCGCTACGAGGACATGAACTTCGGCCTACGGTGGGTGTTGAGGCCGCGTTGATGTTGCGTGTGATTCGAACGAAAGCGCTCGCAGGCCAGCGTCTGGCGTGGCTCGTGCTCGGTGGCTTCGCGACCACGCTGGCCTACGCGGCGCCGCAAGACCCGTCGGCCTTGCAACCGGCCCCTGAGGGGCAAAGTGCGCCCACTGCGCCGAACCCGACCGATCCCGCGGCACGCCCGGCCCTGGAGTTTCGCTTCGAGGGCACTCGCGCCATCGAAACCGAAGAACTGCGCAGCGCGGTCGAACCGGAGCGGGGCGCGTGGGAGCGCGGCTTGGCGGGAGAATTCATCGCCAACGATTGCGCCTACGAGGTGGAGCAGCTCTACCTGCGCCGCGGGTACGCTGCGGTGCGGGTGCAGGCCCAATTCGTGGCCAAAGCGGCCACGGTCGTGATCACGGTGCAAGAAGGCCCCCAGAGCCGCATCGTCGCGTGGGAATGGCCCGGAGCGATCGATGCAGAAGGCCTGCGTCCGTCCGACTTGGCCGCCCTCTACCGCGGCAGCAGTCCGCCGCCCCTCGTGCAGCGGGAACTGCGCGCTTTGCCCGGGCGCGTGCGCGAACGGTACCGCTCCAGCGGCTACCTCGACGTGCGCGTGGACTCGCCGGAGGTGCAGACGGAACAAGGCCAGGATCACCGAGTGCGCGTGACGATCACTCCTGGCCCGCGCTACCGCTTGGGTGCCATCACCCACGACTTGCCCGAAGAATTGGCGGCCACCACCCGATTCGATGCGGCGCTCGCCAAGGTCAGCGGTTCCGCCGGCGAAGAACCCGTTTACGACCCGACCTGGGTGCCGTTGTGGTCGCGGGCTGCATCCAAAGCGCTGGGCCAAGCGGGGTACCTCGACGCGCGCATCGACGTGCAAACCCGCCGTGAGAATCAACGGGTGCAAGTGCACATCGCGGTGCAGCTCGGCGAACAGGTGCGGTTGGGCGAGATCATCGTGCCGGAAGACCTGGGCGTGCGGCGTTCCTTCCTTCTGCGCCAAATGGACTTGCAGTCGGGCAGTTTGTTGACCCCCGAAGACCTGGATCAAGCCTTGGTACGCCTGTACCGCACCGGGCGCTTCGAACAAGTGCGCTTGCAAACCCGCGGCGACGGGCCGGTGCGCGATCTCGTCATGACCGCGGAAGAGCAACCCGAGCGCGAGGCGTTCCTCGAACCCGGGTACGGTTCCTTCGAACGCTCGCGACTACGGGTCGGTTGGCGGCACTACAACGTGGGTGGCGTGGCCCGGTCACTACGCGTGGAAGGCGTGCTGGCGGAGCGAGCGGACCGTTTGCTGATCGGCTGGAACGACCCGTGGACCTTGCCGAAGGACTGGATCCTGGATGTCAACCTCGATACGCAACTGCGCAAGTTGCCCGCCTACGATCGCCGGACGAGTTCGGCGGGGGTTTTCGCGAGCCGTTCCTTCGGCCAGCACTTGCGCTGGACGACGGACGTGGGTGTGCGACATTCGCGGGTGCGCGTGCAGGATGTGCGCATCGACATCCTCAGCGACCCGGACTTGGCCAAGGACTTGACCAGCACTACCTTGGAATGGGGTTTGCGCTACGACAGCCGCAACCATCCCCTCGTTCCTCGCTCGGGCCAATTCGCGTCCTTGACCCTCCAGCAGTCGGTGATCGCGACCGGCTCGGCTTCGCCCTTCAGCAAAGTGCAGTTGGGCTGGGCACGCTTCTTTTCCTGGTCGGCGAGCCGCACCCTCGCCCTCGGCTTCCGAACGGCGGTCGTGATCCCCGAAAGCAAAGACGAGTTGCCGCTCGGTTTGCGCCTCTTTTCGGGCGGCGAAAACAGCGTGCGCTCGTTCCGAGAATCGGAGTTGGGGCCGAAGGACGCCAACGGCACCCCTTTGGGCGGCGAAGCGAGCACAACTTTATCCCTCGAATTCTTGCAGGACATCGGGGCGACCCGCTGGCAAGCGGCGCTCTTCGCTGACGTGGGCAACGTGCTCTCCAGCGCTTCGGACTGGAGCGAGTTTTCCGACATGGAGTCCGCGCTCGGGATCGGCGTGCGCTACTTGCTGCCGATCGGTCCCTTACGGGTCGATTGGGGCTACAACCCCGACCCGGGCCCGGACGATCCGCGCTCGGTCCTGCACTTTTCGGTCGGCATGGCGTTCTAGTCGGTGCCGTTGGAGGTCTGCCACCCGCACGCTAGGATGCGCCCATGAAGGCCTCCGTTTGGACGCGCAAGCTGCACCGCCACGGTTCGATTCTGATCGCCGCCCCCCTGTTGGTGGTGTTGGTCAGCGGTCTTTTGCTGCAACTCAAAAAGGACTGGAGCTGGGTGCAGCCCCCCACCCAACGGGGCGCGGTAGCGGAAGTGAATCTGCCTTGGGCACAGGTCCTAGAGGCGACCCGAGCGGTGGCCGAAGCCGAAGTGGCCACCTGGGCTGACATCGATCGGCTCGACGTGCGGCCGGAACGCGGCTTGATCAAAGTGCGCTGCGCCAACGGATGGGAGGTGCAATTGGACGGCACGACCGGCAGCGTGCTCTCCAGCGAAAAGCGCCGTTCGGATTGGCTCGAGTCGTTGCACGACGGATCTTGGTTTCACCCCGCAGCGAAGCTGTGGGTCTTTTTACCCGCCGGGCTGATCTTGACCGGGCTGTGGTTCACCGGGTTGTACCTGTGGTGGTTGCCGGTCTCCGTGCGCCGCAAGCGTCGTCGGGGGAATCCCTAGAGCAAGACCACCCGGTCGGCGAGCTCCGTCGGCAAGGTCGCTCGCACGAGGCGCGCCGCTTCTTCCAGCGAGTAGCGTTGGGAAAGGTGCGTCAGCACCAACGTCTCGCAGGTGAAGCGCTCGGCGTGCTCGGCGATCTCTTGCAGATGCACGTGTCCTAGCCGGCGCGCCTGGTCCACCGGCACCCGTTCGTCCAAGAAGGTGGCCTCCAAAACCAAACGCTGCGCGCCCATGACCGCAGGATGCTGCAGAACCCCTTCGATGCGCGTGTCGCCGGAAAAGGCGATTTCCGCGTGTTGCACCTCGTGCGTCACGACCTCCCCCGCCTTGCGCCGCTGCGCGATCTCGTGGGACGGCAGCCCCTGCAGCTCTTCGTTGAGTTTTTGCGCGACGCGCCACACCAGGTAACCCTGGCTGTTGACCCGGTGCACGGTCTCGAAGGATTGCAACGCCAGATCGCGCTGGATTGGAAGGACCTGACCAGCAGGCAGCGGCACCAATTGCACCTCGAGGGGCGCCCGATCGATCTCGCGCCAGAGAGCCAACAGGCGCTGTACCGGTTCCACGAGGCTGGGGGGCAGGAAATACTCCGCAGGTGTTTGCCCCATCAACTCGCGCAGCGCAACGTGATTCGCCAAGCCCCCCAAGTGATCCAGGTGCCCGTGCGTCAGCAGAACGCGGCGCCCGTAGACCTGCCGATGATCGACGGCCCCGACGTCGACCAAGAGATCCCACTGGGGAACCTCCAAACAGGTGCGAATCCCGCCCCAAGAAACGCCGCGCAGAAGCAACCCGTCGAGGTCGATGCCCGCGGCGCTCGCGATGCGCACACCGTGCTCGCTGCGAACAGGAGGATCGGGATCCCCGCCCGTGGTCATTCGTAGGCCGAATCCCACTTGGCCATCGCCACGCGTCGCGTGTTGAGCCAAACCTCAAGCGCCCCGTGGGCTGGGGTCACTTTGGCATCCGGCTCGTGGAAGGCCAGCCCTCCGCGGTGGGATCCTTTCAGCGGCGTCATGTGGATGCGTTCCCCGGTGCCGTTCCAAAGCACGTTGGCGCCCGGGATCTTGAATTCGATGTCGAAGGATTCGTTGGCCCCAAACCACTCAACCTCTTCGGAGTGCAGGGCAAGCCCAATGCCCTCTTCCGACAGGTCTTGGATGTCCAACCGGAATCCGCCGCCGTCTTCCGAGCGGACGTCCGCCTTCATGCTGCGCCCCAACTCGGGCAAGACGCGCTGCAAGCGCCGGCGATTGAAGAACTTGAGGAAGTACGGCTCGAGGCGCGTGAACAACTCGTCGGGATCGGCGAACGCCATGCCGTAACGGGTCGCGCCGTCCTTGGTCTTCATGACGCTGACGACGTGCGCTTGGATGGGGACTTCAGCGCGCGTGCGCAGGGAGGCAAAAGCCACCCACAAGGTAGCGCCGACACCGAGCTCATCCCCGCCCCCTTCGATCTGAAGGCTGGTGCCGCCCGCGCTCACGTCGAGCACCGCCGCCGGCAAGACCGTGCCCGAAACGGGCAACTGCACGCGGGCCGTCAGGGCGTGCTTTTTGCCAGGCGCCTTGCGGTAGTGCCTGCGGTGGTCGGCGGTTGCGCCCTTGGTTTTTTTGCGGCCAAAAAACTTCAATGCGGTCGGACACCCTCCCCAGGGTCTCAGCCTCGACCCGTTTTTACCAATTCACCTGGGGCGATTCCAGAAAGGCAAAGGGCCCTCCGGAGGCTCTCCAGGCGATCGAGGTCCACGGATCGAGGCCAAGAATGACCCAGGAGCCACCCGATCGAGGCACACAAAAGCCAAGTTCCGGCCAACAGTCCCACCCCCGACCGCCCCTAGAGCACGATTCCGGGCGGGTTGTTCCCCATGACCGCGTCCCGCCGCGACCGCGATCCGCACGGCCAGACTAGCGTTAGGGCGGTCAGCCTTTGCGGCGTTCGCGCCGGAAGTTCGGGGACTGACCCGCGGTGCTCGACTTGCAGTCCGACAGCATGTTTTGTCGGCTGAGGGCCTCTTCGAGCGAGTGGATACCGATGGCCTCCATCGCGATCAAAACTTCGCCCAACCGACGGCCGTTGATCTGTTGCAGGTCCAAAGCCCGCGCGAGTTGCCCCTGGGAAATCTTGCCCGAGCTGACGAGCAACTGGCCCAAGCTGTGCTCGTTTTTGGGTGCTGGCGGCATCGGTGTGAGGCCCTCGCTTTGGGTCGCCTTGTCGCTGCCCGGCAATCCCGGCAGCGGAAGGGAGGCGGAAGGCGCCCCGCCCCCGGACAAAGGAATGGAAGCCGGCCCGTCGGACAACCGCAGGTACTGCTTGGCCGCCGAAGGAGTGCTCTCGCCGATGCCACCGAGATCGAAGGTCTTCCCGCTGCCCGACGCGGCCTTCTCCATCAAGGTCAACATGGCGTCCAGCATCGACCCCACCGCTTTGAGCGCCACCGGTTGTTCGATGTGACGCTTGCGGATCAAAGCCACCAAGACCGACTGCGCCGCACCGAAACCATCGGCCAGCGCCGGGTTGCGGCGCGCGTCGATGTTGTCGAACACCCGCTTGAGCGCCTCACGTCCCTCGAACAGGTCCTCCTGGTTGAAGTCGACCGGGTTTTGGACGGCGCGCAGGAAGGGTTGCAGCAGGGCTCGGATTT
>JAUHXY010000098.1 GCA_030426785.1 bacterium
GTCTGAGCCCCGCCACCAAATCATCCTGGTGCACGGCCGCTCCACCAAGCCGGCCGCCGCCGAAAAGCGCCGCTTGGTGCGCACGGCGCTCGTGCACGGCGTGGGACGCGCCAGCCCGGAGGCCGCGGAGTGCATCATCTCGGGCGAAGTAGCCTTCACCCTGGCCTACTACGGGGATTTGTCCAACCGGGTCCTCAATCGCAAACCCAACCGCTGGCTGACATCGTTCGACCCGGAACACGACTGGGCGCCGTGCGAACCCAGCGGATACTACGACGCGGCGATGGCCCGTTCTTTGGCGCGTCCAACCCACGCTTTCACGGCGGACGACTACGCGCGTGTCTTGGCGGAGAAAAAAGACCGGCGCTACGTGGATGAAGTCGCCGCCATCGCGAGCCGCATCGCCACCCCGATGAAGCTGGGTCGCATCTTGGTGCGTCACAGCTCGCCCGACTCGAACGCTTACTTCACCGAGCCGGACGTGGCAGACGCCATTCGCGCGCGGGTCGAAAAACCACTCCTGCAAGCCCTGCACGCCGGGCGCAACGTGTGCTTGATCGGCCACAGCATGGGTTGCGTGGTGGCCTACGACGCCCTTTGGCGACTCTCGCGCAGCGAGGAGTTCGCCAGCGATTTGGGACCCAAACCGCCGCGCGTGAACCTTTGGTTGACCCTCGGGAACCCCCTGGGCGAACCGGGCGTGCGCGCCAACCTGCTGGACGCCACCCTGCCCGAGGACGACCGTTTCCCCCGCCGCATCCTGCACAACTGGATCAACCTCTCGGCCGAAGACGACTACATCGCCCACGATAAGACGGTCGCCGACGACTACCGCGAGATGCTCGATCGCGGCTACCTGCACCGCCTCGTCGATCGGCCCGCCCTGTACAACTTCTGGACCCAGTCGGGCTACTCCAATCCCCACAAGCTCTACGGCTACCTCGACAACCCCTTCGTCGGCGCCGAGATCGCCCGCTGGATCCTGGGCGAAAAGGTCGTGCCCGAAGACGCCGCGTCTCTTTGGGCGGTTTCGTAGTTGGGCCGGATTCGACTCGGGGCGAGGCGTAGGAGGGAACCACAACGGGCGCACATGCGCGCGGAATCACACCAGAACTTTGTGCAAACTTGATACGCAGGACCGAATCGGAACGGTGTGCAAGGTTTGCGTCAGAGGAATGTTCAAACCGGTGGAAGTAGGAAACTCTGGGGGGTGAATCACCATTAACGGGTCGACTCTTTTTTGCCGCCGTGGCGCCACTCACGCCTCGTACCGGTGGCAACCGATCCCCTCACTCTCCTGAAATCATGTTTGCCCCTACTTTGGCCTGCCTCGCGCTGCTGTTTCCCCAGACTCCTCAAGGGGAAGCACTGCCCGAAGTGAGCGCGGGGGTAACGGCGCTGCAAGAGCAAGACTGGGTCGCCGCGGCCAAGGTCTTTCGGGCGCGAGTCGACGCCAATCCAAAGGAGGCGCAAAGCTGGTATCGCTTGGGTCTCGCCCTGCACGAGCAATCCAAGTGGCGCGCCGCACTCGAAGCGCAGACCCAAGCCGCGGGCTTTCCCCCGACCGCCCGCATGGGCTCGTACCAGGCGGCTCGCGCGTGCGGACGCCTCGGTCAAGTCGACGAGGGCCTCAGCTGGCTGCAAAAGGCCGTGTCCCTCGGGTGGGGACACCGGGCCAACCTCGCTTCCGAGCCCGACTTGGAAGCCCTGCGCGTCGACAAACGCTTCGCAAGTCTGCTGCCGCCGCTGCTCGAGGGTGCGGAGCTCTTCGCGGAGAAGCCCGAAGTCTTGCACACCCTCGTTGGCGAGGCGGGCGGCGACCAATTCGGTTGGGTGGCACGCGTGGTAGGCGATCTAGACGGTGACGGAGCCATGGACTTCGCCGCCACCGCTCCGACCCACCAAGGCTGGTCGGGCGCGGTCTACGTACACTCCGGTCGCACCGCGGAGCTGCTCTTCCGCTTGGACGGCCAACCGGGGTGGCAACTGGGGAATTCGGTCGAGGGACGCGTCGACGTCAACGGGGACGGGATCATGGACGTCATCGCTGGAGCGCCCAACTTCGGCAACAACCAAGGCCACGTGGTGGTCGCGTCCGGTAAGGACGGTCAGGTGCTGCACACGCTGTCCGCAGGCCGGCACGGCGATCAATTCGGTATGAAGGTCGCCGGCTTGCCCGATCTGGATGGCGACCAGCACGACGAAGTCGTGGTCGGAGCCCCCGGCGATGGGCCGGGCCGCGTGTACGTCTACTCGGGTAAAACCGGACAATTGCTGGCCAGTTTGAGCGGCGAAGCGGACGGAGATCAGTTCGGATGCTCACTGGACGGCACAACCGCGGGCGAAGATCGCTTGCTCGTGATCGGAGCCATGAAGGCGGGAGAGAAGGACCGTGGCCGCGGTTACCTATTCCGCTTCTCCGGTTTGGAGCATCGCCAAGTCGCCACGATCGACACGGACGAAAAGGGATCGAACCTCGGACAGTACTTCGCCGCGTTCTTGGGCGACGTGAACGGTGACGGCGTTTCGGACGCGTACCTTTCCGATTGGAACCATGCCAACCGTGGTCCGAACACCGGGCGCGCCTACGTGCATTGCGGCCAGAGCGGCGAGCGGATCTTGGTGATCGACGGCCGCAAAGCCGGGGAAGGGTTTGGAACCTCCCAAGCCACCTGCGGCGACGTGAATGGCGATGGCGTGGCGGACCTGTGCATCGGCGCTTGGCAAAACGCGGAGGGCGCGCCCTCGGGTGGCAAGATCTACATCGTGTCGGGCAAAGACGGCTCGGATTTGGCCACCTGGACCTCGTTGCAAGCCGGAGACACCTTGGGCTTCGACGCGGTCGGCATCGGCGATGTGAACGGCGACGGACAACACGACTTCCTCGTGACCGCGGCCTGGAGCACGGTGCAATTTGGCCGCCAAGGTCGCGTGTTTGTGATCGCAGGGCCTGCGCTGCGGTCGTAACCGGCGCACAGGCGAGCCCACGGGCCTGGCGGGGTCCATCCGGAAAGTTTTTCCCACCGAGAACCCAGCACCAGCGTGCATTCGGTCCAGCCGAGTGGTCGATAACAGAGAGTCGTCCCCTCTGCCAAGACCACCATGATCCCTTCGCTCGCGCTCTGTTTGGCTCTGTTTTCCACCCCGTTGGCTCCCGCCGCAGGGGGGACCGGAGCTCTCGGAAACTCCACCGTCATCGAAGACGACCTGCCCGTTTGCGTCCTCGAATTCCTTGAGGCCGCCCGCGCTCGCGAAAGCGCCCGTTTGGTCCCGTTGTTGGCGGAAGACTCCGCGGTCACCGAAGTGCGCACCCTGTTCGACCTGCTCGGACAGGCCCCCTTCACGCACGAAGTGCTGGAGGTTCCGTTCCCCAACGGCCACCGCGCGTTGGCGCGCATCGGAGTTCGCTCCCACGGCGACAAGCAAGTCTCGGAGTTTTGGTTTTGGTTGACCGGTCAAGGCTCCAAGCAGCGCATTTTGAGCGTGCAGGGAGATCCACGCGATAGCCGCGATTGGCTCTACGAGCAGCCAAAACCTGGGGTAGCCGATTCTCCGGAAGCCGCCGCGCGCCTTTTGTTCGACGCGATGCAACAGGGCGACGAGCGCACCGCGGAACGTTGCACCTCCGACGTGGCCTGGCGCAGCGACGGCGGCGATCTCCACAACCTGTTCGTCATGGCGCACACCGCCGGGCTTGGCGTGGTGATCGAAACACCGCAAGTGCGCCTCGATCGCGCCGCCCTGACTTTCGGTTTCGAAGTGGAAGGGCAGCGCCAAGGCGAAGCGACCCTGTACCTCGAACAGCGCGGCACCGCGTGGCTTGCGACGGGCTTTGGCAACGATCGCGACCACACCGCCGAGTTCTTAGCCGGCCACACCGCTGCCACCGTCTGGCCCAAGAGCCCCTTCGACGCCTACCAAGAATTCGGCCTCGCCCTCCTCTCGGACCGCTGGATCCGCATGGGCGCCGTCAGCACGCCCGAGTACTGGAAAGATGGCATGGGGCGCCGCGAGTGGCAGTCCTACGCCCGCGAGCGCCAGCGCTTCGAGTGGGATCCCAAATCCGTGCGCGTCACCGACCATCGCGCTATGGGCACCATCGAACTCCACCACGCCAAACGCCGCGACAAGCGCACCCTCTACGTGTGGCTCCAATCCACCCCCGACGGTTGGCGCGTCGTCGGCCACAGCGCCAACCGCGAAGCCTCCGAACAGTTCTTAGCCGCCACCGAGGACCACCCGCGCCCACGGTGAGGGCAAACAGCGATCCAATCGAGGAGATGCCCAAGACAGAGCCAATTGGCTTTGCTCATAGCGCACGGGGGCGTTTTCAGGCAGTTCTCGGTAGGGAAACTCGGGCCCGAGCTTGATTCGGCGTCCTGCTTGACTGTTGGGCTAGAATCTCTGGATGCGTTACCTTCGAGGGAAGCGCTGCCGAAAGTCACTCACCAACGTCTTAGCGATTCATGTCGAACACTCTTTCCCGCTGCGGACTACTCTGGATCGCCCTCACCTGGTTGGGGTGCGCTAGCACGCAGCACCAGGCTTCCGAACCGAAGCAAATGGCCGCCAAGCACACCGTGACGCCGTTTTTGATGTTTCAAGACGGGCGGGCGGAAGAGGCCATGGAGTTTTATGCCGGGCTCTTTGACGACGGGCAAGTGCTGTCGGCCGAGCGTTATGGGGCAGAGGGGCCCGGGCCGGAAGGCAGTTTGTTCCTGGGTTCCTTCACGGTCGGTGGGCAAACCGTGCGGGCGACGGACAGCTTCATCCAGCACGGGTTCGAGTTTACGCCGTCCTGGTCGCTGTTCGTGGATTGCACCACCAAGGAAGAGGTCGACCGACTCGCCCAAGCGTTGGCGACCGAAGGCCAGTTCATGATGCCGCCGGGGGATTACGGATTCTCCCAGCACTTCGCGTGGGTGCAGGACCGTTACGGCATTTCCTGGCAGCTCAACCTGCCGTTTGCGCCGGAGTAGGGTCCGCAGGCCTTTAGCCCTTGGCCGCGGCGGCGCGGGCTTTCTTCGCCGGTTTCGCTTCGCCGTGAGCCGCGACGTAAGCGTTGTTGTTGACGCAAGTGAAACACTTGTGGAAGCAGTCGCGCTGGCGGGTCTGGCACTGCGCCCGCGTCACTTGGTGGGCAAAAAGCGTGGTCTGCCCATCGATGCGAGTGGGGCAAATGCGCGCAGATGATTGGTTTTGGCTCATGGCGGCTCCAGGCTTGGGAACACAGTCCTAGCGGTGACTATCGGTCCCCTCTCACCGACCTTGCCCGAATCTCGGGGTTTATCAAGCCTGTTTCAAGAACTGAAACGCTTGCTTGGCCGCTTGCGCACCCCTGTAGCTATCGCGGGAAAGCTCTACCGCCGCCATGCCTTGGAAATCGATTTCCTTCAAGGAACGGGCCACGGCGGGCCAATCGAGGTCTCCCTCACCGAACATGCGATGTTCGTGCACGCCGCCGGCGATGTCGTCCAGGTGGACGTGCAGCAGCTCTTCCCGCATTCGCAACAACGCCGCCTGCGGGGTTTCGCCACCCGTGACCAGGCAATGACCTACGTCGAGCGTGAGCCCCAAGTTCGCCAAATCCGATCCTCCGGTCGCTTTGAGCGCGAGGTACTGATCCGGAGTCTCCAAGAACATACCCGGCTCGGGCTCCATGGCCACCCGCACGCCGTGCGCTTCAGCAAACACGAGCAAAGGTGCGAGGCGCCCCGCCAATCGCTCCCAGGCCTGAGGCTCGGACAACCGTTCTCCCCCCGACAGCGCGCCCGACCACAATGAGATCAACGGGGCCCCGATCGCTTGCGCGATGCGGATGCAGCGCTCGTAGAAATCGAGCCGCCGTGCTGCGTCCGATGGGGACGCGCTCATCAGGTTGGGCAGGTGCTTGTGCTCTTTGTCGAGCACGAAGCGCGCACCGGTTTCCACCGCCAGCGCGAGTCCTAAATCGCGGGCACGCTCGCGTACGCCTTGCGCCTCGACATCCCAGACTCCCATGGGATCCAAATGCCCCACGTCCACCGTGATCGCCACCCCGCCGTACCCGAGCTGCGCGCACAGCTCCAACGCCTCCAACAATCGGTGGTGCGCCAAACCGTTGGTGTTGTAACCCAGGATCATGAAGGATCGGATTCCGCTTCGGCCTTGGTTTCGGGCTCTTCAGGGGGCGGTGCGGGCCGCTTTTTCTCCACCGGCACGTTGTCGGTGACTTCCTTTTCGAGGTTCTTTTTCCAAGCCTGGATCGGTTCGTGCAACTTGGAACGGCCCTCCGCCAACAACGTCTTCGGCGAACTCAGGTTGGGCACCTCCGCGTCCAGCTCGGCCCGCACGCGGCGCATTTCTTCGTCGAGACCCGCCTCGCTCCACATCTCCTGCACGGCGCGGCGCAGCTTGGCGAGTTGTTGCATCCCGCGCACCACCACCCGGGGCAAGTCCTTGCCAAACACCATCACCGCGCCCACCACAATGATGGCGATCTCGCTGAAGGTCAGGTTGGTGATGAAGGCGATCGGGAGCACAGCCCCGGCAGTGTAGCGCCCGGCGGCAGAGGTGGGTGCCGCCGATCGGAGCACATTTCGCCGGCGATTAACGGTCGAGGATGCCGAGACGCGGCGCCTTCCAGGCCAGGAGCGGCATGAAGTTGATCCCAAAGCCCGTGCCGCCCTCGCCCGCCCTGCGCGAGACTTCGAGCTCCAGCACAAAGTCGTGGGAGAAGCGGCGCAAGGTCAACGCGCTGTACAGGTTGCCCCCCTCGAGGATCGAGTCGGAGTTGGACATCTCGACCTCCCACTTGGGGTTGATGCGGTAGCGCAGGTCGAGGGTCGCAGCCTCGAACAGGGGACCCAAAACCGGATCGGCTCCCCGCTGGTGGCTGATCTGGAACAACAGGTCCTCGCTGGGCTTCAACGCCAGCGTGAGGCGCGAGTAGAGCGTTTCATCGTTCTCCAGATCCAAGCGTAGGAACTGCTCGACACCCGCGCCCCAGCCACCGAACTCGGTCCGGAAATTGCCCAGCGCACGGAGTTCTTGTTGGTCCAGCAGGTTGCCGTCGCGGTCGGTGCGTTCGCGCAGGGCGACGTCGTAATCCAAGCGACGCTTTACGTCCGGGCGAGACCACAGCGAGCGCAAACCGAGCTCGAAGAAGTCCCCGCTGATGTCCCGCTCGACGTCGTCGAACAGGATTGGTTCGCCGCCGGACTCCTCGAGGGCTAGGTTCTTCGAGAAGATCACGCGCGGAATGAGGGTGTGGTAGGAAGACCCCGAGACCCGTGTCCACAGGCTTTGCAAGCGGGCGCCGCCGTAGCTGGCAAAGCGGGTCGGCTCATCGTCTTCTACGCCCCCCTGGTCCCAGGCCGTAAAACGACCCTCCAGGAAGGGGGTCAGGCTGGTGCCCGGAATCTCCAACGGCAAGCGCGACTCCAAACGGTGCGTCGTATCGCCGCGCAGCACGGTCTGATCGCCCAAGCCGTCGAACACGCCAGCATCGTTGAGGAACCAATCCTCGAAGCGCGGATCCCCCTGCAGGCGGCGCAGTTGGGCCACGTCGGCCGAAGCGCTGTAGTGCACGGGCACCTTGCCGATGCGGAAGAGCTCGTGCATGCCCCGGTAGGCGCCCACGCTCGGCAATTGTTCGACGGTGGTGCGGAAGTTGTCCTGGCGCCATTGGTACCGCGCGTTGAAGAAGTGGCCGTCGCGAGCCTTGCGCCAATGCACGTAGCTGTCGCGCTCTTCGTACTCTTGGTACTCGTTTTGGAAGAACTCCGCTTGCACGCCAGGGTCGGTCTGGGTGTTCACAACCAAATCGATCCACTGCTTGTCGTCGAACGGATAACGGCCGCGAGCCGACAGCCAGTAGCGCAAGGTGTCCGTCTCGTCGTCCGGAACCGGCAGCAATCCGCCATCCTCGCCCTCGTCGTAGATGCCGCGCGCGTACAGGTCGAGCCAAAAGAGCTCGCGCTCCGCCCGCTCGCGGCCCGGTTCGCGCAGTTCGAGGCCCAAGCCCAGCAGTGGCCCACGGTCGCTCAACCAAGACCCGTCGAACTTCCAACGACCTTGCACGATGTCCGCATCGAATTGCAGCAGGCGTGCGATCGCCTTGCCGACCTTGTCGATGTCGTAGGCCAACACCGTACCCAAAGCCACACCGAAACGCGGTGTGTTGCGCAAGGCTACGTTTTCGACGGTGGTCACCCCACCCTCTTCGTTTTCGAAGCCTTCGAATCCGCCCTCGCTGTCGAGCACCACGTTGCGGATCGAAGGAATGGGCAAGCCGAAGCCGCTTTGGAAGGCGATGCGGTTGTCGACCGCTTGGAACTTCCAGCGTTGGTCGCCACGCGGGATCAGGCGCAGGTCCTTGGTTTCGATCACGTAGTGGGGCACGTCGTGATCGCAGGTGGTGATGGTGGCGGACTTCGCGCTCAACATGCCGCTGCCCTCGGCGATCAGTTCTCCGGTTTGGATGCGCAGCTTGTGGTCCTTGCCAGCCATGCGCATCACCCGCGTGATCTCGGCCTCCTTGAGCCAAGCCTGGGTCCCGTCCACGTCGAAGTACATGGAGTCGGCCCGAGCCAAACGCCGACCCGAAACCGACGTCTCCACGTTGCCTTCGAGCAAGACGGCGCGCAGGTAGTGCGGCAGGTCCTTTTTGCTGAGGCTCGCCAACATGGACTCGATCACGTCCGGCCAGACGCCTTCATGAGGCACCTTCGGTTCCCAGGAGCGTTCCTCGGGCAAGGGTTCGCCCCAGAGCGCGGAACGGCCCCGCTGACGCCAAGCCTCGGGGTGAATCCATGCCATGGCCCAGTTGGCGTTGGCGGTGCGCTTGCCCTCCACGTATTGGGGTGAAGCGATGGCGAACATGGTCTCGCCGTTGCGCTCGACGGGATGCAAGGAAGCGTAGTCCAAGGCCCAACCGGAGCTCTGCGAGCCCCCGCGCATCACGCCCCGGGTGGTCTTGACCAGGAACTTGTTCAGATCGACCTCCATGCGGTCGGTCTCGACGTACAGATCCGACAACTCGACTCGCACGCGCTGCTGAGAGTCGCCTTTGAGCAACAAAGACGTGGGCAACACCACCAATTCGCGGCCCCGGGCGCGCGCCAGTCCCCCGTAAACCACCAGGAAGCCGCCTTTGACCTCGACGCGCTCCATGGCTTTGAGATCCAGGGATCGTTCCGCCGCTCCGCGCAGATCACCGCGCAAACTCAAGGTCTCCGATTGGATCGAAATCGGCACGAGCTGCATGTCGGTGCCCGACGCAAACACCCCGTCGCTGAACTCCATGCCTTGGCCGGTGACGACCAAACGTCCGGCGCGCAAGAGCGATTCGCCCGGCTGGCGTTCCTCGCGAGCAGCATCGGATTCGGTCGGCAACAAGGCGATGCCGCTGCGGAATTCAGGTTCGATCGCCTCCAACTTTTCTTCGGAGAGGGTCAAGTCACCGCACTGCATGCGGTAGGGAATGCCTAGCTTCGGCAGCATGCCGACGATGACGACCTTCTCACCCTCGTACGGAGTGAATTGGATGGCTTTGGTTTGGGGATCGACGGTTAGCGAGGCCGCTGATGCCTCGGCGCGCAAGGGTCCGGATAAGGACACGTCCACGCCGCCCTCCGCTCGCATGGTTTCGGGTTCGACGGTGCTATCGTTTCCCTGCACGATCACGGTGCCCGTGCTTTCGACCGAACCCGCGGACAGGTGGTACCGCCGTTCTCCGTCGTTCCACTGCATGGAACGCACCGCACTAGCCGTGAACGCGTAGGGATTGCGCGACTCCGCGGGCTGTGCGTCTTCGTTTTCGAGAATGCCTCGGGGAGCGCTGCCTACGAGAGTGAACTGTTCGCTTTCCGCCGTCAGCAGCGTGTTGCCAGCCACCTCCCAAGTCACTTGGCTGTCGCCACTAGCGATCAAACGGTACCCGAGCTCCGGCGCGGTGCTGCGATCCAATTCGATGCGCAAATCCTGGGAGCGTTGTTGGATGCGGCCTTGGCGCAAGGTCAGGTCGCTGTCCACCGCTCCTTCCGCCAAGATGCGATCGGGCTGCAAGTCCAAGTGCATGGCGCGCAAGGTTCCCGCCAGCACGTCTTGGCTGAGGGGCGTTCCGGGCAGCAACTCAATCAGGGCGGGAGTTGCCTCGGTGCCCGTCAACACCAAGCGGTCGTCCCCTTCGCTCACCGCCCGTTCGCACTGCACGCGGCCCAGAGCGTTTTGTACGCCCACGTTGCCCCACACGCGGAACGTGCGTGCGGCCCAATCGAGGTCCCGCAACTCATCGGCGTGTACCTCCAGCGGGGTCGGGCCGACCTGGCTGGTTTGCACGCCGGAGGCCTGCGGCACGCGCCAAGCTTGGCCCTGCAATTGGATTTGCGCTCCGCGCGAGGCGCTGAAGTCGAGCCGCTCGCCCTGTTGGTCGGTCAAGCGCGCTTTGGTCGGGCCTTCGCACGACAGGTCGACGATGCGCTGTTCCGCAGACCAAACGATGGAATCAAGCACTTCGGTGCGCACCCACGAGTTGCCTTGACTCATGGAGACGTGCCCGGTGGCGCGGAAGGTGCCCGAGCGATTTTGGCGATCGACCCAAACCGCCAAGCCCTCTTGGAACTCCACTTTGGCACCGCTTTGCGCCGCATCCGAGCCCGAGCTGGGGAACTCGATCACACCCGACTTTTGGAATTCGATGTCGGCTTGTTCGGTCGAGCCTTCCAAAGCCTCGGCGGTCACCACCAAGGGTCCCTGTCCTCGGATTTCGACCGCTTCGAGCTCGCCTTGGTTGTTTTCGAGGGCCAACTCGGCTTTCGGGTTGTCCTCGATCTGCAGGTCGAAGCCGCGAGTTCCGGTCAAACGCACCAAACGCGCCCCCGATCCGGAGAAGCGGTTCGGTCCGCGCTGCGCTTCGATGCGACCTTGGGTGTCGACTCGCTCGAGCTGCAAACTGCCGCCATCCACCCGGCTGCCCCGCAAGCTCAGCCCGCGCGCGCGTAACTCCCAAGGGTCCTTGCCGGTCAGGGTCAAGGTACCCCCGCCATCGACGTTGACGACAAACCGCTCGATACCGTCTGCGATCTCGTGCAGCAGGCGAAGCGGAGAGCCCGGCTCGGTCACGAAACGGACCTCATCGCCGTTGTCCAACGTAAACTCGAACTCGCCGCCGCCCAAAAACACGACCCGCCCCGCATCGCGTTCCAGGTCGACGTTCCAGCCGCGGGCCGTGAATCCCTGTCCCTGCAGCACGACGGGCTCTTCCCCGCCGCCCCGCAAGCGGCCTAACTCCAGACGCGTCGTCAGTTCGTCGCCGGTCAGCGTGAACGGAGCCATGGAATGGCCCCGCAGCACATCGACGTGCACGCCCTTCATTTCCAACAAGCCGTCATCCGCCAACCCACGGAACTCGCTCGTGGAAGAGATTTCGATCTTGCCTTCGGCTTGATCCGCGCGCACCACCATCGCTTCTTCCCCCGACTCGGTATCCCAACCACGAATCTCGGTCTGGAAGAATTGGTACAGGAAGTCACGCGGATCGCCCAGCGGGCGCATGTTGCCGGTCTTGAAGGCGAGCAGTTGCTGGCCACTCTTCGGATCGAAGCGGTTGAATTCGGTTGCGCCGCTTAAGATCACGAATTCCTGATCGCCGTCCTGGCCAGGCACGCTCGGGTCCGGTATGACCGGCGTTGCACCGCCTGGATCGACCACGGGGGCACCGGGGTCCGCCGCCTCGCGGTCGGGGTTCTCCGCTGGCTCTTGCTGCGCGCTACTCCCCGAGTTCTTCGGTGTCTCCTCGTCGCTGCGATCCAAGCGCAGCAACACGTACAAACCGACCCCGAAGAGCAGGGCAAAGATCAGGATTCGTCTCAACCCGCCGCCCCCTCCTCGTGTGCCGGGGAAGATCCTGCGGATCCCTCAGGGTTTTGGCCGGGGGCGGGAGGCCAAAAGCCCTTTGCGTACAGAAGCCATTCGCAAACCTCGCGAACCGCTCCAGCCCCCCCATTCGCCTTCGTGACAAAATCGGCTCGTTGGCGCACTTCCCCTCGTGCGTTGCGCGGAGCCACAAACAGTGCGCTGCCATCCGCCAGCGCCAGGTCGGGCAGATCGTCCCCCATGGAGAGGGTTTGCTCCGGCCCGATGCCGAGTTCCTCTTGCACGGAGCGCAAAACCGGCCCCTTGGGACCCACCCCAAGGCGCAAACACTCGACCTTCAATTCCTTCGCGCGCCTTCGAGCCGGCGATCCCGCGCGACCCGAAATCCAAGCTTGTTGGACGCCCGCCAAGCGGCGCAGCCAAACGAGTCCTTGCCCGTCGTGCACGCTGTAGCGCTGCACGCTGCCTTCGACCGAATAGACCACCTGGCCATCGGTCAGGGTCCCGTCGATATCCAGGGCGATCAGCCGAATGTTGGCCAACCTTTCCAAGCTGTCGAGCAACTTCGAGCGGCCGCGCATGCAGCGCGGAAGGTCCTTGCCGGCCGGAATGGAGCGTTTCGATCCCTTGGGCATCAGACCTCCACGTCCAAAAGGTCTTGCACGTCGATCAAACCGACGGGCCGATGCTCGCTATCGACGACCGGAGCCTGGTCGATGCGGTGCTGGCGCAGCAGGTGGTGCGCTTCCTGCACGAGCTGGTCGGGCGCCAAGGTTTTTGGCGCACGGCCCATGTGCTCGGCGACGGGTTCGTCGAGGGAACGCCGGTCAGCGCTCTCCAGCAAGCGGCGCAGGTCGCCGTCGGTAAAAATGCCCACCAGCTTGCCCGCTAGGTCCACCACTAGGGCCGCGCCCGGCCGGCCGGGGGTTTTGGAGGTTTGGATCAATACCTGGGCGACGGTGAGGTCGGAGGACACCAAGGGCAGCGCATCCGCTTTGCGCATCACCTCGTCCACGCGCATCAAGCGTCGGCCCAAAGATCCGCCGGGGTGGAAGCGCGCAAAATCGTTGTGGTCGAAGCCGCGCTCCTCGCAAACCACCAAGGCCAACGCATCGCCCAGCGCCAACATGGCCGCGGTGGAAGCCGACGGAGCTAACTTCATGTGCCCCGCTTCCTCGACGGGGCCGATGTCGAGCACCGCGTCGGCGGACTTTCCGAGGGTGGAATCGGCTCGACCCGTCAGGGCGACGACGCAGGCGCCGATCTTGCGGGCCACCGGAACCAACTGCGTCACCTCGCCGGTTTCCCCCGAGTTGGAAAGGGCCAACACCAAGTCTTGGCTGCGGATGCGTCCCAAATCCCCGTGCAGGGCCTCCGCGGGGTGCAAGAAGAACGAAGGGGTGCCGGTCGACGCCAGGGTGGCGGAGATCTTTTGCCCCACCAGCCCGGCTTTGCCCATGCCGGTCACGACCACCTGCCCGGTGCAGGCCAAGACTCGCTCCACTGCCAGGTCAAACCCCTCGCCCAACCGCTCTTCTAAGCGGGCGATGGTTTTGGCTTCACAGCGGATCACGGCGGCCGCTAAGGC
>JAUHXY010000341.1 GCA_030426785.1 bacterium
GAACAGGCCTCGGGCCTCACCCACGACTCCATGAAGGGCATGGTGCTCTTGAGCGTGCTCGAACTCGCCGCGCGCGGCGTCCCACGGGGCGCGATCACCGTGCTGCACGATGCGGGGGATTGCGGGGATCGCTACAAGGATCTCGCGATGGTGCTCGCCCAGGATGGGTGGGCCGTCGCATTGCCCGATCTGCGTGGACATGGCCGCACCGAGGGCGAGCGCGGGCACAGCAACGGCCTCTTGGAGGTCGTGCGCGACGTGCAGGAGATCCAAGACCACTTGGCCTACCGCATGCCCGACGAGCCCAAAGTGCTGATCGGGCAAGGCCTGGGCGCCAACTACGCCGTGACGTACGCGCTCGAGCGGCCCGACGGCGTGCGCGCCCTCGTTTTGGTGGCGCCGCTGCTCGATCCCCCGTTCGAGGCACCCAAAAAAGCGGGTGGCCTCAAGGGGATGTTTCAAAAGATCACCCCGCGCTCGGCGGGCCATACGCGCTACCAGGGCAGCGATTTGACCCGCGATAGCGCGCAGGCCTCGCGCTGGGACGGGGGCGAAGGGGTGCACCGCTCGATCACCTTGCGGGCTATCGAAGAGGCGCGCCGGTCCGCGCGCGAGCACGTGCAACGGCTAGGCCAAGTCTCGGTCCCGACCTTGCTGCTCGTAGGCGATGCGGATCCCTTTGTGGATGCGGCCGCCTGTCAGGCGTTGGCCGGAGAGCGCGTGCAGGTCGAAGTGCTGCCCGGTCTGCGCCACCATCCGCTGCAGGAGCAAGGCGCGCAGGACGTGTACCAGCGCATCGAGCGCTTCTTGAACGAGACCTTGCCCCAAGGGAGTTGAGATGGGAGCCATCGCTGATCGTTTGGCGCGCATTCAGGCCGGTGACGACCCGCAGATGCTCGCTCGCATGCCCTCGGGTTACGCGATCCTGGGCAAGTACCAGCCCGACCCCGTGCGCGGGGCCTGCATGCTGCTGCCCGATCCGGTCGTGCCGTCTCCCAATGACTTGATCCCCCCCGACCGTGCGCAGTTTTTCGCGGATCTGGTGCTCTTGGGGGACGCCATTCTCGAGGTGACCGGCGCCGAACGCATCAACTACTTGGTGCTGTGCAACCAAGTGCCCGAGCTGCACGGCCATTGCATCCCGCGTTTCGCCAGCGAGGACCCCGCCCTGCGCCTGCAAGGGCCTTTTGAGGCCTACGATTTTGGCTCCGCGCGGGTCGCTGACGCTTTGGGGGCGGACCAGGAGCTCCACGGGGACCTCGCTCACGCCTTGCAGCACCTGTTGGCGGAGCGCGACGCGTTCTAGCGGCGTCCGCCTAGGCGTCGCTCGGGAAGCGGTCGTGGATGACAACCTCGTCCATCGGCAATTGACCGCCCCTCGGCCGCGCGGGCTCCAGGGCCTTGCCGATCGAAATCGCGAAGGCGATTTCGTGATCCTCGGGCAGTTGGATCAGCTCGCTGACCTTTTCAAAGTCGAAGCCGACCATGGGGCACGAATCGAGCCCCATCGCTTTGGCGGCAAGCATCAAAGTTTGTCCCGCCAGCCCACACGAGCGCAGGCCTTCGTCCCGTGCCAGGGTTGGGTTGTTCGAATAAAACCCGCCGATCATGCCCACCAGGGTCTCGCGCACCTGGGGGTCGGCGTTGGCCCAGCGGATCTGCAGTTCGGCCAGCCCGTCGGCGACGATGGCGGGTCGTACACGGTCGAGTTTGAACAGCTGCGAGTAGCGATCTTCCACGACGACCGCCGCGCGTGGCAGTGCGGCCAGATCAGCGACCTGATAGCGGAGCTTGCCGCTGGTGAGGCTGGTGACCAGATCGGCCAAAGATTTGCGTTCCACGCTGGCGGCTAGCCCCCCGTCGACTACGAGGCCGTAGTCGCCGCAGGGCAGCGCTCGCTGCACGGTGCTGACCTGCTGTGTGCCGAACCGGTACGGATATTGCTCGTGCGCATCGACGACAATCTGAAGCTCGGCGATGCCCTGAGCGCGGGCGGTCGGGGTGTGCACGTTGGGGCGCGCCTGCTTGCGGGTACGTGGCGACTGCCAGAACACCGCATCGCGGCCCCGCGCGGTGGTGAACACCAGCTGTGATCGGTTCTCCCGGGATCGCTGCACGATCACATCGATCGCCGCACCCCGCCGCTGGCAGGAGCGCAGCGGGAGTTGTTCGACGATCTCCGCATCAGTGGGCCATTCGTGCAGTCCGACCGGGTAGCAGTAGAGCGCCTTGACCCGCGGCCATGTTCCTGAAGTCCGGAACAGCAGGTCACCGCTGGGTTGCGGAATTCGCAGCAGATAGGGAAGCCGAGAATCCTGGTCCGGGTTAAGCGCTATCAACAACTCCGCCACGAGCTTCAGTCTGCCCGAATTGCTCCCTGGCCCTGAAGCTTGGACCAGCGGTGAGCTACCAGCCGCCGGGTATCGCCGGAATCGCCGGAATCGGTGGCGGAGCTGGAGCCGGTGGCGGAGCGATCGGACATCCGTCCACCCCGGGAATACAGGGAACGGCCGGAACCGGCGGAACCGGTGGAGCCGGCGGCGGAGGTTGTAGCGGATAGTCTGCTGAAGCCATAGGCGCCCCCGCGACGGCGAGGACTGCGATGACACCGACAATCAGACGCTTCATCTGCGCTTTC
>JAUHXY010000099.1 GCA_030426785.1 bacterium
GCTTGCGTAGGCACCGCGTGATCCGACTCGAAAGCGAGACGCGCCACGCCAAAGTCCACGATGCGCGCGTTGCCTTCCCGATCCACCAAGATGTTGGCCGGCTTGAGATCTCGATGCACCACCCCCTTGCTGTGCGCGTGGGCGATGCCATCCAAGATGCTCTCGATGAGCCGCAGGATGGGCTTTTGCGCGAGCTTCCGTTCGCGAACGAACTCGTCGATCGGCAACCCGTCGATGAATTCCATGGCAATCCAAGGGTGCGTTCCATGGGCGAACTGCGAAGTGCCTGCGCCATAGATGTGCGCGATGGCTGGGTGGTTCAACCAACCAAGCACCTCGGCCTCCAGCTCGAAGCGTGCGGTCTGTTTGGGATCGTCGATCCAGCGCAGGACCTTGAGAGCCACCGTGCGCTTGGGCTTGGCCTGTTGCGCCTTGTAGACGATGCCCATGCCACCGACACCCAACTTGCCCTGAATCGTGTACGGCCCGATGCGCTCGGGCATGGGGGGATCTTGCTCGACGGCATCCCAATCGATCTTGAGGGACGCGCGCGATAGGCCACCCGACTCGATTTCATCCACCTCGAGCATGCGCTCGACCATGCGCCGCAGCTCCTGGTCCGAGCCACATACGGAGTCCAAGTAGGCGGCCCGGGCCGCTTTGGGCAATTCACTAGCCGCCAAGAAGATCTCGGTGAGTTTGGCGTGAGAGGAGGAGGTCATGGGGAAACGAGAGCGAGCGAGTAGAGGGGCAGGGCTCAGGCTTCATCGCTTAGGCGCGCCAACAGCCACGCTTGCGCCACGCGCCACTCCCGAGTGATCGTTGGAATGGAGACGTGCAACGCTTCCGCGATGAGTGCGTTCGACACGCCACCAAAGAATCGCATTTCGACGATGCGCGCCTGTCGTGGCGCGACCTCTTTCAAAGCTTCCATCGCCTCGTTCAGCGCCAGCACGTCGATTTCATCTCCGGAGGCCATCGGCCGATCGTGCGAGAGGGTCACCCGCTGCCAACCACCACCGCGTTTTGCTGCGGCGCGTGTGCGCGCATGGTCCACCAAAATGCGGCGCATGACGCGACTCGCCAGGGCGTAAAAGTTCGCGGGTTTGGCTCCTTGAGAGACCACGTCCTCCTCCAGGCGCATCCAAGCCTCGTGCACCAGGGCCGTGGGCTGCAGGGTGTGGTCGGAGCGTTCTCTGCGAAGGTGCGTCGCCGCCAAACGTCGCAGAGTGGAGTAAACGGTTTGCCCGAGCTCGTGACTTTCGTCGGCGAGATCCTGTTCCGGCTTTGATCCGGGATCCAAGGGCCCGTCCTTGCGCATGCCGCGATCATACCAGACCGCCGCAGTCGTCACCGGACAAGACACCATGCTGGCCATTCCCAAGACAAAAGCCCCTAAGGGTCCCCCGCCCCGACAGGCAGGGCGGGGGATAGGTTCTAGATGAAGATGGCCCGCAAGCCGTTCGTGAAGTTCGAAGCGGGCAATCCGCCAACCGTATCGCGGTGCCACCACTGGAAGTACAGTGTTTGTCCCGCGAGGACCGGTTGACTTGTCGACGGACCGGGAATGTTCTGCAGGTCGAGACCGTGACTCGCTGTGCCTGTGCCGCCGGTACTTTGCAGGGAATTCCAGTAGCGGCCAATCGACCCTCCTACGCACAGGTTGCCGAGGCTTCCCGCGGGGTTGGCGACAAAGTCACTCGCCGTTCCAACCAGTAGGAAGGTGAACACGTCCTGCGGCAAACTCGTCGCCGTGACCGCCATGTTGTTGGTGCCGATGTAGGGGCTACCGGTCGCGCCGATCCCCCCGCTTACGCCCGTGGAGTTGGGATTCGTCGAACAGTAGGTCGTGAACGGTGCGCAGCTCGCACCCGACCAGGTGGCGAGCGCATCCCGCAAAACCTGCGCATAGAGCGTCGTCATGCCGATCCCGACACTGTTGTTCGCATCGGTCGAGGAGGTCGCATCGTTGACCCAAGCGCCGATGAAATACTCCCGATAGAGGGTATTGCATCCGTTGCGGTAGGGAACACGCACGTAGGCTCCGCGGCTGCGGTGCTCCTCAGGACCCCCCAGACAGGTGTACGAGCCGCCTTTATGCGCGAAGCGCAGACCACCGCGGAACGCGGTCTCTTCCTCTTGGGTCAAACCAGCCGCTCCGATCTCATTGTTGAGGGTCGTCGTCGTGCTGTAGGCCCCCATACCGAAGTTCGTACCATTCGACATCAAGGTGTGGAAGGTGGGCTCATAAACGCCCAGGCTGCCCGCGACAACGGCATCGTGGATTTTGCCAAAGTCGTTCAGGCTGGCCTCGTTGCGCGGGTTGCCGCACAAACACCCCAGGGTATGGTTGAGTTGCAGGCTGGTCGCTCCCGCCGCGGCGACCGTGCTCTCGATGGTAGATGTGCCGTAGCGCGCCCGAATCGCTTCGGTGTCGGCGTTGTTGCTCTGTTCCATCATGCGTTGCAGTACGGTGCTCAGCGCCCGGGCCACCGGAGCGGTACCATTCGGACACGAACCGGACAAACCCGTGTACACCGTGAGCAGACTTTGCAGATTATCGAGGCCCAAAGAGACGCGCCGAAGCGCGGTGTAATGATGCGCCGTCTTGATCAAACTGGCCGGTTCGAAGGTCTTGTGCTCCTGCACGCCCGCCAGCTGCTGAAATCCAGCGTCCAATCGCGCCAGCGAAAGACCACTCGTCGCCGCAAGCGGCAGGAAACTGCGCATCGCGTTGTTGGCCTGAATCGTCAAATCGTTGTCGTTCTGCCGCATCACGAGGTGATAGCGATACCCCGCGAGGAACGGATAACGCTCTACGTCGATGATCCGCGCAGCAAATTGCTCGATGTAGTTGGACGCCGCGGTCGAAGTGATGTTGTAGAAGTGATAGGTGGCGTCCCCATCGCCGGGCACCATGACGGCGTCGTAGTTGCCTGATGACGGATTGCGCTCCAAGTCGATGAGCCGCGCGTTGTTCTGCGCCAAGTAGCCGTTGAGGGCGGATCCCGTCACGTTGATGTAGTACCACCACCCGGAAGCCTGCGTCCCCGAGTTTTCGACCCACACGAAGGCATAGCGTGTGGACAGGTTGGTCCAGTAAGGCTGAATATCGAGGATGCGGCGCGTAGGGTTCGCGTTGACCCAGGAGATCACCTGGGCAGCGGTTTGTCCCGTGTACCAACCGTGCCCGCTGGCATAGTCGCTGCCCGTGTTGCGCACCATCACGACAGCGTAGCGCGTGCCCGAGGCCGTCCCGTAGGGTTCTACGTCGATCAAGCGTGCATTGTTCTGGCTGAGGAGGGAATTCACCTGGGTGGAGGTGGCTCCCACGTACCACCACCAACTCTTGGCGTAGTTGCCCGAGTTCTGGACGAGGGCCGCCGTCAAGGTGAGGGGATCGTCATCGTCGACCTCGATGTCGACGATGCGATACCCGTTCGAGACTTGAGCGCTCAAGGTGGCCACGCTGACCCCCGTAAACCACTGCCAAGCCGTCGGGTCGGTGACGTCGTGTTGGGCTTGGGCAGGGAGCTGTGGGCTCAGGGCGAGCCCCAGCGCGGTGAGGGCAAGCAAGTGCCGCAAGTGCTGAGTGAGCTTCATGGAACCTTAGAGGTGGAAGAAAAGGGGTCGGGGTGGACTCGGCGCCCACGTCCAGGGTTGGGGGACGCGGAAAATCCCTCTTCGTCTGATCATCCAATTCAAAAATTCAGGCGCGACGGCGCCTCACGGCCCTGTAGGGCCTTCTGAGCGACATTTTCATCGTCCCCAACGCGCGGGTGCACTCGCCCCGAAGCGCGACCCACTCGCGGAGCCTCACAAACTCCCCGGCGAAGGGGCATTCCTACGTTTTTCACAGGCAACTCCCCGCGGTGGTTGAGCGGCGTCCAACCGCGGTTGTGTGGCTCAACGCAGCCTCTCGTCACCCTCAGACGTCCGAGTGCGAACACTCGCGCTTGGGTGCTTGGAATTGGACGAGCCCCATGGATAATGCCGCGCCCATGAGCCCCTCCAGCACGCAAGCACCTCCGCCGCAAGTCACCCGCCGCAAGATCTCCGACATCCAACTGCTCAGCGAATACCTGCGCACCGATACGGACGTCAGCACGCTCAAAATCAGCATGGAGAGCGTTGGCTTGATTCACCCGGTCACGGTCAACGCCAACAACGAGCTACTCGCCGGTGCGCGACGCTTGCAGGCGGCCAAGGAACTGGGCTGGGACGAGATCACCGTGCAGGTCGTCGACCACGACGGTCTGGTCCAGGAGCTGATTTCGATCGACGAAAACCTCGTGCGAGCCCCGTTGCGCGGGGTCGAGCTGGAAAAGTGCCTCAACCGCGGCCGCGAGATCTACGAGCAATTGCACCCCGAAGCCCACAAGGTGGACCTTTCCGCCGAGGAGGCGAGCCGGGAGGAAAAGAAGGCCCAGGAAGCGGCCGACGAAGACTCGTTCGCCGCCGTCACCTCCGAAAAGACGGGCCTCTCCAAAGCGGTCATCCAAAGCGCCATCAAGCGCGACGAGCTCTCCTCCGCAGCGGTCAAAAAGGCGCGCAGCGACGGCGAACTCAACGCCACGAAGACCAACGAGGTCATCAAGCTTTCCAAAGACGACCAGGCCAAGATTCTGCCCCTCATCGCCAACAAGACCGCCAAAGAAACGCGTCGCATCGTCGAAGCCGCCCGCGCCGGTGGCATCGCTGCGGCCGAAGAGGAAAGCGAGAAGATCGTGCCCCTACCCCGCGAATACAGCCAAATGCTGTCCCCCATGCGCCGCATGAACCGCTCGATCAGCCGCATCCTGATCGAAGAACTGCACTACGAAGGCCCCGAGCAGCAGAAGATCCACAACGAGCTGCTCAAGCTGCGCAACAACCTCGAGCAGTACTTCCGCATGGCGGGCGTCGAGGTCTAGAACCCGCGGAAAGCCACCTATTCCCTCTTCGCCCTCTCTGCGCAGACGAAAGCCGTCGCCAGAAGCCCCCGGCGAGATGAGAGGCGCCTCCGAGATCGGTCCCTCGCCTCCAGGTCACCCACCTCGAGGCTCGGGACCTCCTAAGTCGTCCCCACCCCGCGCTTATTGCACTTGGAAGCGGTACGGCTCGACCCCAAACGCTTGCCCATCATTGTCCGCGATCACGACGTAGTAGCGACCGGGCGTGCTGATGTCGACTTCGACCGGCGCCGAGGCGCCGTCGCGGATGGCTGGAGTCTTCCAACCGGTAATCGCACTACCGTTTGCGTTCAAAAAGCGAACGGAAGGCGTCATGGTTTTGGGCACCGTCGAAAACGTGACGGCGACCTTGCCGGCATTCGCCACCTCGAAGCGGTAGTGGTCGTAATCGCCTTTCGGCAGGATGCTGCCAGAGACGGGCGCTCCTCGGGTGATGATCGTGGCCTGTCCAATGCCTGCATTCGGCTCGTGCGCATCTCCCGCGTCGTATTGGAATGCCACGTCGAATGGGTCGAAGGAACGCACCTGGGAATCGTCGTTCGCGATCGAAACGTAGTAGGTGCCTTTGCCGGCCAGATCGAATACGAGCGGCTCGCTGCGGGCGTCTCGGAGGACCGTCTTGCGCCATCCGGTCAACGCACTGCCCTCGGCGTTGTACAGGCGCAAAGAGGGCAACAACTCGCTCGGAACGGAGCTCAAGCGCACCGTCGAGATGCCCTGATTGGGTACCTCGAAGCGGTACACGTCGTAGTCGCCTTTGGGCAACAAACTCGCTTGCCAAGCACCTGTCGCCTGGACGGTCGTCGCGGTTCCAATCGAATCGTTGGCCTCGAAAGGATCTCCCGGGTGCATGCGGAGATCCAAACGGTAGGGCTTTTCTGAATAGGCGTCGCCCTTCGCGTCCGCGACGGCGATGTGATAGGCCCCCGCCGCGGTGAAATCGATCACGACGGGCTCTGCGGCATTGTCTCGCACGGGGGGAGAAATCCAGCCCGTGATCGCGCTCCCCTCCGCGTTGTATACCCGGAAACTCGGCTCAATCTCGGCCGGCACCTCTCGAAACCACACCTCCATGGAGCCACGGCGCTCGAGCGTGAAGCCGTAGCAGTCGTAATCGCCTTGTGGCAAGATCGTCCCCAACAAACGCGCCTGGTCGGAAACCGCCGTTTTCGCTCCGAAGCTCTCGTTGGGTTCAAAGCGATCCCCCGCGATGAAGTCCAGTTGCAGCTCATAGGGCGAGGTCGATTGCGCGTCGTTTTGCCCGTCGGCGACCACCACGTAGTAGCGACCCTTCGTCTTGAGGTGGATGGGCGTCATCACCGTGCCCCCTCCTTGGCCCTTCGGCTCCATCCAGCCGGTGATAGCACTGCCGTTCCCGTTGTAGACGCGGAAGGAAAGGTTGAGCGGGGCTGGCACCTGGGTGAAAGTCACTTCCAGAGTTCCGCGCCGCGTCAGGTCAAACCCAAACCAGTCGTAGTCTCGCTGGGGCGCGATCGTGGCGCTGATGCGACTGCTCGAGGACACGCTTTGGGCGGTGCCGAAGTCGTTGTTGGGCTCACTTTCACTCGCAGCGACAGCTGGCGTACGGCCTCCACCCGGACCCGAGTCTTGCGCGGTGGAGGAAGGTCTCTCCGCGCCGTTGGCGCCACCGGGCTCCGCTGCGGGACTTCCCCCTAGCGTCCCATCGGGTCGCACGTCGAGCTCCGGAAAGTTTGGATCCAGGTTGCCGGATACCAGCTCGGAAGCATCGGGCAGATCCCGCACCCAGGGGTCGTTCGCTCCTTGACGCGGGTCGCTTTCCCGCGGCGTACCCTCCTGGGCCAGGACCAAAGGAAACCATCCGAAAGCGCTCGCTCCAAACACCCCGGCCCAAGCCGCTGCCCATCGATGAGTTAGTTGCATTTCAATCCGCCTTTGATTTCCGTGATGGAAGGGCCATCGCCTGGGCTGAACTTCCAAGTGTTCTCAAACTCCACCTCTTCGTAGGCCTCCCATTTCGTGCGGAAAGGCCCTGCGATGCCTTGGATCGCGGGTCCTCCGGTCCAGAAGGTGGGACGCTTGCTCTGCCCAGGGATCGCGGGGATGTGCTTTTCGCAGGGGACGCCGAACAACCGCTCGCGGTAAGCGTCGATCAACTCCTGAGGATCTTGATCGCGGCTCACGAACAGAAGTTCGTCGTTGTACCCCGACGTGATGTAACTGCCGCCCGCATAGTGCGGCACCCAACCCGCCCCCTGGACGCGGATCACGTACACCACGCGTTGCACGGTGTGCGAGTCGTCTTCCTCCGCCGAGCCCTCTCCCCCAGACAAACCGCCACCGGCGTCTTCCATCGGGGACTCCTCCTCCACCACGGCGTCGAGGCCTCCCACGGTCAAACTCGACGAGGCGGTTCCCATGGGCTTACCGGTCGCATCGGTGACCGTGGCGAGCACCGTGACGGTGCGCGCTTCCAAGCCGTCCTCTTCTTCACCCAATTCGTGACGGTGGGTGTACGAGCGCTGCAACGGTGAATCGCCAATCTCTTCCGACCGGTTCGCCGCGCCCAACTCGACGAACTCCCAATCGATGCGATACGGCCGCTCAAAGTGCACGGGCGAGGCTTTCACCTGAGCCTGCAGCCGGAATGAACTGCCGAGACCTGCGGGCCGGGTAGGAACACCCAGGATTTTGATTTCGACTTCTTGCGGGATGCCGCGGTAGGCGGCCTCCAACTCCTGCACGAAGCGCTCCTCGGGCAGCAGGTTGGGGACGAACTCGTGATTCGCCAGTTCACGGGCTAAGCCGCGCGCCTCGGCCGGAGCGTTCGGGTCGCCGAGGACGGCGTCTTTCATGCGGCCGAGCGCGGCGGCGGCTGGCAGGTGGCGGTGCAGGTGCACGCGGTCGGCTTCCGCGCGTCGCTGCGCGTAATCGGCCAGCAAACCCGCCTTGTAGTGCCGAATCAAAGCCTGCACGATGCCCGGCTGCACCATGTCCTTGTATCCCTGGCGCAAGTGCGGCTCAAAGCGATGCTGCGGCCAAGGGTCCAAGGTCGCGCCCGTGGTTTCGCTGGCATCCACCGACCCCAGATCGATCGGATCGAGCACGAAGCCGTCCATCCGAATCGGATCCCCATCGGGCCCGACCGGCGGGCTCACGGGCAGCGATTCGCCTTCAGCGGCGGTCCGACGCTCCCAATAGTCGTGCACCACCTTGTTGAAGTAGGCGAGCAGCAAGGGGTGCGCGACCGCTTGGTTTTCGGGGGCCAACGGCCGCAGGATCGGGTGGTGCTTGCCCAACTTGAACGCGGTTGCATCCTGTACGCGCGGCCGACCGTCGCGCGTTTTGAATCCGGCGATCTTGCGATTGAGGATCCCGTCGAAGTGGGCAAAAAAGCGCGCCTCCCTCTCGGCTGGCGGCCCCGGCACTAAATCGAGCAGCGCGGGCAAGGCTGGCGCTGGTCCGGCCTCGGGAAAGCGACTGGCCGACTGGCTCGCGAAGTTCTCGGCGGGCAAACCGCGTAGATACGCCGCGGTCCCGGTCAGCGCCCGTGCGTCCCAGGCAGGATCGATGCGCAGACTCGTGTCCTTGCCCTGGACCTCCGCGATCAGGGAACGCATGTAAGCCGCCGTGACGACCGTAGCGAGGTCTTGGATAGCTTGGTTGCGCGCCGCTGGGTCGCCAGCGTGAAAGTACAGCTCCTGGTGCAAGGGGTGAGCGTGAGCCGCTTGGTGCGTGGGCAGCTCGGCATAAGGGCCGCTGCCTTCGATGTAGTCCTTCGCGATCTGATGGAAAAACGCCCGCAGCATCGGCGGCAGATCCGCGGCGTTGACGAGATCGGCGGGTTCGTTCGACCGAATCGGCGGCTGGGTAGAGCTGAGCTGAATGCTCTCCCACTCCGACTCGGGTCGGCCGTTGCGTCGGAGGGCTTGCTCCAGACCGACGCGGTAGTAGTCGTATACGTTGGCCTCCACGTGCCGCAGCGTCGGAAACTCGGGAAAGCGCTGATCGAGCAAACGCTGCGTTTCAAGCTTGGCTTCTCCTTCGTAAAAGCCGACCTCCTGGAGCAACTCGAAGTGCCGGTGGATGGTCCAGGCATACACGTCGTGCAACACACCCGGACGATCGTTCCACGCGGGGTCGGTGGACTTTCCCGGGCCAGGCGATCCGTCGTTGTTCGGAACGCTGCCCTGGTACTCCCGCTGCACCCATTCCGCGAGTTTGATCTCGTACAGGATTTCGTAGGTGCCCGCCGCCAAGCTGTAGACCAACTGTGCTTGTCCGACCCCGGGATACAGGAATCCGCCCACCATCAAGAGCGGCCCCAGGACAGGATCTTGCTGGCCGGAGAGGATCGACTCAACTTGCAGGAGTTCGCCGGCATAGGGGAAACGCCCCACCATCTCCATCAAAAGAGCCTGGCGCACCGCTTCTTCCTTCTGGCCCTCCGCCGCGCCCGCTTTGCGGTAGGCCTGCACGATGCCCAGCACGGCGTTCGCGTTGCCCAGGTTCGCGACGTTGCCGAACAGCTTTTCCTTGTTGAAGGTCATGCGCGAGACGGGATCCACATCGGGGTGCTGCGCTTTGAGCGCCTCCCAATCTCCTCGCACCTCCCAACCGAGCGCCTCCCAGGTGTGCCGGTTGAGTTGCTCGCGGGCGTAGGCGTAGTTCTGCGGGAGGAACAGCTCGGCACGCCAGCGCAGGTTGGCTTCCGCCTCTTGCAGCCCTTGGTTCCAGCGGGCCAGCGCATCCTGGGCGCTGCGCACGACGAGCCCGGGTTGCCCGGCTTCGGCCAACAACCGTTCCTCCTGCAACGCCGAGCGAATCTCCCGGCGCAACTCGTCAACCGCCTGAGCGAGTTCGGGGGCGTTCTGCGACCGGAGTGACTCGGGATCCTCCGCTGCGATGGTCAACTTGGGCGCGGCGGTCACCCGCCGGGGTTTGCGCTTGCGTTCCGAGTCGAGCTGCATGAGGCGCGGCACCTCCGCGCTGCCGGCCAACTTCGCCAAGGCGCGTAAGGACCGCTCGAAGGGATAGGCGCCCTTGCGGTTGCGCGCGGGAGAACGGGCCGCGAGCGCTTCGATGGAGGCCTCCAGCACCCGTGCGCGGATCTCGGGCTCCAAGACCCGGAGCGCGTGCAGGGACTCGAACAAAGCGGCCGTGCGCAGACGCTTGCGCCCTTTCGCCATCTCCTCGTGGTAATGCTCCGTTTGGTCGCGGATGTCCGCCTCGGGGATCTTGAGGACGCGTGGGTCCACCTGAGGGTCCAGCCAGTCGGCCAAGCGCTCGGGCACCGCCACCTCCATGTTGCGGATCATGAGCTTGGTCATGGCGTCGCGAAACTCGAGATCCGCTTGCTTCAGCAAGGCGTCGCGGTTGGCTTGGTAGACGCTTTCCGAACCTCCCGCCAGCTCTAGGGCGCGTCGGCGATAGGCCTTTTCGGCGGTGTATTGATCCCCCAAGTTGCGGATCGTGCGTCCGGTCTCCAAGGTGGCGAACAACTGGGCGCGCGTGAGCTCGCTGCCGCGGAAATGTTGCAGGTAGACGTCGTCGCAGTACTTCTGGCGCGCGGCGTAGGACTCGAGCTTCTCGTACTCCACCGGCTGGGGAATGCTCCCCTCTTCGGCTTGATCCCAAGTGACCAAAAACCCGGGCCCCTCGCTAAAGGAGCGCAGCCCGTACTTGGCGCAATAGCGCGTGCCCCCGCCGTGAGCGTTCATGAACCACCAATTGCCGACGGTTGAACCTGCGGAATAGGCCTTGCGAATCTCGGGAGCCACCCCGCGGTAGGCCAACTCCCCGATCGTGCCGTCCACCCGACGCACGGTCATGGCGACGTCGGCCACCTCCCCTTCGGCCCGCGGGGCATAGGAGTAGATGCTGTAGAGCTTCTCTTCGCCAGCGAAGGAGCGCCGCTCGACCTGCATGCGGAAGGCCCCTTCCAGGTAGTACGCCTCGGGGTTTTCGGTCAGCAGACGCGAGCCCTTGCGCAAGGCGACGACGAAGTCGTGCGTCTCTTCGCTCAAGCGCCAGTCGGGGATGCCGGCCTCCGACGTGTGGCTGACCACGTCCATGCGCTCTGGGGGAATCTGAAAGCGTTCCAAGAACAAGCGTTGGAACTCCCCTTTCAGGAACGAACCGTTTTGTTCGATCTGAAACTCTTCGCGCAATCGCTCGGATGGGCGAAAGGTCTGATCGATGTCGTTGAGCAGGTTGCGGGCCGGCGAAAAGTTCGTGACGTGCACTTCCCGGTGTAGAACCGCCATCTCTTGCAGGACCTCGTGCACCATGCCGTTGCGCACGTCGGCGAGGGTTCGCGAAAGCTCGGGATCGATCGTGCCGTCTTTCAACAAAGCGTGAACCTGGTCCAAACTCCCGGCCGAAAAGAGCTCGCCCAACGCCTCACGCGTCACCCGCAGGTTTTCGGGATCGCTCGCATCGAAGGCGGCGAAGGTCCCTTGATGCTTCTCAAACGCGGCCCGTACGGCCTCCGCCCCCGGCGAAGAGGCAGCGCCATCCCCTTGCGTCCTCCCCAGGGCGGGGGCGCAAACAATCCATGCGAGCAGTAGGGGAATCAGCTTCATTCCAGCAGCCTGAGCGGTACTGGCAGCGTAGCAAAGCTCTGCGATTGCGGTCGAACATGGCGCTTTGGACCGTGTGCAGTTTCGAGAAGATCCCTTTCTAGCCCGGTGATGGCCTTGGGCAAACCGGTGCTGGCTCCGGCTCCCTGCTCCTTGGATGACCTCCAACGAGGCAGGTGCGCAGACGGCCGAGCCCCCGGGGAGGACTCGGCCGCTACGCCACACAGATCTCAAGATGGGTCGAAGGATTCTACCCTTGCGAATTCGTTCGTCCCTTTGGACGTGCGCTAGTACCCGGTTCCTACGCGCGTCACCCAGTAGCGCACCAGCTGGAAAGGTCGGCGATCCGGGCTGTAACCGGTCGGATCGTTGTTGGCGTCGGCCTGGCGTCCGACGGTTTGCACCAACATGCCCCAACGGTACTTCCAACGCACGTAGTCGGCTGGATCGAGCAAGCCGCCGACCTCCGCGCCGAACTCGGTGTGCTGCGCGTAGGTCACGGTGTAGATCGTGCCCGAGTCGGCCGTGGCCCCGGCCGTTGCGCCCAAGCCGACCGCGAGGGAGCCTTCCCCACCGATCGACAGCGTGCGCTGGGTTTCCGTCGCGGATTCTGTTGCGAAGTTGACCTGTTCGTAGGTCGTGTTGGGACCTTGCCCCACGTCGATCTCCGAATCGCTGCGCCACTGCACTTGGCCCGCCGTCATGGACTCGATCTCCGTGAAGGTGGGATAGCTCTCGATCACGCCCGGCGTGTGGGTCAGGATGTCCGCGCCGATTTGGTCTTCGGGGCCCACCTGCGTATTGAAGTAATCGACGGTCCAGTTGTAGGTGCGCGAATCCACCGGCACGTTCAGGGTGATGTATTGGCCGATCGCGTCCTGATCGGGCGCTTCCACGATGACGTATTCGTAGGCTTGCTGCAGAACTCCTTCGAAGATGATGGTGTCCGCTGCGACCGACCCGGTGTAGCCGCGCACCGTCGTTTCGCGCGTCGTTTCGGTTTGCGTGGTTTGCAGGACCCGTTCGATCGTGGCCTTGCCGCCGGCTTTGAATAGCCCGAAGATATTCAGCTCCGTCCCGAGCGATGCCGTGATGGTGGTGCCATTCATCACGCCCCAACTGGTTCCTTGCTCGGTTCCGGTTTCGTAGTGCGTGCCGGAGTCTTCGTAGTTCTGCGAGATCCCCGACTTGGTCGGCGGCGCACTCAAGACCGTCAGCGGAATGGGACGCTCCATTTGCAGGAACTTGCGACCGGTGTACTCCACCACGAGTCCATCCGCATCCCAGTCGCCCGAAACCAGCACCGGCGGGCGGCTGTGAGAGAGGCTCGCCGCCGTCGTGATGGTCGGCAAGGTCTCCCAGGTCGATCCGCTCAGGTAGCCACGCCAGAGATTTCCCGTGCCCAAACCTCGCAGTAGACCCCACTGCAGCTCTTCCGAACCATCAGCGTTCATGTCCCCGGCGCACAAAGCCACCCGTTGCCCCGAGTATTGGTGCCCGAGGTTGTGGTGCTCCTGCGACCAGGTTTCCCCCACCGGGTCAAAGCGTAGCGTCGTGATCAAGATCGGCTTGTTGCTCGATCCGTAGCCGCGCTTCGCAATCACCGCCACTTCGTCCTGACCGCCACGGCGATCGAAAGCCGTGATGGCCCAGAAGGTCGTTCCTGGTGCGTCCACATCGCCGATGGTGCTGTACGGTCGCGTCACCACCTGCATCTGGCTGTTCCACTCGTACAGGACTACGCCCAGGAACCCCGCAAAGGAAGAAGTCTTGCCTAACACGAGTTCGTCCTTGCCGTCCCCGTCAAAGTCACCCACGGTCGTTTTCGAGTTCTT
>JAUHXY010000100.1 GCA_030426785.1 bacterium
GTGACCTTAACCGCGACCGAAGTGCGTAACGCGCAGCTGCGGCAGGCCGTCGAAACCTTGGTGGTGCCGCCCAAGAAGCGCTTCCTCGACGTGCAGGTGGCCTTGAACGAAAGCACCTATCGGCCCGGCGCGAACGGCACCTTCGAGGTGACCGTACTCGATCACGCAGGCCAACCGGTGCAAGCGGAAGTTTCTCTGTCCTTGTTCGATGGCTCGCTGCTCGCCATCGCGGCCGACCAGATTCCCGACCCGCGCGCCTTTTACTTTGGGCACCGGCGCGATCACCGCGTGTCCAGCGCGAGCTCGTTCCAGCAACTGGGGTACATCACCTTGGTGGCGGACGAAAAGGGCCGGCTGTTTACGCCCGAAGCCCTGGAGAACCAAAGGGATCAGGCCTGGGGTGAGGAATTCTTGGGTTTGGAAACAAAGTCCGTGAGCAAGCGTAGCCGATTGGGGCAGGCACGAGGGCTAGTCGCCGAGGGCGCTCCCGCCCCCTCGGCAAACACGGCCATGGAGTCGGGAGATGAAATGGCCCTGTACGATTCCGAAGACGCCGACGGCGGCGACGGACCGGGCCAGGGCGCAGGTGGCCAAGGCTCGGGTAGCGAAGACATCACCGTGCGCAGCGACTTCCGCGAGACGGCCTTGTGGCTGCCGACCCTGACCACCGGAGCGGACGGCAAGGCGACGGGCACCTTTACGCTGCCCGACAGCACCACCTCCTGGCAAATCAGCGCCTTCGGCAACGATCAAGGGGATCGCTTCGGCCAATTCCGCGAGCGCGGGGCGCAGACCGAGTTGCCCCTCATCCTGCGTCCGCAGATGCCGCGTTTCTTGGTCGACGGAGACTTGGCGCGCGTGTCGGCCCTGTTGACCAACACGACCGAACAGGACATCGCATGCGCCGTGGACTTCCAAGCCGAAGGCCTGGAAATCCTAGGCCACTTCGTAGGCGCCGAACGCATCGACGGAACCCAGGTGCGCGTGACCGTGCCCGCCGGCGGCGACACGCGCGTCGACTACCTCGTGCGCCCCAGCCAAATCGGGGATGCCAAGCTCACCATGACCGCCGTCGCCGCCGACGTGGCGGACGGGGTGCAGCGCAGCCTGCCGGTCATCGAACATGGCATCGAAGTGTACGTGTCCGACAGCGGGCGCTTGACCCAAGCGCGCTTGGAGCACACCTTCGACCTGCCCGCCGGCCAGGAAGGCCGCACCCAGTTCGAGGTGCGCGTGGCACCGAGCATCGCCACCACGATGCTCGACTCCCTGCCCTACTTGACCCACTACCCCTATGGCTGCTTGGAGCAGAGCCTGTCGCGCTTCGTGCCCACCGCCGTGGCGATGCGCACCCTGGAGCGCATGGGCCTGGAGCCGGAGTGGGTCGCCTCGGCGAGCTTTGGCGGCATCGAGCCGGAGCACGTGGGGAAGACCCATCCGCGCGGGAAAGAGGATCTCAAGAACTGGCAGAAAGCGGCCGCGGCCGGCCTCGCCAAGGTCGAGGGCGAACAGCGCTCCGACGGTTCGTGGGGCTGGTGGTCCGGCGGTCCTAGCAACCGCTGGATGACCGCGTACGCGACCTGGAGCTTGGCTCTCGCCAAAGAAGCGGGCCTGGACGTGTCCGAACAGGGATTGCGCCGCGCGCTGCAATGGATCGAACACGCTTTGGTCGAAGAAGGCCTCGACGTGAACGACAAGGCGTGGCTCTTGCACGCCGGTTGTGCGGCCAAGCGCGCCTTGGGTTTGCAGCAGGGCTCGGAGTTCCTGACCGCGGCTTTCGTAGACCTGTTCAACCGTCGCGGGGGCCTGTCCCCCTACGGCCGCGCCCTACTCACTCTGTGCGGGCACGAACTGCAACGCTCCGATGAGCTACCGACCCTGGTGGAAAACTTGAGCAATGGCGTGACGCTGGGCAACGCTTCGGCAAGCGGCATTTCCGGCACGTCCGGTGGCCGCCGGGAAGACACGGCCCATTGGGGCAGCGCCGGATTGTGCTGGCGTTGGCACGAAGGCGCGGTGGAAGCCACGGCGTTCACCTTGCGGGCGCTGCTCGCGGTGCAACCCGACCACCCGCTCGTCGTGCCCGCCATGAACTGGCTCGTGCAGAACCGCCGGGGCGCGCAGTGGAAGAGCACCCGCGACACGGCCATCAGCGTGCTCGCCCTGTGCGACTTCTTGCAGGTCAGCGGCGAAGCGGCGAGCCCCACGGCTTTCCGCGTGAGACTCGACGGGCAAGTTTTGGGCGAGCGGCGCTTGGAGGGCAAGGCCTTGCTGCTCGGCACGGTGGCCTTCCCCATCGAAGCCACCCAGGCGGGCGCCCGCAACCTGGTCATCGAGCGTACCGAAGGCGAAGGACCCTTGTACTGGACGATCTCGGCGCGCCTCTTCAGCGCCGAAAACCCGATCCAAGCCCGTGCCTCGGAAGTGTTCATCCGCCGCGACGTGTACAAGCTGGTGGGCCGCGAGACCCTGCTGAAGGGCAAGGTTTACGACCGCGTGCTCCTGCAGGATGGCGAAACGGTGCGCAGTGGCGAACGCCTCGAGGTGGTGCTCACCATCGACGCAAGCAACGATCTGGAATACATGATGATCCGCGACTTCAAGCCAGCCGGACTGGAAGCCACGGTGCTGCAGTCCGGTGGCGGATTGCAGGCTCGAGAGCTGCGCGCCGATGAGGTGCAAAAGCGCTTTGGCCGTGCGAGCGGCGCAGCAGCGACGCGCTGGGCCACCGGCGACGCCCCCCTGTGGGACAACATCGGCATGACCGGGCATTCGCGCTGGCTCTATCACGAGCTGCGCGACACGGCGCAGATCTTCTTCGCCGACCGACTGCCGGCCGGGGTGTGGCAGATCCGCACCACCTTGCGCGCGGAGGTGCCGGGGACCTACCACGGACTGCCCGCTATCGCCGAGGCCATGTACGTGCCCGAAATCCGCGGCAACTCGAACGAGTTGCGTTTGGAGGTGCTGGCGGAGTAAGCCCGCCAAAACAGCGGCGGGGCGTCGAAGCGGCGCCCTCTCACGGGGAGGCTCTGGTGAGGACCGGGGCCTCCCCGTCGTTCGCGGCGCTGGATTCGATCGAGTCTTGAGCCGGTCCGTCTCACCTACGACCCTGCGGGTTTTGTCCAGCACGCTAGGATAAGGCGGTCCCCTTCCTGGCTCTCCTATGATCACGACCGTACTCGTTCCCGCCCTCGCCTGCCTGCCCTCCCTCCCCCAAACCCCGCACGAGTGGACCGACCCCGAAGGGGCGCCCGCCCACCACCAAGAGGTTTGGGAGACCCCCACCACCGTGCGGCAGGCCTATCGCCGCGTGCTCGGAAGCGATCTGCCGGACAGCTCGACCCAGAGCTGGTTGCCCCCCAGCGCGACCAGCTTCTCGATCAACCAGGACCCCGAAAACGATATGCCGCGGGAGTGCGCCTTCACTCCCGATGGCCAGCAGGTCTTGGTGGTCGGCCGCGACACCGACACCCTCAGCGTTTGGGATGTGGCCACCCAAAGCGTGGTGGCGACCTATGCAACCGGAGACTTCCCCGTGCACGTGGCGGTCAGCCCCGATGGAGCGTACGCCTCGGTGGCGTGCGTCCTCGACGAAAGCTTGACCCTGATCCAACTCGCGAGCGGAGCCACCTCCACCATTGCGGTGGCGAGCGGCGAGCCCTTTTGGTCCGCGTTTAGCCCCGACTCGAGCCGCATCGTGACCGGCACGACCAACGGCACGAGCGGTTCCTTCGTGCACGTCTACGCGGTGGCCACCGGCGCGCAAATCGTGAACTTCCCCACGGTGCCGCAAGGCTCCACGGGGTTCTTCTTGACTCCCGAAGCGGGCATCTTTGGCAACCTCTTCACGCGCTTCGCCATTGCGCCCGACGGGCAAACCTTGCTACTGCCCGACGGCGGAAACGATCAAGTAGCGCTGTACGACCTCGTCGGCGGCACCCAAACCCACCTGTTTCCGGGCAGCGACTGGCCCCGGGGCGTGGATATCTCAGCGGACGGAACGCTCGCGGTGGTGACGTACCAAGGCACCGGGCCCAGCGTGGCGACCCTTGACCTGACCGCACCCGCGCTCAACCTGATCAACGCCGCTACCTCCCCTAGCGACGCTTTCGTGCGCATCACACCAGACAAGTCCCACGCCATCGTGTCCGTCTCCAACGCGGTCGACTTCGTGAACCTGTCCAGCGGCGCGACCAGCGCTACCGTCAGCACCGGCGTGGTCGGGGACATCGAGCTCTCTTTCGACGGCCAGTACGCATTGGTGTCGAACTTCAATACCCGCGTCATCTCGATCGCCTCCCAGAGCTTGGTCAAGACCATCGCGCACGCCGCCTGCGCCGAGGCCGCGGCGAGCCCCGTCGCCCACCGCTTCGTGGCGCTCAACAACCGCTTCCGCGAGGACATCCACCTGTACGACACCAACGGCGCCAGCGGTTCCTTGCTGGCCTCGGTCTTGTCGGGCGAGCCCGAAGAAGGCGACGCGCCCCGCGCCATCGCCTTGAGCGCCGACGGCCGCACCGCGTTGGTGGCTGGGCACACCTCCAACAACGTGGCGCTGGTCAGCGTGGACCACGGCACCATCAACGGCTACGTACCCACCGGGGAGCGCACTTTTGCGGTCGCCGCGTCCCCCGTCGATGCGACGGCGGTGGCCGTCAACACGGAATCCGACACCGCCACGGTCTTCGACTCGACCACCGGGGTCGTGCACGCCACCCTCAACGTGCCCACCCGGCCGACCAGCGTGGTGATTGCCCCAGACGGGACGCGCGCCTACATCCTGTCGGTGGCGGGCACGGACCGCGTCTACTTCGTCGACTTGAACGGCGCGGCCAGCGCGGTGACAGGGTCCTTGATCAGCGGGCAAACCGGCACGGTGACCGCCACCTTCGGGGTGGCGAGCGGTATGGCCGTGAGCCCCGACGGGGCCTTGCTCGCGGTCTGCATTAGCTTCGACGACGAGTTGCTCTTGGTGGATACGGCTACGCAGACGGAAGTCGCGCGCGTACCGGTCGGAGACTTCCCCATCCGCGCCGCCTTCGCCCCCGACGGTTCGGCGGTCTACGTCACCAACGCTTTCGGGGACTCTTTGTCCAAAGTCGACCTGTCCGGGGCCGTCCCCGTGGCGGCGGGCACCGCGGCGGGGATCGACTTTGCCCTGCAGGTCGACGTGAGCGACGCAGGCGATTATGCCTACGTGGGCTCTTTCAGTGCCGATCGGCTCTACGCGGTCGACACCAACACCATGGCAGTCGCCGGTTCGGAGTTGCTCTCCGACGGGGCGCGTAGCCAATGGCGCCAACTCGATCAGATCTTCGTGTCCACCACCGACGGCATGCTGCACCGCGTGCAAGCGAGCGGCGCGACCGTAACGCTGCAGGAGTCCGTCGCCCTCTCGGGTTCCCCCGCTGGGCTCGTCTTCAGCGGCATTCGAGGCAGCGCCATGACCACCGACCCGGGCGCGGAGGACTTGGTCAACCGCGTCACCTTCGGCGGCAGCTTCCTGCCGTTCTGCCTGCCTTCGGCCATCAACTCGACCGGTTTGCGGGGCGCACTGTTCGCTGAGGGCACGGCCTTGGCGCAAGGCCATCCCATCCGCCTCTTCGCCGCGCGCCTACCCCAGAACCAATTCGGGTACTTCCTGGTGGGCAGCGCCACCGCGGGACCGATCATGCCTCCCGGCAGCCAAGGACTGTTTTGCCTAGGTGGTGCCCTCGGCCGCTACAACGACATCCTCGAGATCCGCAACACCGGGGCTTCCGGCACCATGGACTTGATGATCGACTCGAGCCAAATCCCCCTCAATCCGCCCGTGGGTACCGTCGCCGGGCAGACTTGGCACTTCCAAGCCTGGCACCGCGATATGAACCCCAGCAACACGTCGAACTTCACCAACGGCGTTTCGATCACGTTCGAGTGAGGCAGAGGAGCGACGCATGAGTTCCGTCGGCGGTCCCAGCCCCCAACCGGTCTTGGGGCTGGGATCCTTGATCCTGTTCTGCCAAGACTTGCCCGCGTGCGTTGCGTTCTACCGTGCACTCGGCGTGCCTTTGCAAGCCGAGGATCACGGCAGTGGAGCGGAGCACTTCACTACGGAGCTTGGCCCCACCCACTTCGCTTTGTTCGCCGCCCAAGGAGATGCCGCCACCCAGGGAGCCCCTGCCCACCGCAGCGCAGGCTCCCAGTTTTTTGGGCTCACGATCGCGGACCTCGAATCGGCCGTCGATCGAGCGCTGCAGGCGGGCGCCCCGTTGGTCGAGACGATCCGCACCTTCCCATGGGGCCGCCGGGCCCTGATCCAGGATCCCGACGGTCGGGTGGTCGAACTGTTCGAGCCGCCGAAGGACTCCTAAGGGACGCTCCGAGCTAGCGCCGCCGACCGGGGCCGACGCGGTCGAAAGCCGGGGGGCGGCGCAGTTCGGGGGAGAGGGCTTCGAGGGTGGTTTGCAGTTCGCTGGCCAAGTCTTCGCGCTCGTTCTCGCGCAGGCGAGCCATCAACGTCGTGGCGGTCATCACGCCGGTGACGCCCATGCCATCGACGGTCGCCATGGAGCCGGGAGCGCGCTGGAACGCGTCTTGGATCAGGGCGTAGGCCTCGGCTAACTCACCGTTTTCCATGGCCATGCGGGCTTTGCCAGCCTTGGCGATGGCGATGAAATGGTCCGCGGTCGTGGCGTTGGTGGGGATAGCGAGCAGATTCGCTTCGAAGTGATCGATGGCGCGTTCGTAGGCGCTGACCGCTTGCTCCCGTTCGCCAGCGCGGCGGTGATACTCGGCGGCCAACTGCGACGCGTAGCCGGCGAACCAGGTTAGATTCGGGGTGGCGTCGGGGTCGGCCAACATCTGGGCGTAAGTGTCTTCCAAGCCGCCCAAACCCGTGGCTCCCGCAGTCGCCAAGATGCGATTGCGCAGGCGCAGGTGCAGTTCCGCGGAATCGGGGAAGCGCTGCAAGGCGCGCGTCAGGACTTCGCCGCCCTGGGCGTAGGCCCCTAAGCGGTTCAAGAAGTCGATCTGGGTGACGCAATCTTGCTCCCAGCATAGGGGGTGATGTTCCAGCACCCGGTAAGCCGCTTGGGCTTCGGCCAGCATCTCGGGCGACCAATCTTGGCCGCTGCGCACCGCGTCACGGATCGCGCGCCGCTTGCCGAGCGCATAGAGCCGCAAGGTCTCCACCGCCACTCGCCCCATGGCGTGCACCGGCATGGTTTGCACCGCCTTTTCGGCGTGCGCTTGGCTCGCCGCGACCGTGCCGTACCGGAATTCGCACAACGCCAGGATGCCGTGAGCCAACCAGCTGCTCTGGCCCATGGCCAAAGCTTCTTCCGCCAAACTCTTGGCATCGGCGAACAGGTACTGGGTCTCTTTCGCGCGGCGATCCGCATCGAGGGCGCGCGCCAAGAACGCCTCGGCCGCTTTCAAGTGCGCCGATCCGTCCCCGGCTTGCCCGCTTTCCTGCCAGACCCGCGCGCGCGCTTCCAGCGCGTCCTTGATGACCTGGTTTTCCTCCAAAACGGCGCTCAGGTTGATGTTCTGCGCTTCCTGCACGCGCTCATCGACCTGCAAAGAGTCGCTGGTCGCGAGCAGGCCCCGCTGGACGCTGGCCAGGGATTTCGCCCGCGGACTTTGTTTGCCGAGCTCTTCCAAAGCACTCACCAAAGATTCCCGGTCGACCCCGTCCAAGTCCAAACCTAACGCGGTCTCCATGAGCGGCAAGCGTTGCATGGTCGGGTCCTCCACCATGGTCTTCCAAGCCAATTGGCGCGAAGTCATCTGCGTGGCGCCCACGCTGACGGGCACCGCTTGAGCTTCGCTTTTGGCGAGTAGGGCTAGGCGCATTAGCTCCGCGCTCTGGGCCTCCCCCGCCGCCACGGCCTTCTCCAACATCGCGACCCGCGTGGCTTCATCGGCGGTCTGGAACATGCGCTCGATGAACAACCGGTCCGCTTGGTCGCGGCTCGTGATGCGCTCCTGCCACGTGCGGTCCCCGCGCTCGGTCTCGCGCGGCTGGAGGGTACGGTCGGCGATGCCCGCCTTGATCTGATCGAAGACGCTCTTGGTGTCAAAGGCGTAGAACACGTCAAAGACCTCTTTCTGATCGAGCTCGATCATGATGTGGCGGGGCGCCACGCGTTGGCCTTCCATGTACTTTTCAAACAAGAGCGGCTCGATGGCGATGTGCTCGCCACAGGTCACGCCCCCGAAGCGCGGGCAAGGAATGCGCTGGCCGTCGGGGGTGTAGTCCCGCGGCGTGTGGCGATACGTCGACGCGATGACGGTCACGTACGGCTCGTAGAGCTTGGCGGTCTCTTCGGTGCGGTAGCGGATGCCCGCGTAGTGCTCCGAGGCGATTTCTCCATCCATGTTGACGCAGATCAGGATGGGCTTGCCCGTGTCTTCCGCCACCGCGAGGGCGTCGTCGAAAGTGCGCTGCCATTCGATCAGGCAGGGCTTGTCCCAGTCGGCCCGGGACGGGGCCTTCCACATGACCTCGCGGGGCGCGGAGCCCGCTTCTTGGCCTTGGGGCAAGGCGGACGGGGCGGCGAGGAGGAGGCCGGCCATCAGGGCCGAAAAGCGCGTAACAGTCATGGGGTCGGTTCGAACGAAGGGGATTCCCATCAATATAGGCCGGGAAACCTTAGGGGTATCAGGGCACTCGCCAGATCCTACGGGCCTCGCCATCGTTGGGGTCCCTTGGGCTTCGCTCGGCTCGGTGAGGCCCGAAACCGGCTGGAAGCCCCCAAGAACCGGCTGTCTCGCACAGAAAAACCGCCCCTCGAGTAAAATGGGGCGAGTCCCTCCTGCCCGAGTGAACCCAATGACCCAACGTTTCATGATCGTCGAACGCTTCCGGGATGGTACCGGAGACGCCGTCTACGCGCGGTTGGCCGAGCGAGGACGCATGATGCCCGCGGGGCTCACCTACCTCGATAGCTGGATCCGCGCGGATCGCGCCCTGTGCTTCCAGTTGATGGAGACCAGCGATCGGGCCCTGCTCGACGAGTGGATGGCCCATTGGGACGACCTGATGGAATTTGAGGTCGTCCCGGTCATCACATCGGCCGAAGCCCAGGTTCTGGGCTCCTAGCGATCGCGGACCGGCGAGGCCCCCAGGCCTGGGCCGAAAACCACCGCGTTGCCGAGCAGCCGTGCGGTGCCTTTCCACGACCCGCGGAAGACCGGGTTGAAGGGGAACAGCAGCACTTGGCCCGAGCCGAGTCGTTCGCGCGCGAGCCACGCGCCGTCGGCCAATCGCTCGCGAGCTTCCGGCCAGACGAGGCCGGCCAAGCGCACGCTTTCCGCGGGGGCCAACCGCACGGGGACTTCCCCCGTGGAAAGGAGCACCGTGGCCCCCTCGTAAGGCACCGGCAAGGTTTCGTTGACCCCGTAGGCCAACCAGGAACGAGGATTAGCGTGCGCTCGCAGGATGGCACCGGTCGGCATGTAGCGCTGAGCCAAGCGATCGGCTCGCTCGAAGTCGGAGTCCAACCGTTCCATCGCGCTTACCGCAGTGGACTCGTCGTCTTCCGCCTCCTCAGCAACCACGGCTGGTGCATCGCCCCACACCTGCTCGAGGTCGAGGGGCGTTTGACCCGCTTGGCGCCAGCGGCGTGCGGCTTCCCGATAGGCATCGAGCTCACCGAGCACGTCCGCACGGCGGCGCACGTCGCCGAGACCGAACGATTCCCCGGCTAACGCGGAGGCGGTGTGATCCATGGCGATCAACGTGCCGCCCGACCGCACCCAAGCGCGCACGCCCTCCCAATGCTCCTGCAACCAATCGCCCATGTTCCCCGAGGGGATCACGAGCACGTTGTACGGGCGCAGATCGAAACCGCCGAAGCTCTCTGCCGCGACGAGGGTGACCGGCATGCGCAATTCTTCGTCCAAGTACTGCCACGTGTGTCCAAAGAAACTTTGGTGCAGCGGCGGACCCGACAAGAGCGCCACTTTGGGGCGCGCGAGCAAAGCAAAGTGTCCGCCGCCCAAGTCGGGATCGTCGAGGGAAGCAGCGCGCCCCCCCATCACGGCCTGGACCGTCACGCCGGTTTCGACCGCGAGCTCCTGCACGAGCGTGTGCACGGGCGTTTCGCCCCAGCGCGGCGAGGCTTCGAGCCGCGGATTTTCGTGAAGGCGCAACAACAAGGATCCCCGCGAGAACCGCGGCCGCTCCGCCGCTCCCACGTTGGGCCGGAAGGGCTCATCCGCGACGTGCAGCACGAGGCCACGCTCCATAGCCCGGGCCGCAAAACGCAGCAAGCGGTCATCTTGCCCCTCCACCGCGTAGGCGTACGCCATGCCGGTGGCACCAACGGGATAGTTCACCCCGCCCGCTTGCACGCCGTAGGTCGCAGGGACCGGATGGCGCAGCTCCGACGCGCACGCAGCCCACCCGCCGACCAGGTCGTATTGGCGCAACAAGTCCCAAGCGGTCACGTCGTACAAACGCGAGCCCTCCCCGCGATCCAAGCGGTCCCGTTCATCCTGCAAGGTGTCCGCATCGATGCGGGGGTCCAGCTCAAAGTAGCCGCGCACCAAGGCCCCTTGGGGTTGCGCCAACGGGATGAGCACCATGTCCGGGGTAGCCACCAAGTTCGCAGCGGTCCTTCCGTCGCTCCAGCGGACGCCTTGCAAACGGTCCACATCCCGTGCGAGGAAGACTTCGATTCCTTGCCGGCGCAGCCCCTGCACCAACGGTCCGACACGCGATCCGTTGCGGGTGGGCCGCATGAAAACCACTTGGTCTGAGCCTTCCGCCGGATCGAGTTGCCGCTTGCGGTGTTCGAATTGATCTTTCCGAATCGCCACCCGATTCTCCCGTAGGGTGTTGAGGTTGGACCAACTCGCGACCACTTGGCCGTGTACCGCTTCCCGATACGCGACCACCTCGCCCCCTTCGCGGCGCAGGGGTTGCCCGCGGTTGCTGCCCTGTTCGTAGAGCATCCCGACGGCGCCTTGGAAGGCCCCCCAAGCATCGCTGTACCCCGGATACCAGGCGTCCGCCCACTCGCGGGTGTAGTAGCCCCACCCCTCGCGATCAAAAGCCGCGCCATGCGCTTCGGCAAACACCTCTTGCCAGTGCAGCAAGCGTTGCGGCAAGGCAGGGTGGTAAGGCGCGTTTTGCGGGTACATCAAAAACGTGTCCAATCCGCTCATCTCGTGAGCATCCACGAAGAGCTGCGGCAGCCATTGCCCGAGCAAGTCCCAGCGCGCCCGAGTCTCGGGAGCGACCCCCGCCATCCAATCCCGGTTCATGTCGAGCAGGTAGTGATTGCCGCGGCCGTACGGCCAACGGCCGCGCGCCATGGAATCGATATCGAGGTTGGCGCGGTAGCCGCTGTTCTGCTCCACCATGCCGACGATGCGCGCGCGACCGTCGGGGTTCATCTGTGGCTCGATCACCAGGATCAAGTCCTGCAGCAGCGCGCGCACTTCGTCGCTGTCGCTGGCGAGCAGGTGATAGACGAGTGCCAAGGACGCATCCGCGCCGCTGGTTTCGTCGCCGTGGATCGAGTAGCCCAGATAGGCGACCGCCGGCGTGCTCTCCATGAGCTGCCGTGCCTCTCCGTCCTGCAGTCCGCGCGGGTCGGCAAGGCGTGTGTTTGCGGCCCGCAGGCTCGACAGCTCCCGTTGGTTTTCCGGGGACGTCACGATTCCGTAGATCATTTCGCGCCCCTCGTAGGTGCGTCCGTGCTGGCCCACGATCAGGCGGTCGGACTCCGCCGCCCAAAGGCGAAAGAGGCTGACGATCTCCTCGTGCTTCGCGAGCCGGCTGCCCAAGGGCTGACCCAGCAGCGCTTCGGGCTTCGTGATGTTCGCGCGGTACGTCGCGCCGTGAAAAAACTCGGCGCGGTACTCGTGACCATCGTGATCCCCTTGGGGAATCGGTTGGAAAGACTCTTGAGACGCGAAGGTGAGCGGCGCACAAGCCAAAGCGGCGGCGAGCCAGAGGGTCGGATGCAGCATCGACCCATCCTAGCGCAAGGCTTCCGACCCTGGCACGGTCAAGGCCGCGAGGGAACGAATCCCAGCAGTTCCGAAACCTGTGGAGCGAGACCTACCGGGCCGGGGAAGGCATCGCCCCAGCCGTCGGTTCCGCCTCCAGATCCAAACATGCCTCCACCACCCGGCGCAGCTCGCCCATTTCCTCGGCGGCGAGACCCTGCCCGGTGCGCGTCGCCAGCCATAAAGCCAGGGCCAAACCGGCCACGATCGGCAGGGCCCACAAGGCGGTGGGCGTTGCGTTGAGGACCCATTGGGAAGCCCCCCACACCCCGGCAAAACAGGCGATCACGCCCAAGGCGAAGTAGGTCATCATGAAGCCCATCCACAGGCCGGGCTCGGGGCTGAAGCGTCCGTACACGCGCGTGTCGTCGACGCCGACCTCTTTGCGAATCTCCAAAGAAAGCCAAGGGGACCAAAAGCGCCGCTCGCGATCCTGCAAGGTCAACATCATGTGGTGTTGCACCGCTTGCCCGCGCACTTTCGGATTCTCTTCGCGCAGCAAGCTCTGCAGCCGCTCGGACGCTTCGTCCGCGCTGAAGGGCACGTGCAACACAAACGTCGGGCGCAGGGGTCGGACGGTCATCGCGCTAGCTTAACCCGCTGCGTCCAATCTGTCGCTGCTCTTGAGCGGGCTCCGCCAGTCCGACCCTCACGGGAAGGAGAGCTTGCGCCCCACTACAACGACTCGTAGGGCGTGACCTCGTCGAAGGTGACCTGGACCTTCATGGAACCGAGCTTGCAGACCACCTGGCGTTTTTCTTTGTGGACCTTGTGCACCATGCAGCGCTGGCGATAGCGGGGCAGGTAGACCATGGAGCCTTTGCGCAGCGACTGAATGAACGCCTCGCGGCGATCGGTCAAGGTGGCGCCCGAGAGATCCGCTTCGAGCTGATCGAGCACCCCGCCCAGATTGGCCGCGGCTTCTTTGGGGACCTGGCTCAGGTAGGTGCGCGCCTTGTCGATCAAGCGCATGCCGTCGCGCAGGCGTTCTTCGAGGCCTTTTTGGGCTTCCTTTTCGAGTTGATCGCGCTGGCGGTCGAGCTCGGCGGCGCGCTCCTCGAGCTCGCGACTGGTGGCGCGGGCGTGGTCTAGTTGGGCTTCCGCTTCCTTGCGCGTGTTTTCCGCATCCACCCGCGCCCGGCGCATGTCCCCCATCAGCTCGACCACTTCGTCATCGCGCCGTTGCATGCGCGCTTCGGCCAGGGCCACCACGTCTTCGGGCATGCCGAGCCGTCGGGCGATCACGAGCGCTCCCGACTCCCCGGGCGTGCCCACCAGCAAGGTGTAGGTGGGTGCCAA
>JAUHXY010000342.1 GCA_030426785.1 bacterium
CCGCTTGGATCAGGTTGCGCGACCGCACAAAGGAGCCGTAGCCGAAGAGGTAATCGAAACCGGGTGAGTCGCCGTGTTCCTTCTGCAAGGCTTCGGCCTCGTTGAACGCATCGTTCAAACGACCCAGGTCCATCCAAGCGCGTAGGACCCACAGTCGGGTGGAGAGATCTTGCCCACTGAGCTGGTCGGCTTGCTCGAACTTGGCGAGCGCCGCCTCGGATTGGTCGCGATCGAGCAACTTGCGACCTTCCGCGATCAGCTTGGCCGCATCCTGGACGAAGGGTTGCGCTGTGAAGGACCCGTTGGTTCCGGCCAATTCGGCGGCCAGCCCGTGGGGGGCGAACAACACGGCGGTCAGGGTCAGGGCGGTCAGGGGGGTCGAGATCATGGTAGCGAAGAGGGGTGCATAGGGCCCAATCGGGCCTGCTGTAGGGGATCGCGAAGCGCTTTTGCAGGGGCGCAGCGCGTTATTGTGCGGGGTCGGGCCACACCATTTGCCCAAAGGCGCCGTTTCCGACGTTTTCGCCGGCGATTTGGCGGTCCAGGATTTCCATCATCGGTCGCAACGCCTCCCGCGAGGGCGGGCCGATTTCTAACGCTTTGGTTAGGAACGTCTTGGCGCGGGCGGGGTCGTTTTTGTGGGTTAGGTACAGGACGGCTAGGTTTTGGTAAGCGTCGCCCCAAGCCTCGTAGGCATTGGACTCGGGGTCGTTCCAGACCTCCTGTTCCTCGGCCGCTTCGATGGAACGGCGCAGGTAGCGTTCCGCTTCGTCGAAGTCGACGCGCTGGTAATAGGTCAACACCAAGCCGGCATCGTTTTGGATGCGCACGTCGTCGGGCGCGAGCCGGGCGGCGACCCGGTAGGCTTCCACGCAGCGTTCCATCAGTACTCGCGCGCGGGCTTCTTCTTGTTCCGCGCGGCGCAGCAGGTTGGCTCGCTCGGCCGCTCCCTCCGCCGTTTCGGCGCGCTGGCGCAAGCGTTGCGAAACCATGAAGTGCATGACGGCCGCGTCGCGGTTCAAGAAGCCGGCGTTGTTGGCCAAACTCGCGTTTTCTGGATCGTAGTCGAACAGGAAGTCACCGATCGCCGCCGCTTGTTCGAGAGCTTCCACGTCTTGCTGCCCGCGTGAATGATACTTCTGCGCGAGGAAGGCGAGGCCCACGACGCCTGAAGGCATGCGGGCTTCCGGCGCCGCTTGCAGGCCACCTTCGAACAGGTTTTCCATGGAGCGGAACGACCGTTCTGCCGCATCCAGCTCATCCTTGTGATAGTGGCACCAACCGACGGCGCTGCGGCACGACGCTTCGTACTCCAAAGCGCTCGTTTCAAAGTCGGGTTGCAGCTGGCGCGCACGCAGGAAACCTTCTTCGGCCGCTTCCCAGCGCTCGGTCTCCAGATTGGCGGGAGTGCTCTCGAATCCTTCGAGCGCGAGATAGAAATCCGCCATGGCGGCGTACCACTGCGCGTAGGGGCTGGCGGGGCCCGCATCGCGCAGTTCGTGCATTTTTTGGGCGGTCTCTTCCCAGCCGAAGTTGCGCCAGTTGAGGCTGAACAACTCTTCGTAGTAGGTCGGATCCTCGGGCGCTAGGTCGAGGGCTTTGACCATCTGCGTACGCGCGTCTTCGGCGCGTTGTTCCCAGAGATACAAGTTCGACAAACTGCGGAAGCTCCACGGATCCAACGGAGCCCGCGCCGCGTGGCGCTTGAGCAGGTCTTCGGTCTCGCGGAACATCTCCTCCGCGGGTTGCCCCGAACGCTTCTGCTGGATGTACACGTCGAAAGCGGCTTGGGCCCAGGCCTTTTCGAGGGGGACTTCCACCTCGGGTAGCGGGGTGCCGTCGGACTTGAGCTTGCTTTGCACGCGCCCCGCCATGCGCGCGAGCTGCAACGCTTGCTCGGCATCGGGGATCAGGCGCGCCGCGAGGCTCGCTTGCAGAACGCTGCGATAGTCTTCCGGCCCAGGAGAGCCTTTCGCGAGCACCCCCTGCTCGTAGGAGCGCCGCAGGAATTGGGTCGCGTCGGAGTAGAAGAATCCAGGTTGGCTGTCGCCGCTAGCGGCTTCGAACGCGGCTTGGCCGCGCATCCACAGGGTCTCCGCATCGTCCGGTCGTAACGCGAGGGCCCGATCCAATGGGTTGAGGGCTTGGCGAGGCTCGTTGGCCCGCAGAGCCGCGCGGGCGAGGGCGACGACCCGATCCCATTCGAGCCCATCGATGACCCCCCGTGCGGCGGCGTAGTCGTGTTGTCCTAACGCGCTGTCGATCGTATCCAGGGCTTCGGCATGCCGGACCGACTCGTCGGCGCTTAGCACGGAATCGGGATGATCCCCGCCGAACGCCCGTTCAGGGGAGGTATCCAAGGGGCCGTGGCAGGCGGCGAGGCAACTGGCGGCGAGCCAACCGGTGGCTACGAGGGCGGTTCGGGGGAAGCGCAGGGCAGGCGAGGTCCGCGAAGCAGGGGAAGGGAGACGCATGGGGGACGGCTGGGCCGGGTGTTCCGAGACGGTCTGGGCTGAGGGAAGTCCGGATTGTAACCCGCACCCTTAGTCAACCCGCAGGGCTGGGGTCACGGAATTCGCGCGGCGGTCGGGCGATCTCGCACGTCCCTGGCTCGTGGA
>JAUHXY010000343.1 GCA_030426785.1 bacterium
GAGCCTCCCTCGCGGCGGCGTTGGTGGTGTTGGGTCCTGCTGCGGCGGGGTCGGGGGCTGCGGGGGCCTTCCAGGACGGCGGAGGCCTACTCGAGTCGCTCGAAGGGCTGGAAGACGATGTGGAAGAACTCTTGCGCCTAGAGCGCCAGGAGGCCTACCTCAACATCCGCCGCGGACGCTGGACCCAGGCGCGCAAGACCCTGCGGGCCCACCTGAAAGAGGACCCGGAAGACGCGGAAAGCCGGGCCCTGATGGCGGTGGGATACTTGGTCGAAGAGCGTTTGGACGAAGCGCTGCGCGAAGCGCGCCGCACCTTGGAGAGCGCCTCGCCCGGGTCCGTCGCGGGCCAGCGCGCGGCGCGGGTTTGGATGCGCGTGCTGGAAGAGCAAGGCCAAGCATCTGCGGTCCCCGCGCTCTTGGCGGAAGGGGGTGCCTTGTTCGGTCGCGTGCAACCCGCGCAACGGCTGCTCGACGCGTGGGCGCAGACGCGCATTCACCTGGCTACTGGTCAGCGGCAAGCCGCCCGCGCCTTAGCGGTCGAAGCGGCCAAGTTGCCCGCTCAAGGGTGGCAAGATCTGTGGGCCCGCGGTCGGTTGCAGCAGGTGGCTGGCGACTTGGTGGGGGCTTCCCGTTCGTTGGTGGAGGGGCTGCAACTCGCCGAACAAGCCGACGGGGCTGAGCCCGATCTTCTGGTGGCATTGGCGGGCGTGTACTTCGAATCGGAACAAGAGGTGGAAGCGCGCGGAAAACGCTCGGCGGGTTCCTTGCTCAAGAAGGCGCTCGACCGGCACCCCGACCATGCCGAAGCCTTGTTGGGTTTGCATGCTCTGCATCGCTTGAATCGATTGCGGGTCAGCCGTTCGCCCGAAGAGATCCTGCACCAGTTGCTCGAAGCGCACCCCGGTTGCATCCGCGGCATCGTGCAGCGCGCCTACGATGACCTCTCGGACGGTCACCTGCCGCGCGTGCGTTACGCACTCTCGCAACTCGAAGAACAGGCCCCGGGTCGACGCGATGTGCGCACCCTGCGGGCCGCCCTGGCGTTTGTCGAACACGACCATGCCACCTGCGACCAAGCCTTGGCGAACCTGTTGGACGAAGCGCCGCACGACTCGGAACCCGAACGCGAAGTGGGCCGTTTGCTGGTCGAACTCTATCGCTTCCAAGAGGCGTTGCCCTTCTTGCGCGCGGCGGTCACCCGCGATGCAAGCGATCACCAAGCGTGGACCCGCCTGGGGCACGCTCTGGCGAATACCGGGCTCGAAGACGAAGCGCGGCGAGCCTTCACGCGGGCCGTGGAAGAGGCCAAGGGCCGACAGGATGCTTGGCGCGACAATATGCGCCGCGTGCTCACCCGCATCGAAGAGCATCACGTGCACGAGACCTATGGACCTCTCGCGTTCTCTTGGATGCCCGATGCCGCCGAGGTCTTCCGGACCTATTGGGTGCCGTTTTATACCGAGGCCCGCGAAGAATTGGCCGAACGCTACGGGTTCACCCCCGAACGCACGACCATTCAGGTGTTCCGCGAGCACGGCGACTTTTCGGTGCGCAGCGTCGGGTACGAAGGCTTTCCCGCATTGGGCGTGTGCTTCGGTCCGGTGGTGACGTCCCTGTCGCCTTTGTCGGAAATGCGGGGCCAGTTTTCGTGGGCCCGCACGGGCTTCCACGAGTTCAGTCACGTGGTGCACTTAGGGCTGTCGCACAACCGTTGCCCGCGCTGGATCACCGAGGGACTCGCGACCTACGAAGAGGTCAATCGCAACCCCGCCTGGACGCGCAACATGCGGCTCGAGTTGCTCGATGCGCGCGCCAACGGTCACCTGATCCCCGTGCGCGAGCTGAACCGGGCATTCCGCGGGCCGCGCATCCTGTTCGGTTACTACCAAGGCGGATTGTTGTGCGAGATGTTGATCGCCCAGCATGGTTTTTCGCCGATGGTGCGGTTGCTGCAGGCCTTCGACCGGGGGGATGATTTGGACACCGCCATCCGCTCGGTCTTTCAAACGACGCCGGAGGCCATCGATGCCGATTTCGAGCGTTTCGTGGACGGCCGGCTCGCCGGTTTGGATTGCGAGCCGTTGCACGATCCCGATCGTGTGCGCCGCTTGGCGCTGGGCTTGTCGGAAGACCCGCCTACCGATCCCACCGAACGGGCTGCGTGGGCCCAACATTGGCTGACCGTGGCCTACACGCACTACCAACAGAAGAGTTCGGTGGACGCCGCCGAAGCCTTACGGCGCGCCACCCGCGCTGGCTTAGAGACCGCGCGGGAGTCCTTCTTGCGCGCGGGCCTCGCCCTCGATCGCGGCGATCTGGAAGAGGCGGAAGCGCGCTGGCGCGAAGGCTACGAGCGTGGTGGACGTGAATTCCGCAGTTTGGTCGCGATGGGCAAGCTGCTGGAGAATACCGGCGAGCTGGAAGAGGCGCTGCACTGGTACCAGGAGGCCGAAAAAAGCTTCCCAGGCTACCCGCAGCCGGCTCTCTCCAGCGAACTCCTGCAAGCGAGCTTGTTCGAGCAAATGGGCTCTGGCGAACAGGCCATGGCGGCCAAAGCCCGTTGGTTGGCTTTCAATCCCGGCAACTACGATCTGCACGTGCAGGTCGGTGAT
>JAUHXY010000344.1 GCA_030426785.1 bacterium
GCGCGCCATCCGCGCGCGCATCGACATCCGCTTCTCGATGCGCTCCAACCGGGACAGCAGCTGCTGCCCCAGGTCCTTCACTGCGGCGACTTCGTGCGCCGCGAACTCGTCGAGCCAGCGTACGCGGTCGGCGAGCGCCGAGTCCGGGCGAAGGAGCCGCCCGTTGCAGTGCACGGCGCCGCCGGAGAGCGTGTCGCTCTCACTGGTCAGCTCGGCCGAACTGAAGGTCGCTCCGTGAATGCCGTCCCGTCCGGTGCGTCCGCCGGCCACCAAAATCACGTCGCCCGCTTGCACGCTTTTTTCGGCAAAGCGTCGCGGGATGAGGCCCACGGTGCCCGCATACACCAGGGGGTTGCCCACGTAACGTTCGTCGAACCACACGCCGCCCGAAACGGTCGGAATGCCCATGCGGTTGCCGTAGTCGCGCACGCCGGCGACGACCCCGTGCAGGATGCGGCTGGGGTGCAGGCTGCCTTTGGGCACGCGTTCGGCGGGAAGGTCTTGCGGTCCGACAAAAAATGCGTCGGTGTTCGCGATGGGCTGCGCCCCGAGACCGACGCCCAAAATGTCGCGGATCACGCCGCCGATGCCAGTGCCCGCACCGCCGTAGGGATCGATCGCGCTGGGGTGGTTGTGGGTTTCGACCTTGAAGGCCACATCCATGCCGCCGCGCACTTCGGGGTCAAACTCGATGATGCCCGCGTTGTCGTGGAAGACGCTCACGCACATGGGGTGATCGATTTCGTGGGTCGCGGCGGCGATGGTGGATTTGAGCAGGTTTTCGATGCGCTCGCCATCGAAGTCGATGTTGCCGCGGAAGGTCTTGTGCTGGCAGTGCTCGGACCAGGTTTGCGCGATCGTCTCGAGTTCGCACGCGCTCGGTTCGCGGCCTTGCGAACGGTAGTGTTCCTGCACGCAGTGCATCTCTTCCAGGTTGAGGTAGAGCTGGCCTTCGGTGGAGATCCGTAGGAGCCCCTCGTCGTCCAAAGCGAGCAAAGGGATCTCGACGCGTCCCTGTTTGGGCCGCGGTGCGGGCAAGCCGAAGGGCAAACTCTCGTCCGCCACCCGCAAGTCTTCAATCACCTCGTTGGCGAAGTACTCGTTGCCAATGGTCCGCAACGCTTGCGCGTCGGGTGCGCCTTCCAGCTCCCAGGCGTGAAAGGTCTGCACGTGGGGTTCGCTGCCCGCGGGCACAACCTCCAAGTGCAGCATCGACTCCATCAAGGTGTGGGCGACCGGATCCATCACGCCGGGCTTGCGCGCGATCAGGATGCGACCGGGGGCCGCTGTTTCGGGCAGCTGTCCCGGTTCGAAGGTGCGCGCTTCGTCCACGACCGGGTCGGCGAGGAGTTCGGCTACGACCGTTTGCACCTGTTCGCCGCTTAGCTCTCCGGGCAATAGATAGCCGCGACCGTAGCGCACCCGGGTGACGGTGCTCCAGCGCCCATCGCCGTGGGCGTGCAGGGCTTTGAGCGCGTGCGTGCCCTCCGGATCGTCAAACTGGGGTTTGCGGAAGACTTCGATGCGCCAAGGAGCTGCGGCGCCGGTTTGGGGGGCCATGGGCGGGAAACGTTGCCGGCGAAAGGGAGTGCGCACGCGCGCGGGGAAGGGCGGATTGTAGGGGGCGCGCGCAGGGATTGCACTCTTCGTACATGCAGGCACCCTGCAGCGTATGGGGGAAAGCCGAGAGGCCGCCACGCTCTGGGTTGGCTCGGTGCAGGCGCTGGTTGCCCACAGGGCCTGGGGAGGCCGGTCGCTTCCCGTTGGGACTCGATTTGCGAGGCCGACACCCTTGGGGCTTGCTCCCTGGGGGACCAAGGGGGACGATAGGACCCAGTGGCGCGGCCCCGACCCGCGCCGATCCCGACCCGCACCCAGGGCACCATGAGCCAGAACAAAGACAAGGGCCGCAAGAACGACAACCTCTCCGCCATGGCCTTCGAACGGCCGATCCAGGAGTTAGAGGAGCGCTTGGCCGAGTTGGAACAGCTCTCCGGCAGCACCCAGCTCGATATCACCGAAGAGATGGAGGCGGTGCGCGGCAAACTGCAGAAGGCCATCGAAGAGGCCTACTCGGATCTGTCCCCCTGGGACCAGGTGCGCGTGGCGCGCCACCCCGACCGCCCCGTGGTTAGCGACATCGTCGAATTCCTGTTCGACGAGTTCATGGAGCTGCACGGCGACAAGGTCTACGGCGACGATCCGGCCATTTTGACGGGACTGGGCACCCTGCAGGGCCGCCGCGTGATGGTGGTGGGGCACCGCAAGGGCAAAACCACCAAGGAACGCGTGGAGTGCAACTTCGGCTGCGCGCACCCCGAGGGCTACCGCAAAGCCCTGCGTAAGATGCGCCTTGCCGAAAAGCTCGGTTTGCCGATCGTGACCCTGATCAACACCCCCGGCGCTTACCCCGGCATCGGGGCCGAGGAGCGCGGCCAAGCCGCCGCCATCGCCGAAAACATCCTCGCCATGTTCGACCTGCGCGTGCCGATCGTGACCTGCGTGATCGGCGAGGGCGGCTCGGGCGGCGCCCTGGGCATCGGCATCGCCGACCGGGTCATGATGATGCAGTACAGCTACTACTCGGTGATCAGCCCCGAG
>JAUHXY010000345.1 GCA_030426785.1 bacterium
CTCGGCCTACACGCGCCGCATGCTCTACGAGATCCACGAGTCCTTGCTGCTGCAGGACTGGGAGAGCACCAAGTACGTGCCCAACCTGGTGGAGAGCGATCCGGTAGTGGAGGACATCCTGGTGATCGCCGACTCGGCCACCAGCTCCTACCCGACCACGGATGTCAAGCTGCGCCGCATGGAAGACGGCCAGCCGGTCAGCGGCCACGTCACCGTGAAGGCCCTGTTCGGCAAGGTGATCGACAACGGCGACACCTACACCGTCGAGCCCCTGTCCCACGGCAACCCTTTGAGCGAGGCGGTCGAAGTGCCCAAGTCCGCCGCCCCGCGCCTCGAGCGCGGCTCGGTGTTCAACTTCAAGCTGCGCGAGGACGTGCGCTGGCACCCCGGGGGGGGCCACACCGACCAGATGCTCGATACGGGCGACGTGCACTTCTCCTGGGAGATCTACGCCAACCCGAACGTGGACTGCGACGAAAAGCGCTTCCAGTTCGAAAAGGTCACCGGCTGCGAAGTGCTCGACAAGTATCGCGTGCGCTTCTTCTACGAGCAGCAATACGCGTTCGCGCTGTCCACGGTCGGCACGTCGCTGACGATCTTGCCTTCGCACATTTACAACCTGGCGGATCCGGACAACCGCGACCACAAAGAGCGCTTCACGCCGGTGGAGCAGGGCACGTTCATCAACGAGCACCAAGCCAACAAGATGTGGGTGGGCCTCGGCCCGTACCGCGTCACCGAATGGAATGATGCCTACGTGGAAGCCAAGCGATTCGTGGACGGCAATGGCAACAGCGCCTACTTCGATCCGGCCAAAGCCGGCTACGTGGACACCATCCGCTGGCGCGTAATCTCCGACGACGAAACGGCCATGAACGCCCTGATCAACGGCGAATTGGACTATTTCGAGCGCGTCAAGTCTTCGGACTACTTCGGCCCGCGCACCCAAAAGCCGGAGTTTACGAACGACTACTACAAGGGCTACATGTACCTGGGGCACTACGGGTTCACCGGCTGGAACCTGTACCGGCCGCAACTGGCGGATCTGGCGGTGCGCAAGGCCATCGCACACGCGTTCGATTCCACCGAATACTTGGAAAACAACTACCGCGGTTTGGCCCGTCAGGTCACCGGCCCGTTCCCGTACGGTTCCGCTGCCTACGACATGGACGTCCAGCCCTTGGAGTTCGATCCGGACCTAGCCATGGACCTGTTGGATGAGGCCGGCTGGTACGATCGCAACGGAGACGGGACTCGCGACAAGGACGGGGTCGAGCTCAAAATCACCTTCCTGTATCCCTCGGGGAACGACGCCTCGTCGACCCTGGGGCAAAAGATTCGGGAGTCCCTCGAACTGCTCGAAATCGAAGTGGACCTCGAGCCCATCGAGTGGGCTACCTTCCTGGATCGCTTGAAGAAGCGGAACTTCGACGCCTGCAACCTAGCCTGGGTGCCGGAGTTGGAGTCTGATCCCGAGCAGTTGTGGCACTCCAAGTGGGGCGCTTTTGAGGTGGAAAGCTCCAACAGCTCCGGCGTGCGTGACGAGCAGATCGACGCGTGGATCGAAGCGGGACAGCGGGAGCTCGACTTCGCGAAGCGCCAAGAGTACTGGCACAAGATCCATAGGCGCATCTACGAGGACATCCAGCCGTACCTGTTCGGCTTCAACGTGCCGCGCAAATTCGCTATGTCGAAGCGCATTCGCGGCCTGCAGAACTTCGCCATCGACCCGGGCTACTCCATCCGGCGGTGGTACTTCGCGGATCCCAGCGAAAAGGGGACCCGCAGCACCTTGAACCCCTAAGGGAACGATCGGCCGGGAGCCGGTCCGCGTGGCGGACCGGCTCCCTTCGTTCGGGGCGCGCGGCGGAACGGAGCCGCGGCCTCTCCTATTTTTTGGCAGGCTTTTTTGCCCCGCGTTCGGACGCTGACTCGGAGGCTTCCCTTGAGGCACGGCCGCGCCGGCTTGTGGCGCCCCGTCGCCCCGTGCGCTAGGCTGCGGCGCCCGTTCGCTCCGCTGGCAGCCGCCCCCAACCCTCTCCGCTTCCCCGCGCACCCAGCCCTTTGATCGCGTTCATCCTCCGAAGGCTCCTGTTGATGATCCCCACGACCCTGGGGGTAGCCCTGGTCGTGTTCTTCATCTTTCACGCGGCCCCTGGGGATCCCGCCACCGTCATGATGGGTGGTGGGGGCTCAGGAGAACTCTCCGATTCTTCGGATGTGCAAGCGCGCATCGACCGATTCAAGCGCAAGCATGGTCTGGATCGAGCTCTCCCCGTGCAGTTTTTGGACTACATCGGGCCGTTCAACCTGAGCCGAGACGGGGTCTCTTGGTTCTCCTCGCCCTACACGGAGCGCAAGGTCACCGAAGAGACCCTCGACGGGGGCGAAACCATCGAGGTGCGCACCAACGCCGCGGAGAACCCCCTGAGCTGGCTTGCCACGCGGCGCGGCCGCGACGGTGCGCCGCTGATCGACCGCGCGCAGCTCGAGGCCGGGCAGCGCCTGGCGCGCGATTTCGAGCGCGGCCACCGGCGCGAGCAGCTCCCCCAGTCGTGGGACGCATCGG
>JAUHXY010000101.1 GCA_030426785.1 bacterium
CAGGGCGTCGAAGGTGAGCACCTCGTCCAAACGGTTGAGGAACTCGGGACGGAAGAACTCCTTGAGGCTGCTCTCTCCGCGCAGGTTGCTGGTCATCAGGATCAGCGTTTGCGAGAAGTCGACGGTGCGGCCCTGGCCGTCGGTGAGGCGGCCATCGTCGAGCAGTTGCAGCAGCACGTTGAACACGTCGGGGTGCGCCTTTTCGACTTCATCGAGCAGGATCACGCTGTGGGGGCGACGGCGCACGGCTTCCGTGAGCACACCGCCTTCGTCGTAGCCCACGTACCCCGGAGGCGCGCCGATCATGCGCGACACGGAGTGCTTCTCCATGAACTCGCTCATGTCGATGCGCACCATGTTGCGCTCGTCGTCGAACAGGAACCAGGCTAGCGAACGCGCAAGCTCGGTTTTGCCGACGCCGGTGGGGCCGAGCAGCAAGAACGAGCCGAGCGGGCGGCCGACCTCTTGCACGCCCGCGCGCGCGCGGCGCACGGCTTGGGAGATGGCCTGGATGGCGTGGTCTTGGCCGATGACGCGTTCGTGCAGGCGGTCTTCCATCTGCAACAGCTTGGCGCGCTCGGTTTCGACGAGCTTCGCGGCGGGGATGCCGGTCCAGCGGCCGATCACTTGCGCGATCGACTCTTCCGAGACCGCTTCGGGCAGCAAAGCGCCGTCCTTTTGGATCTCTTCGAGGCGTGCCGTGTTGGCGTCGAGGGTTTTCTGGGCTTCGGGCAACTCGCCGTAGCGGATCTGACCGACGCGCTCCAGGTTGCCTTCGCGCTCGAGGCGCGCGGCTTCGGCCCGCAGGGACTCGATGTGCGCCTTGCCCGCGCGAATGGTTTGGATCACGTCGCGCTCTTGCTGCCAACGGGCCCGCAGGCCGGAGCCTTCTTCTTTGAGGTCCGCCAAACGAGCGGCGATCTTGTCGAGGCGGTCGGCGTGGGCGCTTTCGTCTTCTTTGACGAGGGCGGCCCGTTCGATCTCCAGAGTCCGAATCCGGCGCTCCACGCTGTCCAGCTCGGGCGGCAAGGAGTCGATGGCGGTACGCAGGTGCGCCGCCGCCTCATCGATGCAGTCGATGGCCTTGTCGGGCAAGAAGCGATCGGAGATGTGACGATCCGAAAGGCGCGCCGCGGCGGTCAATGCGCCGTCCTCGATACGCACGCCGTGGTGCACTTCGTAACGTTCCTTCAGTCCGCGCAAGATGGCGACGGTGTCTTCGACCGTGGGTTCGCTGACCATGACCGGCATGAAACGCCGTTCCAGGGCCGCGTCTTTCTCCACGTGCTTGCGGTATTCGTCCAAGGTCGTGGCGCCGATGCAGTGCAGCTCGCCGCGCGCGAGGGCGGGCTTGAGCAGGTTCGCGGCATCCACCGCGCCTTCCGCGCCGCCGGCTCCGACCAGGGTGTGCAGCTCGTCGATGAACAGGATCACGTCGCCGCCCGCGTCGGAAACCTCGGACAAGACCGCCTTCAGGCGCTCTTCGAATTCCCCGCGATACTTCGCCCCGGCCAGCATTTGGCCCAGGTCGAGCGCCATGACGCGCTTGCCCTTCAAGCCTTCGGGCACGTCGCCCGCTTCGATGCGTTGCGCGATGCCTTCGACGATGGCGGTTTTGCCCACGCCGGGCTCGCCGATCAGAACCGGGTTGTTCTTGCGGCGGCGGGAGAGGACCTGAATGGTGCGGCGGATCTCTTCGTCGCGGCCGATGACGGGATCGAGTTTGCCGGCTTTCGCATCGGCAGTCAGATCCTGGGCGTACTTTTCCAGGGCCTCAAACGTGCTCTCCGGGTCGGGGGATTGCACGCTGCGGCCTTGGCGCAGGTCTTCGAGCGCAGCCTGCACGCGCGTCAGGTCGACCTTGCGCTCCGCCAGGATCCTGTTGAGGGGCGCTTCCGGCTTGCTGACCATGGCCGCGAAGAGGGTCTCGGTCGAGATGTAGTCATCGCCCCACACGCCGGCGAGGCGTTGGGCTTCAGGCATGACCGCGGCGAGGCCGGCGGAGGCCCCGAGCTGGCCTTGGGATCCCTTTTGCCGCGGCAAGGCCGCCAAAGCGCGATCGATCTCGGCGTTCAAAGCCGCCGGCTCGACCGACAGCTTGTCGAACAGCGCGCCGAACACCCCTTCGCGCTTTTCGAGCAGCGCGGCGAATAGGTGCAGGCTGGTGAGCTGCGCGTGCCCCGACTCGGTGGCGAGCGTCTGGGCACGGGTGAGCGCCTCTTGGGCGTAGTTCGTGAACGGCATTTGCATGGTGTGTTTCTCCTTGGGGCCCGGATTTGGCGGGCGTGTGGAGAAAGGGGAGCAAGGGCCGTGCCAGCGGATGATCGCCCCGGAAGGGGTCGTGAGGGCCGCTCCTCGTACTTTGCGGGGCCATAATGGCATCCGAGATGCCAAATTGGCGGGCGCGCACGTAGTGCCTACTGTTCGGGCTAGAATCCAACCATGCCAGCCAAGAAGAAGGCCGCCGCGCAGCCCAAGCTGCTCTCCGGGGGCAACCCGCAGATCCCCAAAGGCGACGGCGAGGCCCCCGTGAAGGCCTATCTCGCTGCGATGCCCGGCTGGAAGAAGAAGGTCGGCAAGCAGCTCGACGGGCTGATCACGCAAACCCTGCCCGATGTGCACAAGGCGGTGCGCTGGAACACGCCGTTTTACGGAATGGAAGGTCGAGGATGGTTCCTCGGGTTCCACTGCTTCACGAAGTACGTCAAGGTGACCTTCTTGCGGGGCGACCTGCTCGAGCCGCTACCGCCGGTACGCTCGAAGCAGCCAGCGGTGAGGTACTTGCACGTCTCCGAAGAAGAACCGTTGGACGAGCCGCAGTTCCTGGAGTGGATTCGCCAGGCTTCGAACCAGCCTGGCGAAGACCTCTTTTAGCGGCGCGCTATGCGGGCAACGCCACTTCGCTGAACGGAGCCAGGGCGACGCGCAGGCGTTCGCACAGGGCCGGCTCGGCGGGGACCAAGGGCAGGCGCAGTTCGCTGGGGTAGTCGCGCTGGAAACTCATGGCCGCTTTGAGGGCGGTGGGGTTTGGCGCCAACGACAAGGTGGCGATCAGCGGGGCGAGGGAGGCCTCTAACTCCTCCACGCGCTTGTCCGACGGATTGATCGAAGCCAAGCCGACCAGTTCGGCGGTTTGGCGCGGCAAGAGGTTGCCGATGACGGTGATGGCACCCGCCGCGCCGCGGCGCAAGAAGTCGACCATGGCCAAGTCATCGCCGGCGAACACGTCGAGGCCGGGTTCGCGGCACAGAGCGTCGATGCGGGCGATCGAGCGGGTGGCTTCTTTGATGCCGACAATGTTGTCGAAGGTGTTAGCCAATCCGATGATCGTGCGCAGCTCCATGTTGCAACCTGTGCGGGCGGGCACGTTGTAGAGCACAATCGGCGTTTCGGGCAGGCTCTTGGCCAAACGCTCGAAGTGCGCCCACTGACCGCGCGCATCCGGCACGGTGTAGTAAGGCGTCACCGCCAACAAGCCGTCGACGCCGATGCGCACGGCTGCACGCGCCATTTCCACGCAGGCTTCAGTGCTCGGCGCGCCGACCCCGGCGAGGATCGGCAAGCGTCCGGCGGCTTGATCCACCGCGAGGCCCCACACCACGCGACGTTCCTCCAAGCTCATCGATGCCGATTCGCCGGTCGAGCCGGTGACGAGCAATCCCTGACTGCCTTGCGAACAATGCCATTCGACATCAGCGCGCAGCGACTTCTCGCAGAGTTGGCCTTGATGGATCGGCGTGGGCAGAGCGGTGATGCTCCCCCAGAACCGACGCGAGTTCGTTTGGTTGTGTTGTCCCCGTCCCATTGGCAAAGCATGGCCAAAGGGAATGTTGGTTTCCAAGAAATGTTCTTGGGGGTGGTGCAGATTCGGCACCAGCTTGGAGAATGGGAGTATCGGAGTTGCCTGGCGCTAATTGCTTTCTGCGCCGATGTAGGGCACTTCAGCCTCCGATGCTGCCCCCTTAGAAGGGCCTGGTTGGGAGGTCCCGTGGCCCCCCACGAAGAGCGGGCGGCCTGGGCCGCCCGCAGAAACCGGTCGGGGGAGCTTCGGTGCGCTCCACTACGAGAGACCGATCAAGCCGTTTAGAAGGTTACGCTGACCCCGTTGGAGAAGTTGAAAGCGCCGCCCGGCTCACGGTGGGTGAGTTGGAAGTGCCAAGTTTGCCCGGGGGCGATCACGCCGCCGCCGGCGATGGGGAGATGCAGGGACAGTTCGTAGCCGGTTCCCGTGCTCGAAGTGCCGACCAGGTTCTTTAGGATGCCGAACTGGTCGAACAGGCCGACCGAGTTGCGTTGGGTGCCTGCGACGTTGTAGCGGCCGATGGGTTGACTGGCGGAAGCACTCAAGCAAAGGCGACCATTGCCCGCCACGACACCGGGGTCCATCGAAACTGGGCCGATCAGTAAGTAGCCGATTTGGCCTGGCGGTCCATCAGCCCCTTCCAGCCGCAATTGAGCCGGGGAGATCGAAGAACCCTCCGCGAACAACTTCGTGCTCAGTCCGATTGAGTTCGCCTCCGCGGGACCGCAGAACTCCGTCCCCACGGGGTCGATCGGCCACTCCAACAGGTATCTCGAGATGTCCTCGCGAACATCGTCCCAGTAGCCAAACAGGATTGTTCCGTAATGCTCCAATCCGAACGAGTTGTCGGGACGATTGGTAGGCAACCAATTCGTAAACTGCAAGGGCTCTCCCGTGACCCATTTCCAAGCCCCAGCGGGTTCGGAGTAGTTGGGGTCGGCTAAATCCTGGAAGAGACCGATACCCGCAAAATTGATATCGCCGGCGGGAAACAGGCTGTACACCAAGTCGTGTTCCGCCTGGGTGGTCAAGGTCGCCAGGTGACCCGATGCCCCTCGGTAGCGAATGCTTTGGGCATAGACTCTCGCAGCAGCGTAGGTCATGGGGCGTTTGATCAAGAAGTACGCCCGTTTTGTACTTCTGTCGATCACGATTTCGTTCGGTACAAAGCGAATCGAACCGATTGTGCGTTCTGCCGTCAGTCTGGTTGAAATCCGGATCAAGAACTCCTCTCCGGCCTGGGGATCGATCTGCAGCCTGGCTGGTTCCAGGGAACTGGCGGTGTGACACTGCAATTCTTGGCCACCACAAGCATCGAAGAGAGCTAGGTTGACATTTGGCGCGCTGCAAAGCACCTCAGCGGGCCACGCATAGGGCGAGGTCCAGCGGATCCACAGGTCGAATACCGTGTTCTGGCATTGCGTCGTCGTGGGCCCGGTGGTGGTCGCGTCCGTCAGATCAAAGGGGACCTCCCCATAGGCCTCCCAGGCAGTGGCATCGGAGCACGAATCGTTGGTGGGCAAACTGACGGACAGAATGGTCATGGTCCCTTGGGCCCAGAAGAACCGCGAGGAGACCTGGACTTTGTAGTGCGTGCCACCTACGGCCGAAAACACTACTCGATTGTCGTTGAAGCGGCAGTTGAAGTCGGCGCAGGCGATTGCGTTCTGCCAACAATCGTCCCACACGCCAATCGCCCAGCGGTCCGTGTTGCCACCGCAAACTTCCACGCCAAACAGGCCTGTGTTGGGCGCCGTCCAGTCAAACCAAACATCGTCGAAGCTGCTCAAGCCTGTGCAGCCCTGCGGGTCGACTCCGCTGGGAGTGGTGTTTTGCAAATCGACCGCAAAGCTTCCAACTCCGGAAATCGGCTGGGCTTGGAAGCAGTCATCAGCCCCCTGCGCCGAAGCGATGGGGCTGAGGAATGCGATCGCCAGTGCAAACACGGCTGGGATACTCGCGAACATGGCGCTTTGAGAGGGGCTGGAACTAGAAAGTCACGCTGACCCCGTTGGAGAAGTTGAAGGCGCCGCCCGGCTCACGGTGGGTGAGCTGGAAGTGCCAAGTTTGGCCGGGGCCGATCAAGCCGCCGCCCGGGAAGGGCAGTTCCAGGGACAGGTCGTAGCCGGTTCCGGTGGACGAGGTGCTGACCAAGTTCTCCAAGATGCCAAACTCGTCGAAGATGCCGATCGAATTGCGCTGGGTGCCGGCGGCGTTGTAGCGGCCGATCAGGTTGCCGCCCGAGGTATCCAGGCAAAGACGCCCGTTGCCGGCGACGACCCCCGGATCCATCGCGGCGGTACCCACCAAAAAGTATCCAAACTGCGCGGGCGGACCATCGACGCCCTCTAAGCGCACCAGGGCGGGCGCTACAAACGATTTCTCGACGTACAACTGCGTCGCGAGACCGATGGAGTTCGGCTCCGCGGGTTCGCAAAACGCTGTGCCTTCCGGATCCAAGGGCCACTCCACGATTTGGGCTTGAGCCAGTAGGAGACCGGTCGCATCCGCTTCGTCCTCCCATTGTCCGTTGACCAGATAGCCCCAATGCTCATCTCCCATCGAGTTGTCGGGGCGGTTGGGTTGCAACCAGTCGGTGAAGTTCAAGGGCTCACCCGTGACCCATTTCCATGCGCCCGCTGGCTCGGAATAGTTGGGATCGCTTTGGTCTTGGTACAAGCCGATGCGCGTGAAGATCGGCAGCGAGAAGTTGGCGAGCAAGTAGTCCTTTTCGACCTGCGAGTTGATGGTGACGAGATGTCCCGGCACTCCTCGGTAGCGGTAGCTCTGCGCGGCAGTCTGAGCGCCTTGGAAGGTCTCCACCGAATAGATCAGAGAGTAAGCCCGACTCGTCGTGGGATCCTGGATGACCGTATTGGGCTCGATGGACAGCCAACCGGCAGGGCGGCTGGAACCGGAAGGGCTCGACAGACGGATCAGATACTCCGTTCCCGGTTGGGCAGGCAGGTGCAACTGCGGCAACCGATGCAGGCCGAAACCTCGATTGCATTGAATCTCCTCGCCTCCACAACCGTCGATGATTGACAGGTGCAATCCATATTCACTCGATCGAATGGTCACCGTGCGGTCGTAAGGAGAGGTCCAGCGATACCAAACTCCATTGGTTACATTGAAGCAATTCGTATCGGTGGGGCCGTCGGTCGTCGCGTTGGCTAAGTCGAATGGAAAGGTGCCGTAGCCCAATACTTCCGTGGCGTTGGCGCAATCGTCGTTGTCGGCGATGAAGACCTCTTCGATGCGCAGGGTTCCATCCGCCCAGAACACCGGGGAGGAGACCTGGATCTTGTAGACGGTCCCCTGCACGCCTTGGAAGATCACTCGATTCTCTTCGTATTGGCAGTTGAATTCTTTGCAGGTCAGCACGGTGCCCCCGCAACCATCCCACACCGCCAATCCCCAACCCGCTGCACTACCGCTACACACCTCGACGGAGAAGGTGCCCGTCGACGGGGCCATCCAATCCATCCAAACGTCTTCGTCGACCCCTATGTTCGTGCATCCTGGCGGGATGGAGCCGCTAGCGGTGGTCATCATCAAATCGACCGTATGGGGCCCCAAGCCTGTGATGAGTTGCGCGTTGGCGCAATCATCCCCTCCTTGCGAAAAGCCGTTGGAACTCAAGGCAAAGGTCAACATCAATGGGCAGTAGGTTGCAGCAAACTTCATCTATCCAGGGTAGCAGAGTTTTTGATTTGGGCTGGAAAAGCCATCCCGTAGGCCTTCCGCGGACGCAGCCACTAGCCAAAGGGGAAAGAGAGGTATCACCTCCCGAATGCGATCTGCGCGCGGGAGGCCTTTGCGCTCCCTTGATGAGCCCTTGTATCGGGGGGTCGACCAGTGGACACCTACAAAGCCCGCTGGTTTCGAGGTTCCGGCCTCCGAGAATCCGCTAGCTTTGCCGGAGGAGCTGGCGCATCTGCTCGACGGCTTGCGTCACCCCGACAAACACGGAGCGGGCGACGATGGCGAAACCGATGTTGAGCTCTTCGGCCTCGGGCAAGGCCGCGATGGGGGCGACGTTGTCGTAGTCGAGACCGTGGCCGGCGTTGACGCGCAGGCCGATTTGGGCGGCGTGGGCGGAAGCGCGTTGGATGCGCTCCAAAGCGGCGGCCTTGGCGGGTCCGCGGGCCTGGGCGTAGCCGCCGGTATGCAGTTCGATGAAAGGCGCGCCTAACTCGCGCGCTTGGTCGATTTGCTTGAGGTCGGGGTCGATGAACAGCGACACCGCCCCGCCCGCTTCGGTCAGGCGCGGGATGGCATCGGCGAGGCGGTCGCTTTCCGCGATCACGTCGAGGCCACCCTCGGTCGTGATCTCTTCACGGTTCTCGGGCACCAAGCAAAAGGCTTCCGCGCCGCTGCGCGTCGCGATGGCCAGCATTTCCGGATCGAGGCTCGATTCCAGGTTCAGCAGGGTCTGGATCTGCTCGCGCAAACGCACCACGTCGCGGTCCTGGATGTGGCGTCGGTCCTTGCGCAAGTGACAGGTGATGCCGTCGACACCCGCCGATTCGGCGGCCAGGGCCCATTCGACCGGGTCGGGGAAGGCCTCGCGGCGCGCTTGGCGCAGCGTCGCCACGTGGTCCACGTTGAGGTGCAATCGCGGGTGGGTCATGGTCGGCAGCCGGCTCGGCGCGGGCGATCCGCGCCGGTGGGATCGGACTCCTTACTTAGCCTTTTTCCGCTTGGGCGTTTTGACTTTCTTGCGCTTCTTGCGCTTCTTCCAGTAGTTCCGAAACTCCTCTTCAAACCCGGCGATGTCGACCCCGTAAACCCGCTGCAACGCGGCTTCGATGGCCTTCATGTCATTGCGCGGCACGGATCCGATGGCGTGCACGAAGTCGAGGAACTTTTCGGACCCGAACTTGCTGTGGCGGACGAATTCGATCAGCGCGGCGGCCTGCATGTAGGAGTCGCCCGCGTCGCTGCCGCCGGACTTGCGGTTCGGGTCGGCGTCGCCGAGCAGGCTGCGGGTGCGGAAAAAGGAGTCGAAGGGCTTGTAGGCCTCCCGCGCGATGAGGCTTTTCATCACGTTGAGGTCGCCGGGAAGAGCCGACATGTACTCCGCGACCCCTTCTTGGAACCACGAGCCACCGCCGGACAGAAACAGGCGGTTCCGGAAGATTTGGTGGGTGGCTTCGTGGATGTGGACCGGAGCGTTCACGCTCTGGTGGTAGGTGGAGTACACGTCGCCGGTCGCCACGCCGGCGGAAGTGCTCATGCGGTTACCGATCACCTTTTCGCACCAATCGTGGTATTGGTCCTTCTGCACGAAATAGAATATCGGCAACAAGCGCTGCGCGGGCATGTCGTCGAAAGGGTAGATCGCCCGGATCTTCTCGTAGTTCTCGTCGAGTTTCTCGCCGAAGGCGCGCGTGGTGCTTTTGCCCACGTTCGTCATGATGACGTAGTACTTGGTGCGCAGCTTGACGAAGGTGCCCTTCTCGAAGACGTCGTCGGGGGTGTCGCGCTGCCAACGGTCATCGATTTCTTCGTCGGTCCACTCGGCCACCCGCTGGGGGCCGTCGTACTGCACGGCCTTCCACAGCCAAGTTTCGATCGCCTCGCGATCGGCTTCCACCAAGGCGGGATCGGCGGTCGCGACCAACTCGTAGCCGACCGATTGGGTCAAGCCGCACAAGTACCAACGATGCGCGGTTTGCTTGGTTTCGTCCTTGTCCCATGTGTGGCCCAGCCAAGCGACCGGAACGTAGCCGTAAGGACCCTCGCGGAATTCTGTCGACTCGAAGGAGCGTTGGCCGAGCGGGTCACCGTCCTTGGCATCCTGGGGCACTAGGTTGTATTCGGCGATGTCGATGACGTCTTTGGGCTCGTTGAAGCGGAACCGGCGCGCGTCCATGAACAAGAAATGCACGTGCAGGTTGGTGTTGCCGATGCGGCCGCTCCAGCGGGCTTGCGTTTGGCCTTGGGCCTCGCCTTGGATGAGCTTGAGGTCTTCCAGACCCTTCAAATGCACCGTCAGGTGTTGCTCGGGGAAGGCCTTTTCGGTGGCGGCCGGCTGCGCGGGTTCAGGTTCTTGTCCGAACGCGCGGCCTGCGGTCCCCAAGGTCCAAGCGGCTCCCGCGATCCACAGCGGTACTAACAGGGAGGCGAGACGAATGATGGATTTCCTTTTCGCGTACATGATGGGTGGGGCGGGCGCGCCGCCGGGTCTCTGGACCGAATGCTGGGCCGTGCCTATGCTACGGGGCCCGCTTTCCCCGGCGCTACCCCCTCCGCTCTATGAAAGACCGCTTCCCCATCCTTTTCGGCGTGATCGTGACCACGGTCGTGTCGGGCACCCTCGTCATCGCCGGCCTCAAAGCGGGCATCACGCCCGGGGTTAGCCCCCTGGTGATCCTGCTCGCCTGGGGCGCGTTCGCGAAAGCGACGACAGGAGGCACCGGAAGCCGCTTTCTGAACCTGGCGCAAGTCGCCGGCAGCGCGGGCATGGCGGTCACCGCTGGCGTGATTTTTACCGCGCCTTTGGTGCAGATTTTGCACGCGGACAAAGGACTGGAGGTTCCACCGGTCGATGTGCTGACGCTGATCTTCGTCAGCATCGCAGGGGGCTTGATCGGCTACGGCTTCGTGGGACTCGCGACAAAGAAGTTCCTGACCGATCCGACCTTGCCCGCGCCCGAAGCGCGCGCATGCGAAGCGATGATCGAGGCGGCCGTGTCCGAACCGGACAAAAAGCCGAACCTCAAGCCGTCCTTGTACCTGGGTTTGTTGCTCAGTTTCTTGGCTCCTCTGACCACCAAACTCGGGTTGGCCAAGGAACACATCGTGCTGTTCTCCAAGAAGGTGTCGCTGGCCCTACAAGGTGGCGGAGTCGACGAGCGTGAATTCAAGGCCGACTTGCCCTTCACGCCGATCTACATCGGCATCGGGGGGCTGTTGACATTGGCGACGGCCTTGCTGGTGTTTGGTGGCAGTTTCTTGCGTTTGATCGGGGATCTGGCGCTGGCCAGCGTCGACGCCGAGCAAGTCGCCAACTTCCCGGCCAACTCCATGCGTTGGGTCGGGGGTGGTGCCATGACCGTGGCGGTGGCCTATTCCCTGATCCGCTTCATGGGCGCGGGCCGCAAGATGGCGAGCTCCTTGGCCCACGAGGACCCCGCGCAAGCCGATCGCACCTTGCTGGTCGATCCGGGCGTTCGCAAAGGGCTCATGCTGAGCATCTTTGTGGGCGTCGGCATGCTGTTTGGATGGTTGTTGGTCAAGGAAGGCGGTCCGACGGCCTTCGGCTTGTCCATGTCCGCGGCGATCTTGGTGATGTGCGGCTTAATGGTGGCTCTGGGCGCGATTCTTTCGCTCCAAATCGGTTCGTCCGCGTCGCCCGTGTCGGGCACCATCTTCGTAACCACGCTCGTGTTGTGCTTGGTGGCGCTGGCGATGAAGCGCACCGAGATCAGCGACGTGTTGCTGCTCACGCCCCTGCTGGTGGGGGCTTGTGTCGCCGTCTGCGCCGCGAACGACTCCAGCCAGGACTACAAGACCATGCAGCTCTGCGGCGTGCGCGTGCAGGATGGCTTCTTGGCTCAGATTTTGGGCCTGCTGGCCGGCGCGATCGTGGTGCCGATCGTGTTGTACGTGGCGCACGAGGCTTACACCCTGGGTTCGGGCGACCTGACCGCGCCCCAGGGCAAGATGTTCGCGACCCTGATCGACGGCCTGTTGTTGCAGAGCAACCTGCCTTGGTACCCGATCTTCATCGGCCTGGCGATCGGGGCCCTCGCCGTCATCATGGACATCACCGCCGACAAGCGCGGCCTGCAGTTGCCGTCCATGGCCTTGGCGGTCGGCATTTACCTGCCCCCGTACCTGGGCATCGGCATCCTGATCGGCGCTCTGTTCCGCTGGTTCGGCGAGCGCAAAGCGGGCCTGCAAACCCACGAGTCGATCCTGGCCGCCGCCGGCCTGATCACGGGCGCCGCCGCTTTCGAACTCATCCTGGGCGTCATGATCCTGGGCGGCTTCGACATGAACTCCCTCACGCTCTTCGGCGACGGCGAAGGCCAAACCGCCATCTCCGGAACCCTCACGACGGTGCTCGGCCTGGCGGGCATCGGAGCCCTCGGCCTCTTGCTCTACTTCAACTCCCTGCCGCAGAAGAAGCGGTCGGCGTAGACCAATATCTATCCCAATCGAGACGGAGCCCTTGGAGTTTAAGGACTCCAAGGGCTCCGCCTCCAGGTGGTGCGCGTGTTAGCGATCTAGACGTCTTGCATTACGACCGTCGGGGTTTGCGCGACCCGCTCGATCGGGATTTCGATCTCGAAGTAGCGCTGGTTCCACGGGACCATCGGGCTGTTGTAGCCCATGACGCGCAGGTCGCCGCTGGCTTTCCATTCGGGGTTCTTGGCGATCCAAGCGTCGAGGTGTTGGCGCAGTTTCGCGACCGTGCGGTAGTTGGTGTTGCCACGGCAACCCAAGCTGAGCACGGCCATGGCCGGCACATCGACCACCTGCACGCGGCCTTGGTCGCCGAGTTGGCCCTGTTCGGTGGAGCGATACAGGAAGGCCATCTTGGTTTCTCGGACGCGTTCACCAGCGGGCTCCATGGTCATTTCGACCGGAGCGGTCATGGCGATTTCGTTCGACTCGATGTGCTGGAAGAGGGTCCAGAAGGCGCCGTTCGCACGGGTTTGCGACGCGTCGGTTTGGCCCATGCGGTAAGTGGGATAGTGCTTGACCTGCAACTCGCCCACGGGGGTGGGGGCGGGGAAGCCCACGGGTAAAGGAGCTTCGATGCGCGGCTCGAAAGCGAGGTCTTTCGCGAAGTCGCGGGCCGTGGCTTCGGCGACCTTGAGAGCCCGCGGCGCATCGACCACGTCGATCCAGCGCACATCGCGAATCTGCTGGCGAATTTGCGCTTGCTGGAACCCGGCGGGTAGGCACTGCGCGACTTCCTCTAGGGCTCGCAAGAGTGCGGCCGTTCGCCCAGGCCCGGAGGCCAGGGCGAGCGCGCTTTGGAGGTGATCGGCCATTTGGGCTCGATGGGGCTGCGCCGCGCGGGTTTCCACAGGGCTTGGGGAGGGAGCTTGGGGGACCCCATCGTGGGCTCCTTGGGCGCTCAACAGAGCGGGTAGAGCCAACAGGGTCAAGGGGAGGGGACCTTTCAGAAACATAGCCATACCGGGTCCTTCGCGGAGACATCGTCGGTGGATGCAAGCGAGTAGCAAAAGGCAGA
>JAUHXY010000102.1 GCA_030426785.1 bacterium
ACGGCGAGCCTGGGCTCGTTGCCACGCGCGGCGAGGTCGTTCCGCTCCGTGGCGCGGTGAAGCTTGCGGGCGAGGCCCGCGGCGTTCGGCCCGCAAGCGACGGGGGTGCGCGGATTCACTCCGCTCCCCGCGCCAGCGCGGTCCTTGGCGTTCGGCACCTCGCTGTGCACGTTGGGCGCGTTGGCCCCGTTCGCCGCGTTGGTGTTGTAAGCGCTGGTGGATAGGCCGTGCGCGGCGCTCTCCAAAGCGACCTGATCCGCCGCGGCGACCTTCGGGAGCCACGGCAGCTCCGCGCCGACCCCGTTCACCCTGCCTAGCCCGCGGTCCCTCACGGCGCGGCGTCCCTTCGGCCGCACGCCCCTGGGGGCCGAAGCGTCGACCCTCGCGGTCCCCGGCGCGCGGTCCGCGCATTCGCTCGGGGGTTTGGGACGGAGCCCGTTCGGCGCGCCGGGCCTGCATGGCGCTGCGAACCTGCGCGCGTTCTTCCGCGTCGATGCGGCCATTTTGATTGGTGTCAAAGCGTTGCAGGAAGCGTTCGCGCAAGGCGGCCCGCCGCTCCGCGCGATCTCCTGTACGTTCCACGGCCTCGGCTTGCGGGCCAGGCTCGGCGGCCCGTTGGGCCAGGGCTGGCGCGCTGAAGGCGCATAGGGCCAAGGCCCCGATCATCATTGCTTTCATGGTTGGATCTCCTCGCACGCCACTTTCGGCGCGACGCAGTCTTCAACACACCAGGTCCGCCTAGGTTCCGCGACCGAATCCAAGGGCCGGGGATCCTTACGCAAAGGGGACACATGCGCCAAGCTGGGACGGGGTCGACCGAGAAAGGGGCTTGCGCAAACGATCGGTCAGGGGCAGGATGCAAGCGTCGAAGGGAGAGCCCCTTCGCTTGCTCGCCCGAAACCGCTGGTTTCGGTTGCTCCCCCAGAACCACGAACAGGAGGCCACCATGCGCATCGAATTCGCCACCGTGAACGCCTCCGCTCTTCGTTAGGGATCGGCGCGCCTACGGGCGGCCCACCACGGACGGAGGCGGAGGCCCTTGAGCCGTTTCGCGCCCTCCGTATGTCCACGCCCAGGGCTCGCGCGGTCCTTTTGGTTTCCCGTGCGCGTTGCCGGCGAAGCCCTTCGTCCGGGCGTCGGACCCCCCTGATCCCTTGGATTACGAAGAGAAACGGAAATCGACCGAACGTGCCCTGCGGGGCATGAAGAAGGCCAAATCCCTCGAAGAGCGCAAGAGTGCCGCTCGCGCCAGCCGCGCCCGCAAAGCGCAGTCGCCGCGCAAACGTCGAACCCGTCGCGATTGGCGTGACGTCGACGACGATTCCGAAGACGCTCCGTGGGAAGCGATGGAAAGCATGCGTCCCGCTAGTTCTTCCACGAACGAAGGACGTCGCGACCGCTCCCCGGCCCTCCCCCAGCGACCCCACCCTTGGCGCATCGTTGCGGTGCACGCCGGGCGTGTGGAGATCGCAAGAGAAAGCAAACGACGCTCCGCCCACCTGGGCGGCGCCCGTCTGGCTGCCGGTCCCCCCGTGGTGGGCGATTGGGTGGCGATCGAGGAGCTTCCAGGCGGTGAATGCCGCCTCGCCTCCCTCGCGGAACGGCGCAGCGGCCTGTCCCGGCATTGGCCGGGCCAACGCCGAGCGACCCAGTGGCTGGCCGCCAACGTGGACTTGGGCCTAATCGCCCTGCCCGCGCAGGAAGACGGGTCCTTGCGGCTCGGTTTGATCGAGCGGTTGCGCATCGCTTACCGCGAAGGCGGCATCGAGCCCTTGTTGGTCGTCACCAAAATCGATCGGCTCGATGCTGCCGCACGCGAGCGTTTGGCCGACGTGCAGCGCGACTTGCAGGCCGCGCATCTGCCCTGCTACCTCACCTCCGCGCTGGATGGGACGGGCTTGGCGGAGTTGGCGGAGCGCTTGCAAGGCTGCGCGGTGGTCGTGGCGGGACACAGCGGCGTCGGCAAGTCGACCTTGCTCAACGCCCTCGACCCCGAATTCGAACGGGACACCGGTGGCGTGCGCATCAGCGATGATCGCGGGCGACACACCACGACCGCGTCCCGCATGACACCCTTCCGGGGCGGATGGTTGATCGACACGCCGGGCATTCGCAGTTTCGGCTTGCACGAGCGACCTCTCGAGCAGTGGCTAGAACACTTTCCGTTGTTGGAAGAGCTGGCGGAGGACTGCCCTAAGGGCTGCCGACACGCGCAGCCCGATTGCGCCTTGCGGATCCAGGTCGCGGAAGAGCGCTCAGCCGATACCCCCCTGCAACGGGAGTGGCGCAGCCTTCAGCGCTTGCTGCAGGACTAACGCCTTTCCCTGCGCGCCTCAGCTTTCGTCCCTCAACGTTTGCTGTAGAGGCGAAAGAAAATCTCCTCCACCTCGGCGCCGCGCGCGTGACCAAAAGCGGTCGCGCGCGCGGTTTCCACGAATCCGTTTTTTTCGAGGACGCGGATCGATGCCACATTGTCGTGGATGCAGCGCGCCGCGAGGGGACGTTCGGAGGTCTCTTCCAACATCAGCGCGACGACTTGGCTCGCGATCCCTCGGCCCCACGCGGTTTGGGTGAGGCTGTAGCCCACCTCCAGCGGCTCTTCGGAACTGCGGTAGAAGGTCATGGCGTTGCCCACCACGCGCTCTTCGGCGCCGCCGTCAGGTCGCTCGAGCACCGCCCAGAGTTGGATCTCTTCGTTGGCGAGGTGCCCCGTCCACTTGCGCAGAAAGTCCTCGCGATGATTGGGATCGGGGGCCCCGAACCCGAGCATCCAACGGCCCGCGGGCTCCCGCTGGATCTCGAAGAACACCTCCAAGTCGTCCGGGCTTGCGGCGCGCAAGCGCACTTCGCCCCCGCGGATGGGGCGCGGGCCGAGTTTGGGGGGAGTTGGGCGTGCTGGGGTCATGGGGGCCATCCTACGGCGCCAGACACCAACCAACCCCTCACCACAGGACTCCGAAGGGACTGGCCCTGAAAAATGTTGTTGGCATCTCTCGGGCCCGACCGCAACCGCAGCGGCCCCAGGGTTTTCCACCAACGCGGGGAGCCCGCTGGGACCCCGCCGGGCCTGCCAACCGTTTGACGCGCCCAACCCCTTGCCCCGCAATCGGTTCGGACGATTCAACAACACGTTTCCGGGCCAGTTCCACTCTATCATAGGGGCGATGCACGCCGACGCGCCTTCCGACCGCACCTGGCCTTTGCCGACCCGCAAGCACGCCATGCGCATGCGCTGGCAAGAACTCCTCTTCGCCCACTGGCCCTTCCCCCCCGACCCAATCCAGCGGTGGCTCCCCCCCGGGCTGACTTTGGACACTTGGGAAGGCCGCGCCTACGTGGGCGTCGTTCCGTTTCGCATGTCGGACGTAGCGCCGCGCGGCTTCCCCGCTTTCCCCGGCCTGTCCGCCTTTCCGGAACTCAACGTGCGCACCTACGTGACCGTGGGCGGCAAACCTGGTGTGTGGTTTTTTAGCCTGGATGCCAAACACCGGCTAGCGGTGCGGGTGGCGAGGCGCTGGTACCACCTGCCCTACATGGACGCGCGCATGGAATGTCGGCGCAAGACCGACGGCTGGGTCACTTACCGGAGTCAGCGAACCCATCGCGGAGAAGCTCCGGCGGAACTTTTGGGGCGCTACCGGCCAGCCGGGGAGCCGTTCGCCGCTGCGGCGGGCTCCCTCGAGCACTTCCTGACAGCCCGCTACTGCTTGTACGCGGCCGATCGCGGGAGCCGCCTGTGGCGTGGAGAAATCGACCACCATCCCTGGGAGTTGCAGAAGGCGGAGGCCCACTTCGACTCCAACACCATGCTCGCGCCGTTGGAACTCGAGCCCCGGGGAGCCGCGCATCTCTTGTACGCGCACGACCTGCGCGTGCGGGCGTGGACCCTGCAGCCCTGCGGCGAATCCGAATAGCCGCGGGGGCAGCCATTCCGTATCGGGCCCCTAACGAGAGCGGCGCACCTCCCCGCAGGTCGGTGCGCCGCTCGGCGGGCCGGATGAGCCCTTGGTCCGGGAGGTTTACTGTGCTTCCTCGGCGCTCTCCATCTTCTCCAAGAACTCCTTGGCCTTGGCGATGTAGCCGTAGTCGCCCTGGGGGCTGTCCTTGGCGATGCGCATGGTCGCTTCCATGCAACGCTTGGCCTTGTCGGAGTCACCCATCTTGTAGGCCAATTCACCGGCTTGGTAGACCTGCCAGAAGGCGTGCGGGGCCATTTCGATAGACTTATCCAGCCACTTGGCGGCCTGGGGAAGATCTTTGTTCTTTTCGATGTAGAACATGGCCGCATCGAAGTAGGTACGACCGGTGATTTCCCCTTCCGCCTTGAAGATCTTCTGATCGATCTCGGCGAAGACCAACGAATCGCTGTCCACCACGATCGGGATCGACACCTTGGAGTTCTCCCAAGCGATGGTCAGGTCCGCGCCGTTGGAGTGAAACTTCTCGAAGTCGATCGTCATGGTTTCGACCAACATCGGCAGCTTCTGCACTTCCACTTCCGTGCGGAAGAGGTCCTGGGCCGGGTCGTAACCGCCCGCGCCCCACAGCTCGATGTTCTTGTTGAGGATGAAGGTCCACTTACCGTTTTCGTTCGGGATCGTGAACACCGAGTAGGTGCCCTTGGGCACTTCTTGACCCGCCATCATGGCGTTGGATTCGAATTGGATGGTGGTGCAAGCGTTGGCGCCGGTGCGCCACACTTGGCCCCACTTCTCCAGGCCGCCGAAGATCTTGCGGCCTTTGACGCCGGGGCGGCTGTACTTGACGTGCACGGTGGTCAAACCCACCGCTTGGGTCAGGCTGGCTGCAGGGCTGGGTGCGGGTTTGTTGATTTGCGCCGAAGCCGGAGCGGAAAGGGCCAACAGGGCGCCGCCGGCGAGGGCCGGAAGGATGGAACGAAACATGCTTGGTTGGGGTTGGGGTAGGGAGGGGAGTGCGGGCTTCCCGCCACGCGAGGCGGGACCCTACGGGCTCGCTACGCTCGTGGGACGAGCGCTTACGGAATCCATACTCCGACAAAGCTCAAGGGAGGGAAACCCTCGAGTTTCTTTTCTTACCCAGTCGTGACGCCTTACGTGCTAAGCCTCTTCGCGGCGCGCAAACCCGCCCTTAAAGGGAGTTCATATAGGCCTGAAACTCCCCTTCGAGCCGGTCCAGGTCCGCGCCGAACAGTTCTTGGAACAAGGCCAGCGCAGGTTGCACGTCCCCTTGTTCCGTAGGTTTGTCGAACACCGCTCCCAGCGCTTTGCCGCGGCACACCGCTTCCCAGTACGCAAGCTTCTCGCGCGTTTCCTCCCCCGCCGCCGTGCGCAAAAAGCGCAGCCAAGCCCAGGACTGGGCGTAAAAGTCGAGACCGCGCTCCCCCTGCGCTCGGAAGGTGAGCGCGTCGCCTGCCAGCAGCTCCGACAGAGGAATGCGGTGTTCAGGCCGTCGCAGGCGGGCCAAACGATGCTCGGCCATGGACCCGTGGAAGTGCCAAGTCTCCCCCTCGCGATGGTGGCAGCCCTGACCGCCGTAGGTTTCGGCAAAACCTTCCGAGTACCAATCCGGCATGCGCGTGCGGGTGATGCCGTAGACGAACAGGTGGGTCAGCTCGTGCAAAGCCAGCGCGCGCAGATCTTCGTCGGACAGGCCCGTCGCATTCAGACAAGCGGTGCGCGAGGCGCTCAGGGCAAACCCTTTGGCACTGCGGAACGCTTCGAGGCCTTGGGAAGTCAGGTAGCGCTCGTAGCCTTCGTCGCTAGCGAACAAAAAGAGGTTCAAGCGTTCCTTTGGCCGCCCGCCGGTATCCTGCGCCAACACCGGCAAGAGGGCGGTGCAGGCTTCGAGCACGCCTTGCGCCGCTTCGAGCGAACCGAGCGTGCGCACGCGCACTCGATCGTTCTCCACCTCGTGCAGGGCCTCCACTTCGGGCAGCGACCGCAGGAATTCGTCCCGCAACCACCAGCGGTCGTTGATGCGCACGGCTTCGTCGCGCAGGGTTTGCGAGAGTTCGAGGGGCACGCTGCCTCCGGGGATCACGAGGCGCTCGCGGGAGTCGAACTCGAGGGGCGCATCGAGGCGCTGCACCAACGTGCGAAACTCCTGTTCTCCTTCCTCGAGCCCCAAGTCATAGGCCCATTCGGCGAACGCATAGCGCTCCTCGATGTTCTTCTGCACGACCTTGGCCGAACGTTTTTCGTATTGGTCGAGCAGGTGCTTGGGGAAGCTCGTGCGGCGCTTCTTCCAAAACGCCTCCCCGTAACCGCGCATGATGTTCAACACCTTTTGGGCACCGGGGTGTTGGTGCTCGGCGACCTCCACGGCCAGAAGGATTTCCATGGTCGCTTGCGAGATGAGACCCTTGTCCCGACACCACACGCCGAGCTCCAAATGCCGGTGCCCGGCTTCGATCAGCATCTGCCGCTTGCGGCCGGGGAATTGCGCACGCGCTTTCTCCCTCCGCGCTCGCTCTCGTTTGGTGAGCGGTTTCGATTCCTCCTGGACTGCGGCCAAAAACTCGAGGGAGCCGCATGGCCCCCAAGTCACTGCGGAGAATAGGAGGATCGCAAGCATGAGAGAATCGGTATGGAGGGGCTTCCGGAGAAGTCCCTCTATCCTACCGCCACGAGGTCGAGGCCCGAAGAAAGGACGGGAAACCGCCAAGAGCCGACCAGAGCCCACCGTAATCCCCATGGCCCCCACCCCGACTCCCATGAAACTGTTTCTCTGCAGCGTCGGCCTGAGCGCTTGTTTGGGCTGGCGGGTTCCCAACCCTTTTCTCATCCAGGATGCCAATGGCAGCGAGGCGGTCGCGGCATCGGCCGGCACGCATCCAGGCATCCTGGAGGTGCACCGTGAATTGTTACAACGCTGCGATCGCTGGTCTTTCGGAGACCTAGCCGATTTTTTCGTGCCGCCCGACGAGCATCAACACCAACCGCTCGTGTTCCTAACCGACGGCTTTGGTGGGGAACACGAGAGCTGGCGAGGCAGCACACCGATGGAATTGGTCAAGCGCTGGGCGCTGACCACCGGCAACCAAACCCGCATCGGCCGGCACCAGGTCCAGCAAACTGAAGAGTGGGGTTATGCGGCCATCGAGTTCGAGCGCGATTGCCCTGTGACCACTGGGGAGGTGCGGCTTGGCAAGTTCCGCCTCACCTCCGTGCTGCGCTTCAGCGCAGCGGATGGTTGGCGCATTGCCCACCTGCACCTCTCGAACGCAGGACACGAGCGTTCGGGTCACTGGGACATCGGGGTCGAAGGGCCGGAGGAGCCCGGAGCGAGCGTCCCTTCGAGGGAAGAGTAAGCGCGCTCTCGTCGCCGCGGCGCGCCGCGCAACAAGCGGTCGACGGCGCGATGACCACCGATGGCCGCGGCCAACGTGCTTTGCCCAGGGAAAGCCGAGTCCCCCACCAGCGCCAATCCTGGCGCCACGGGCCCGCGCCACAACTCTCGGTAAGCCTGCCAACCCGCGCTGCGGGGAATGCCCCCGACCCATCCTTGCGAGCGACCGGTGAAGCGCGCGAAGGTGCGCGGAGAGGCGGTCGTCTCAAAGCTCACCGCGGACTCCCACTCGGGAGCGAGGCGCGCGAGGCCGCGGCGCATGCGGTCCTGGACCGCTTGCACCTTGGCGGCCAGCGCGGCGGGCGCGAGCTGTTGCCATGCGCCCAGCGGAGCGTGGGTCGACACGGTCAACGTGCGCTGACCGAGGGGGGCGCGGGTCCCATCGTGCGCTCCGCTGATCGATACGAAGAGATGGTTGCCGCTGTGGAAGGGTTGGCGTTCGTCTTGGATGAGCTGCAGGTGTCGCGGCTCGGCGCCCGCATCCGGCGGCGGGGTAACGACGCGGTAGAGCATGCAAGCCCCCCACCCCGTGCGCACGCGCTCGGCCCACGGTTGCAAAGCCTGCTGGGGCTGGCCCAACAAACGTTGCAGGTCTTGCGGCAAAAGGTTGGCCGCGATGCGGTCCACGTCGCGCGCTCCTCGGCGAGCGTGGACCCGCCATCCATGCGGTCGGCGCTCCAAGCTCCGCACGCGATCGGTGAAACGCACCTGGCCGCCACGCTGCTCGATCGCGTCCACCAGGGCTTCCGCCAATACGCCTATGCCTCCGCGCACGTGCCCGGTACCGCGCCAGAAGTAGTCCATGGCGGCCAAAGCGAAAGGCGCCTCGGCCCGCGCGGAATCCACCTGGATCGTGATTTGACAGACCGCGTCGAGATAGATGCGCAGGGGGCGGCAATCCGCGAGGCCGAACCGCTCGAGCACCTGCTCCAAAGAGCGTCCGACGCTGCGCACGAGGCGCAGATAGCGCGGTGTGCGCAGCACATGTCCAAACGCCGTCCCGAAACTCCAGGGCGGTAGCCGGGTGGGCTCTTCGAAGAGGCTCCACAGCACCTCGGCGATCTTCTCTTGGTACCGCAGGAAGCGCCGAACTCGCCCCTCCTGCTCCCCCGCCCAGGCGCACAGCCGATCGGCAAACTCGGCCCGATCGCGGCATACCGCCAAGCTCCCGCTCGGTGTGCGCAACTCCACCAAGGGATCGAGCCGATCGAAGGTCACATCCAGACCGAGCTCCTCGATCCAGCGCCCAAACGGTTGGTGGGGATCGAAGCCGCTGAACAGAGTGGCTCCCGCCTCAAAGCGATACCCGCGATGGGTAAAGGTGCTGGCGCACCCGCCCGGGTAGTTAAGGGCTTCGTACAGAACGACGCGTTCCCCGCGCTCCTGGGCTCTCAGGGCCGCCCCGAGACCGCCAAAACCTGCTCCGATGACGGCCAATTCACCCATGCAGGATCCTTCGCAGCTGCCGCCCGGCTGGATGCACCCGGCAAGTGGGACTGCGGATCGACAGAGCCGGATCGAAGCCCTTTCCGCGCTCGCTCCCGGGTGGCGGCGGCACCGGGTGGGTGTTGAGGGCTCCGCAGAACGGAACAAGAATCGCACCCTTCCCTGGAATGCGGCCACGCGGGCTGCGTAGGTTAGTCGCCTTCGCTCCCAGCTTGCCCCTTCCTTCCTCCTGAAGCTATGCGACCCCTGACCAAGACCGCTTGGCGCATTTTGTTGGTTTCCTTCCTCGGCCTGATCGCGGTACTGATCGTGGAGGGGGACGAACGGGATGCGCGCCGCGAGCTCGAGAAGATGAAGCGCGCCACGCTGGGCAGTTCGGTGGTGCTCAACCCGGAAACCGACCACAAAGCGCTGCACGGGCACCACCGTACCCTGAACTTGACGGCTTGGTTGCGGGCTGGGGATGCCGACCTAGTGAAACTGGAGCCCGAAGCGGTCAACCAAAAGCCTTGGGGCGACGTGATCGAGGTGCAGACGATCACCGTCAAAGGCGTACCGGTCAAAGCAAACCGCAGCAAGATCTCCCCCTCGGTGCGCGTGTCCCTGCCCGAGCAGTCCGACTGGATCGGCCAGCAGGTCGACGTGCTGATCGAGGGCGTCGTCGAGTTCCCCTACATCACCATGACCGAAAGCCTAGCCGGCGGCCTGGGCGCGGGCGACGGCACCTTCGAGGTCAAGCAAGAGCCCTTCCAAGACAGCGTATCCGTCCTGCTGGTCGGCCCCGACGACGAGGGCGCCCCGAGCCCCCCTTGGTACGAGGTGGTGACCGGCCTGGGCATGTTACTAGGCCTCTTCCTGCTCGGCCTATCGATGTTGCGGGCTCTGTTCACGCGCTAGCCCAACATGGCCAACCCATTGGCGAAACCACCATTCGCCGGTTGGGCGACGTAGCGAAAACGAACAAAACCCCCGAAGCCGGTCGGCGACGGAGGTCTTGGGGGATGGTTGGGCGGCGACTAGAAGTCGACGCTCAAGCCATTGGATAGGTTGGAGACTCCGGCGCCGGCGGGCGTGTCGCGGTACCACATTTGGAAGTGCCACGTGTCGCCGGCCATGATGGTCATGCCTCCTGGCATGGGAACGAGGCTGGGGACATCGAATCCGGAACCGACGGTCGAAGTTCCGGCTAGGTTCTGGAACACGCCGGAGCCATCGAAGGAACCGATCGAGTTGAGGGTGCCTCCTAACACGTTGTAGCGTCCAAAACCGTTGCCGCCGGTCACCGATAAACACAACAGGCCGTTGCTGATCGGAATGGGGTTGGCGGTTTCGGCGCCCGTTCCGATGAGGAAGTAGCCGAACTCCGAGGGCGGGCCGCCGGTGGCTTCCAAGTGCAGCCCGCTGCCTCCCCCCCCACTGAACATACCGGAAAGCACCGCGGGAGCGCCCGTGGAGTTGTTGTTCGCCGGGTCGCAGAAGGTATTGCCGCCTCCCACTGTGTAGGTCAGCTCGATGCGCGTGATTTGGTTGCTGGTGGAGGCGAACACGTCCATCATGCCACCGGGGCTGGTCGCGCTGCCCAAGTGGGTTTGAAATCCGGTTCGCAACAAGTCGACCGTAAAGCCCGCAATCGTCCCGGTTTGCAGGGTGTTGTCCGAGTAGGAATTGGTGCCCGAGGTTGCACCCACAGTGGCGGTAGTGTTGCCGTACACCCCGATCAAATCCCCGGCCGAGACCGCGACGCTGACGGGCTGGAACGCATTCTGCGGAAGGTCGAATCCCGTGACCAATTGCGTAAACGCATTGGTCGTCGCACTGAAGACGGGCGGCGGCATGGCATTGTCGAAACGGATGATCGCAAAGTTTTGGAAAGCGTTCGTCGATCCGGTGGGCAGCATGACTTGCACCCCGGTAATGGTCATGTCGACGGGAGCTTCGAAGTAGTAGCCCCGAGTGAACCCGGTAAAGGTCGAGCCGTGGGGCGGCATGGTCAGGGTTTGCCCCATGGACAGGCCGGCGAGGGCCCAGGCGGCGAAAGGTAAGAGCAGGGATCGTTTCATGGTTGCAGGAGGTTCGGAGGGGTGTCGTGGCAGAGAAAGACCAGCGGCACAGGGCCGCGAGCCGATTCTACCCTGAACAACAAAAAACCATTCAGAATGGCCCGCCAGCCCTCGCCGCTTGCCGCAAAGCGTGTCAAATCGAAATGGCGCGCGACAGACCACTACCCCCCCCAAGCAGAAAGACCCGGCCGAAACCGGGTCTCTCTGCTTCCTTCTTCCTACTCTTTCGGGGCCACAAACCGAGGCACGCGCGCAGCGCTGCCCCCAGCGAGCCGCTGGTTAGGCCGACGTTGCGACGCTGCGCAAGCCTTCCGCTTCCAGGACGCGCGCGACCGCATGCACGACGGAGGCGATGCGGACCGCCTCGTGAACGGCCTGGGCACTCGTGCCCGCGGCGCGGATGACCTTCTCGTGCGAGTCGATGCACATGCCGCAGCCGTTGATGGCGCTGACCGCAAGACTCCAAAGTTCGAAGTCGACCTTCTCGACGCCGGGATTGCCGATCACTTGCATGCGCAGGCGGGCTGGGATTTGGCCGTACTCCTTGTTCGAAGCCAGGTGCAAGAACCGGTAGTAGACGTTGTTCATGCCCATGATGGCGGCTGCCGCGTGAGCGGCGCGATGGGCCTCCTCGGAGAGGTGCTCTTTGGCTTGCGCTTCGATCGCTTGGATGAGTTGGGCTTCCCGGGAAGCCAGCGCGGAGGCGAGCAAGGTACCCCATAGCTGCTGCTCGCTGAGGTGGTCGCTTTGGGTGACCGTGCCGAGGTTGAGGCGCAGGTCTTTGGCGTAGTCCGGGATCTGTTCTTTGATGGTTTGCATGGCGTTGGTTTGGGTTGGGCTCGGTTCGGGCGGAAGCGAAAGGCGATCGCACCGAGTCGATCGGTGCGACCGCCCAAAAAACGGGTGACTAGGCCACCTGGATGGTCTCTTCCCCTTGCTTCCAGTTGCAGGGGCACAATTCGTCGGTCTGCAGAGCATCGAGCACGCGCAAAACCTCTTCGGGGCTGCGCCCCACGCTGCCGTCGTTCACCGAAACGTGGCGAATGATGCCTTCGGGGTCCACGATGAAGGTGGCGCGCATGCAGACCTGCTCGTCGGCATCCAGGATGCCGAGCTCGGCCGACAGTTTGCGGGCCATGTCGGACACCAGCGGGAAGGGCAGGTCGCGCAGGTCCTCGTGGTCCTTACGCCAAGCCAAGTGCACGAATTCCGAGTCGGTGCTGACCCCCAAAACCTGGGTGTCACGATCTTGGAACTCGCCGTTGAGTTTGCCGAAACCGGCGATTTCGGTCGGGCAGACGAAGGTGAAATCCTTGGGGTAGAAGAACACGACCCGCCACTTTCCCGCATGGGAGGACCCGTTCAGGTCGACGAATGCGTTGGTGAGGTCGTTCGAAACGACGCCCTTGAGTTGGTAATCCGGGAAACGGTCTCCGATGGTCAGCATGCTGGTTCTCCTTGAGTGATGGGTTGGCGATGTGCTGGACGAATCCAAACATCGCCCGCGCCCCCCGATCTCTCCAATCGCAAGTGCTGATCGGGCCGATAAGCCCAGGCCATGGGCCCTAAAGGGCCACCAAAACGAGCAGGGTGACGGCCAAGAGCGCTGCCCCGAACAGCGCCGCCGCTGTGATCCTTTCCCATCTTCCCCCATGTGACGCTCGGTGCCGCGGAAAGCGTCAACGCCAACCCGGAGAGGCCCCTCAACACACCGGAACCAAGTCCGGCCAAACCGATTCGATCGAAGAGGGTTCCTCCGGTGCCCATCGGCACGAACAACGAAAGGGGCACCAAAACCAAGACGGCACCGGTCCACAGGAGCAACGCCATGCCGAGCGCGGCCTCGAGGATCCGCCAAGCTCCCTCGCGCCGCGCCATCGGGCTCACTTCCCCGCGCTGGGGAAGAGGGTTTCGAGAATGCTGTCGGACAGGCCCGGCTCGATCTCCTCCCCCGTCATGAGGCGGCTGAAGAGCGGGCCGTAAATCATTTCGATCACGAGGTCCGGGTTCTCGACCGGCGGGATTTGTCCGGCGTCGACGGCGGCTTGCAGCAGACGCACCGTGTCTTGGCAACGGGGGCCATTGAGCTGTTCGTTGAGGGCCTTTTGCAGCTGCTCGTCGAATCGGCTCGCGGCCACCAGGTCGGCGAAGACCTCCCCATCGGGACCGGACATGGT
>JAUHXY010000103.1 GCA_030426785.1 bacterium
CGGATCGGATCGGCTTCGGTGTGTGCGATCGACTCGGATTCCAGGTAGATGCCCTTCACCATACGCACGTCAACGGGGCCAGGGGGCAAGTTCCGGACGTCTTGTTCGGTGCGGAATAGACGCGATTGCAGCACGATCCCCACGTTGTCGTGTTGGGCGCGCAAGCGTGCGAACAACTCCAAGGTGCGCTGCGTGGTCGTGTGGTCCTCCATCTCCACGCGCGACTTTTGTCCCAAGCGCGCGCAATGGGTCATCAGATCGTCGTAGAGTTCGAAGGCGAGGTCCACCGATTGACGCAATCCGAAGTGGGTGGGTTTGACCGACACGTAGCAATCGAGCTGGCGGTCGGCCAACGCTTGCGCCCCACGTTTGTATTGGGCCAACGCATCGCGCGCCTCCGCTTCGTTCTCGATGTCTTCTCCCAAGATGTCGAGCACGCCCGCGTACCCCGCGCTGCGCAACTGTTCTAGCCGTTCGATGGCACTCTCTAGGGTTTCCCCCGCGATGTAGCGACTGGACAGCTTGCGCATGATGGGCCGCGGGATGAGAGGCAGCGTCGCCACGGAGATTCGGTGCAGGATTCCCATAGAGGTTGGCTTTCGGTGGACTTCGCATTGTAATCGGGGGACCAGGGCGCCCCAAGCGCACGGACCCGGATCGCCGGAACCGGCGGGCCGCCCTTCGAACCGACCGTAGGCAGCCCATGTCCACCGATCCCTCCCCCGATCCCGCAGCTTCCTCGAGCGCCTCGCCCCCAAAACTTCCCCCCGGCGACCGACCCTGGGTGGCGATGACGACGTTGCCTTCCGAAAAAAGCGCGCAGGACCTAGCCCGAGAGCTGGTCACCGCCGGGTTGGCCGGCTGCGCGCAGGTCGTGCCCGGTTTGACCAGTCACTACCGCTACGAAGGCCGCTTGCACGCGGATACGGAATGGTTGCTGCTGATCAAGACCACGGCCGCGGGCTGGGCGCGCTTAGCTCCGGAACTCGAGGCGCGCCATCCCTACGAAGTCCCCGAGCTGCTCGCCTGGCCCGCCCAAGGATGGTCGGGCCCGTACGCGGCCTGGTTGGCCCAAATGGTGTCTCCCGAGGGCGGGGCCCGCGAAGCCTAGGAGAGGCCGGTGCCGCCCAGCAGAAGCCGGCGCAGCCTAGGAGAGAGGCCGGTGGCCGCCTAGGGGAGGCTCGTAGAGGCTCTCACGGGACCCCCATGCCCCTCTGGAGCGAGGCGAAGGGGGACGGGGGGGCCGAGCAACCTACGAAGCTGGCAAGGCGCCCGCGGCCTCGGGGGGGAGGTGGTGCCGTCCCCGAGGAGAATCCCTGGCCAGCTGCAACGCCCGAGGAACCCCCTTGAGCCTTTAGGCGAACTCGGAATCGGTCGATTCCAGAGGGGTATGGATCCTTTCCAGATCGCTCTGTTGGCGGTGTTCACGACCCTTGCGTCGCCTTTCCAAGGCTCGGCGGCCTCCAGCGATGGCACGCTGGCTCCCACGGCGGGCGTGGCGACGGAAGTCTCTCTGTCGGTGCAGGCCCACCAGGACTCCTGGTCGGCGGCACCGCTTGGCACCCGAGCCGTTGTGTCGACCACCCAATCCGTCCCCGTGCGACGGATCGAGCCGCTGGCAGCTACCTCCGCGCCTGCGACCGGCACGATCGACTGGCACTATCAGGCGTACTTCGGGTTTTTTGAACCCGGCGAAAGCGATCCGACGCGCATCGAGTCCCTCGGCAGTTACTCCCACCGGGGTCGTGCGCATCTGCAGTGGGACACCGCGTTTGCTGGCGGTCACCTGTTCACCAGCCATGCCGAACGTTGGAGTGCAGAAGGCACGCGGCTGGTGTGGCGCGAGCTGGCCAAGGGGGATGGCCCTGGGCACACCGTGGTCCTCGAGATGGCGCCCCACGCGCAGGAAGTCGCCGTAACGCGCTACGGCTTGCGCAGCCGGACCCACACGCAACAGCCCGCACCGGAATGCCAGGACACTCAGGCGCGCATGCCCCTGCAATGGTGGGAAGCCCTAAGAACCGGCCAGACCATCGAGTCTCCCGCGCACGTGTTGCACCCGCAAACCGGACGTTGGGAGCCCGTGCGAATCCTGACCCTGGATGCGCCCATCGCATTGGCCTGGATCCACCCCGAACAGAGCGCCTTGCGCTACGTGCGCCTTCAGTGGCTGCATTCGCAAACGACGTCGGAGTTTCTGTTTTCGGGCAACGACCTGGTCAGTTACCGGCTGCACGCGCGCGGCCCGTGGGCGCAAGCCATGACGCCACAGGCCTGGCATCGCTTGCACGATGATTGGCACGGACAGGCAGACTTTTCGACGCGCAGCCCCCGCGCCCGCGCGATGGAAGCGGCCGCTCCGTTCCTGGACAAGCGAGCTCGACAAGCCCCCCTGTGGTGGCGCAACGACGGCCAGCCCCTCGACACGAGTCGCTTGCAGCGTCAGCGCCTCTAGTAGCTGCCCTCTGGGGACCGAGGGAATTCGCCAGAGCCGGCCTTGGCCTTGGGCGAAGTCCTCCAGCGATCCTTTCTGAGGGAGCTCCAACGGAGCGGCGCGTTGGGGGTAAAGCACGCCCTCACTCCGTCGTTCGTTTGGTTTCGTCCCGCAAGCCCGGGCGCGATCCCGATCGCGAACCGTCGGGGCGCTCTCGGGGTGAGGCCCGCGCCCGGTAGGGTCCATTCGGCAGCGCTCCTTCGGGATCCTGCCAACCACGCCGCAGCTCCAAGGCCTGCGCCAAGTGCGCACTGTCGACCTGCGCTCGACCTTGCATGTCGGCCAAAGTGCGTGCCACGCGTCGCAGGGACTGCAGCGAGCGCGCGGACCATTGCTCCTGCCGGTGGGCGCGGCGCAGCAGGGTTTGTCCAGCACGATCGACCGGGACCCACCGATCGAGCTCCTGGGTGGTCAGGTCGACGTTGCGGTGGGCCTGCTCGCGCTGCGCGCGCACGGCTTCCGCTCGACCGATGGCATCCCGCAGCTCCTGTGCCTTAGGGGAGGCATCCTGCGCTTGAGCGCTCGTTTCGGCCAAGTCCTCTTGAGGCATGATTTCATTCCACGCCGGTGTTCCCAAGGCCATGCGCACATCGAAGCGATCGAGCAGGGGGCCAGAGATACGTTCGCGATAGCGTCGCACGGCGAAGGGGGAGCATCGGCAGCGCCCGTCCCCCTGTCCCGCGTAGCCACACGGGCAGGGATTCATGGCGGCGACGAGGTGTACCTTGGCCGGCAACACCGATTGTCGACCCGCGCGACTGATCGTGATCGTACCGCTCTCTAAGGGCTGGCGCAGGGACTCGAGCACCTCGCGGCGGAACTCGGGCAATTCGTCTAGGAACAACACCCCGCCGTGGGCCAAAGTGATTTCGCCGGGAGCGAGCTGCGGCCCTCCACCGACCATGCCTGCGAAACTGGCCGTGTGGTGGGGGGCACGAAACGGTCGCTCGCGCGCGATGTGCCCCGGCCAACGCCGACAGGCCGAGAGCACCGTCGTGATCTCTAGGCGCTCCTCCAGCGTGGGGACGGGCAGCAACGCGGGCAAGCGCGCGGCCAACATGGACTTGCCCGTACCCGGCGGTCCGATCATCAACAAGCGGTGTCCACCCGCCGCGCAAACGGCCAAGGCGTGTTTGGCCAACGCCTGTCCGCGAACGTCGTCCACGCTCCAAGGCGCCTCGGTCGGCGGCAAGACCTCGGGGGGCGCGAGGGCAGCGAGCGGGGACTTTGCATGGGTCAAGTGCGCGAGCACCTGCTCCAAGTGATCGGCACCAAACGCTTGGATGCCGGGCACACACGCCGCTTCTTGGGCTGTGGAACTTGGCGCGACGACCTCGCGCAGTCCCGCTTCTTGGGCGGCGAGTGCCGCCGCCAAACCACCCCGAACCGCGTGCAGCGCGCCGTCGATTCCCACCTCGCCCAAAAACAACGTGCGGGCGAGCCGCCGGCTGCGCAGGTGCCCGCGACTGGCCGCCGCCGCCAAGAGCACGGCAAGATCGAGCCCTTCGCCCACCTTCGGTTGCGCGGCGGGCAACAGATTGATGTTGAGCTGACCGGAACCCAGGGACAGCCGCGTCTCCCGCAAGGCACACAAGAGCCGCCCGCGACTCTCCCGCAACACGGAGTCGGGCAAGCCAGTCATTTGAAAGTCGACGCGCTTTTTGTCGTGGGCTTCGAAGCGCGCTTCCACGCGTACGAGTTCGGCGCGGCAACCCAACACGGAAGCGGCGTAAACGAGGGCGGTTTCCATCTCCCTCAAGACCGCGCAGGGCCTGGGCGGGTAACACCCGAACTACGATTCTTTTTGGATAGTCGTCAAGGCCGCATCCAGACGCCCAGCGTGCTGCGCGAGTCGCTCCCGAGCCCACTCCGGGGAGGCCGCTCCAGCGTGCAACAAGACCGCCACCTTGACGGATCCGTCCGCCGCTTGCAGCAGGCTTTCCGCGCGCGCGTTTTCGGTGTGCGTCAGCTCCGCGACGAGCCGCACGCCGCGCTGCCAAAGTTTGCGGTTGCCGCGGGTCGCTACGTCCACCATGCGGTGACCGTACACCTTGCCGAGGCGCGCCATGACCAAGGTCGAGATCGCGTTGAGAGCCATTTTGGTGGCGCTGCCCGCCTTGAGGCGCGTCGAACCGGCCAGCAATTCGGCGCCCGTGGGCATAGCGATCCATTGCCAGCCGTGGTTTGTGTCCTGCGGTCGCGCCACGCAGGCCAACAGGCCCGTCCACGCCCCGCGCTCGTGGGCCCACTCGAGCGCTCCGTGCACAAAAGGTGCTCCCCCGCTGGCGCTGATGCCCAGCACGCTATCGCGCTCTTGCAGTTCGTAGGCGGTAAGGGCCTGAGCTCCGGCCTCACGATCGTCTTCGGCGCCCTCGACGGCTCGCTGCATAGCGCCGGAGCCTCCCGCTAGCACGGCGATGACCTGTTCGGGAGCGCTTTGGAAGGTGGGCGGGCACTCGGCCGCGTCCAACGCACCCAAGCGACCCGACGTGCCCGCGCCCACGTAGAACAATCGACCCCCGTCTTGCATGCGGGCGGCGATCGCGTCGATGGCCGCGGCGAGGGCGCGCCTCCCATGGGCGACCGCGCGCACCGCTTCTTCATCGGCGCGGGAAAAGATCGCCAAAGCCTCCTCGGTGCTCGCCCCGGACCACAGGTCCCCCAAGGGATGCACACCTTCGGTGCTCGGTAGGCCGTTCGGCTTAGCGGACGCCATCGCGCTTGCCGGGTCGTTGGCCGTCACCGAACATCATGCCGGCTGCCAGGGACAATCCCCCATCGATGGTAAGACAATCTCCGGTCACGTATTCGCAGGCGGGGCTCATCAACCACAAGCACTGCGCGGCCACCTCGCTGGTGGTAGCGAAGCGCCCCATGGGCACGCTGCGGCGAATGCGTTCCTCGGTGGCGTCGTCGGGCCACAGGTTGCCCTTGGCGCCGTCCGAAGCGAAGGGACCGGGAGCGACCGCGTTGACCCGCACGCCGTAGGAGGCCCACTCCGCCGCCAAGGTCTTGGTCATCGTCAAAACCCCCGACTTCGCACTCGCGGAGTGCACGACGCCGGGCATGCCCGTCCAAGCATAGGTGGCGACGATGTTGAGTTGCGTACCGCCACCGGATTGCAGCATGTGGCGCCCCGCGTACTTGGAGCAGTAAAACGTGCCGTCCAGCACGATCGAAAGCACCGCGCGCCAAGCGTTGGCCGACAAGCGGTGGCTGGGGCACACGAAGTTGCCCGCCGCGTTGTTGACGAGATGATGCAAGCGACCGTGCTGTTCGACCAACCCGTCGATCAGGTCGCGACAAGCGGACGCTTCGCGTACGTCGAGCGCGTGGCTTTCCGCGAGCCACCCGGCCTGTTCCGCTTCGCGCAAGAAGGGCTGGTGATGTTCGGTGTTGCGGGAGGCGACCACCACGCGGGCTCCCAGGGCGGCCAAACCGCGGCTGATCTCGAGCCCCAATCCGGTGCCTCCGCCGGTCACGAGAGCCGTTTGACCGGCGAAGGTGTCTTGGGGGAGCCAGCGGGCTTGGGGAACGGCGGGTGCGGTCATGGGATTCGGAGGGGTGGGGGGCGTAGGAAGATCGCGTCGCCCGGGCAGCCTAGCAGTTCGCGGGAGCAGGGAACCACCCGCGGGGGGCAACCAGGGGGCTCAAACCGCGTGAATTGCGAGCGCTCGACCCTCTGGGCCAGTATCCTCTTGCCCGCCCAAGCGCGGACCGCCGGCAGGGAGTCGATCCGAGCCGCTCCGCGCCCTCCGTTTTTACCGTCGAATCCCCATGCACACCCTGCAAAGCTACCTCTGCGGCTCCTGGCAATCGGGCCAGGGCGACCCCCAACCCCTCGAAAACGCCGTCAACGGGGAGACCGTGGCCCAAGTGACCTCCCGCGGCCTCGACCTAGCGGCTGCGGTGCGCCACGCCCGCGAGGTGGGCGGGCCGGCTCTGCGGGCCATGACTTTCGAAGAGCGCGGCAAGGCCCTCAAATCGTTGTCGGCCGCCATCCACGAGATCCGCGAGGAGCTGATCGACCTGGCCGCGCAAAACGGCGGCTGCACCCGCGGGGATGCCAAGTTCGACATCGACGGAGCCACCGGAACGTTGGCCGCCTACGCCCATTACGCGAAGGGCTTGGGGGACAAACCCTACCTGCTCGACGGAGAGGGGAGCCAATTGGGGCGCACCGCGCGCTTCTGGGGCCAGCACGTGCGCGTGCCGCGCCGTGGCGTTGCGGTGCACATCAACGCCTTCAACTTCCCCGCCTGGGGCATGATGGAAAAGGCCGCCTGCTCCTTGTTGGCCGGCGTGCCCGTGATCGAAAAGCCGGCCACGTCCACGGCCTTGGTGGCTTGGCGCATCGCGCAAGTGGTGGTGGAGTCGGGCGTGCTGCCCGAAGGGGCCTTCCAGTTCCTGTGCGGTTCGGCTGGGGACTTGCTCGACCATTTGGGCGCGCAGGACTGCGTCGCCTTCACCGGATCGGCACGCACTGGCGAGATCATTCGCGGCAATGCAAACCTCGTGAAGCACAACGTACGCGTGAACATCGAAGCGGACTCGATCAACGCAGCCGTGCTCGCTCCGGACGTGGACGAGTCCAGCGAAACCTATGGACTGTTCCTGACCAACGTTTCCACCGACATGACCCAAAAGTCGGGTCAGAAATGCACGGCGGTGCGGCGCATCTTCGTGCCCCGCGAACAGGCCGACCAAGTGGCGCAAGACTTGGCTGCGGAGCTGGGTCGCATCTCGGTGGGGGATCCCACCGAACGGGAGAATCGCATGGGGCCCGTGGCTCACTCCGGGCAACTGGAGGACGTGCGCAGCGGCATGGCGCAGCTCAGTGAAGTCGCCAAAGCCGTGACCGGCGGGCTGGATCCGCACCCGAAAGGCGGTTGTTTCGTCACGCCGACCTTGTTCCAAGCCCAGGACGGTTCCGCCCAAGTGCTGCACGACTTGGAGGTCTTCGGTCCCGTGGCCACGTTGATTCCCTACGACGGTAGCGCGCAAGAAGCGGCCGCTTTGGTTTGCCGCGGCGGCGGCGGGCTTGTGACGAGTGTGTACTCGAACGACGGGGACTGGACCGCCGAATACGTGCTCGAGGTGAGCCCTTGGCACGGCCGCGTGTGGATCGGGTCCGACCGCATGGCGGAGCAGGCCTTGCCTCCGGGCATGGTGCTGCCGGGCTTGATCCACGGGGGACCGGGGCGCGCCGGCGGTGGCGAGGAACTGGGCGCCGAACGGGGTCTGGAGTTCTACATGCAGCGGGTCGCCTTGCAGGGCTTCAAGGGGTTCTTGCAGACCCACTTCGGTTAGGCTCGAGACGCCTACGAAACGGGAGGAGCGCAACCGCTGGGCTGCGCTCCTCCCGTTTCGTAGGGTTTTGGCCTACAGGGAATCCCCTACAAGGAATCGGGTGTGGGCCAAGGGGCGCGCCAGGCCGCATCGACCGTGGGGAAGCGCTCGAGCCAACGATTCCAAGAACGAGCGGATGCGCCCGGGCGGTGCCCCGTGATCTGCTGTAAGGAGCGACGCACCTCGATCAAGTGCCGTTCGATGGTGACCGAACGCACCCCCGCATCCAAAACGACCCCGGAAGGCAGGACGTTCACGATCGGGTCGGCGACCGCGGAAGCGGAGGCCACTTCGACATCAAAGTCCTGCACGTAGGCGGTTTGCTTGCCAAAAAACACGTGGGCATGGGGCACGCGGTGCGCGGAGCCTCCGCTTTGCAGGCTGGCCACCAAAGCGGGCACCGCGGCCGCGTAACCCGCTTGCCCTAAGGCTTGGGTCGCGCGCACGCGCACCTCCATTTGGTCGTGGTCGACCAGTCCGATGATCGGACGCACGTGCTGGGCGTTGTCGAGGGTGCCCAAAAGCCACCCGGCCTGCAGCCGCACGCGCTCCGAAGCATCGAGCAGCGCGAAGCGTTGCAGGTCGGGAGCGCTGCGATCCCCGCGCCACAGCGTCAGAGCGTGCAACGCGAACTGCCGCTGGGCGGGAGAACCGTTCGCCGAGGCTTGGGTCAGGGGTGCCATCCAGGCATCGAAAGATTCCTGGGTGCGAGAACGGTCATCCGCCGGCGCGGCTTCCGCCCAGGTTTGCGCCGCCAAGCGCTCCATGGTCAGCGTGTGGCGCGCTTGCAGCCAAAGCCACTGGCGATCCCACAGGGTTTGGGGATCGTCCTCGCTTTGCCAGGACGGCGGCTTGGGCAGGTAGCGACGTTGACGTTCCAGGACGCGCAAGCCTGCGCTGCGTTGCTGATGGGAGCTGAGCGCATCATCTAACGCGGCTAGGCCTTCTTTGAGCAAGCCCACCTCGAAGCCCCAAGCGGCCAGCGCAGCGCTCGCATGGGGCTGGGCTTTGCTCCGACGGGCGTGTTCTTTCAGAAGGGCCTTTTCCTCGAGCGCGCTCGTCACCAAGTGAGCGGGCAAAGCTTGAGCGCGACTGCGCGGACCGATCCACCATTGGTCTTGATCGTAGCGCGTCAAGTCGCGCACCACCGCCCCGTTGTGCAAGCGCAGCACGCGTCGGCGCAGTTGGCTCCAATCGGATCGAGCCTGTTCTTGGGCGTGACTTGCGATGGGCGCCCCGTTCTCCGAGGCGGAAACTGCGGGCGCTCCTTCGACCCCTTGCGAAGTGGCTAGCGCCGTTCCGCTGAAACACCAAGCGAGGGCGATACTGGCGAGAGGGTTGACGATTCGGCTTAGACGCATAGGTTTGCCTGGGTGGGAGGCCGTCGTGGGGGGGAGGCTGGAAGCGCTCGTGGGGGACGTGGCAACCCATTCGATCGGCCGCCACCTCTGCGCTAGGGACCCGCACGGTCCAGAGTAACGGGATTTTCGCGGGGCTCGGGGTGGGGTTGTGTAAAGGCTCGAATCCAGCCCCCGTCCTGCGCTGTCCAGCGCACTCGCGGGAACTCGGAAGGGGCATTGCGCGAAAGCGCACGCTGCCGTTCGGCGAGCGGGGAGCGTTCGGAAGCGCTGAACCAAAGCTCTTGGGGGTGAGTTGCGGCAAGCAACGCTTGCCAATGGGGCTGGCGGGAACCGTGGTGCGGTGCCAGCAGGGCCAGGAGCGGAGCGCTGTCCCGCAAGGGCTCGATGAGGGGCCACAATCCTTGCGCCTCCGCATCGCCGCACAACAGCACGCGCTGCCCGTCGCATTCCACCAACAGGTTGCGGGAACCTTCGTTGCCTTCGCCTTCCGCACCCCGCAGGAGTTGCACCCGGCAACGATTCCACGGGCAAGCGGGCGCCCACGCCCGGCCCGTGCGCACGTCGAGGTGAGGGCCGGCGTGGGGAGGAAGCCCCGCGCGCGGGACGGCGCCGATCCAGACCTCGATCCCCACGCGCTCTGCCATCCAAGCGAGTGCGCCCGCATGATCGCGATGGTCGTGCGAGAGCGCGATGTGCAGGTCACCGGGTTCTTCGGCGCGCAACCAAGGTCGCAACACGCGTTGGGCGACCCCACGACGATCGCGCGAACCACCGTCGTACAACACGGTGCGCCCACAGGGAAACCGCATCAAGACGGCGGTACCGTGACCCACGTCGGCCACGCCGATCCAAGCACGCGGGGGCGGCAGACTCCAAGGGAACAGGCCCCAAGCCGAACAGGCCAAGGCCCAACGGGCCGATCGAGCGCGCCACTTCGTGCTGCGGCTCGTGCAGAACACGAGCCACCCAGCACTCACGGCCAGCAGCCACCACAGGGGTCGTTCGGGAAGCAGCCAGGGGGTCGCGGGCCCTGCATCGCTCCAGCGCACCATGCGCACCAAAGCAACAAAAGGCCACCGGGCGAGTTCGACCGGCAACAGCTCTGCGAAGACGATCCACAGAACGCCTGCAGCGATCGCGAGCACCACGATGGGCAGCAGGAGCAGCGTCACGAGCGGACCGATGGGGCTCCATTCGCCAAAGTGCCAAGCGATCCAAGGGAGAGTGCTCAGACTCGCAACCCAGGAAGCCGACCAACCCGTGCGCAAGGGTTGCAAGAGCAGCACCCAAAGGGGCGCGCCAAGCTTCGGGATTGGATCTTGACCGTCGCGGATTGCGCGGGAGTCGAGCTCCACGGGAGAGCGGGGCTTGCGCGCCCACAGAATGAGTCCCAAGGTCGCGGTGTAGCTCAATTGCAGCGACAGACTCGCCAGCGCGTGCGGATCCAAGAGTTGTTCGAGCCCGAGGGCAAACGCCCACAGACTGAGCGCGTCGCCGCGTCGCCCCGATCCCGCCGGAGCCCCACCTCCGGGAGGCAAACAACGGGCCCAGGCCAACAAAGCGTAGGCCAAACACGCGCGCACGGCCGGGGTCCCTCCGCCCAGGAAGGGTGCCAACGCCAGGAACCCAAACCATGCCAACAAGGCCCGTCCGATGCGTCGCCGGCGGGGTGGAAGCCAGAGGGTTCCCCAGCGCACCAAAGGTTGCAAAACCAACCACCAAAGGATGCCCACGTGCAAGCCTGAGAGGGCCAGCAGGTGCCGCGTGCCCGTGCGCGTGAAGTGCTCCTTGGTCTGAGAGTCGACCGCGTCCCAGCCCAATAATAGTGCGCGCGGCAACCCAGCCGTTGCCTCGCTCTCCAAGCGCATCAGTCGTTGCGCAGCCTGTCGACGGAGCGCCGTCCAGCCTCCCGATCGAGCCCCAGCCTGGTGGGAACCACGCTGCACCCAGAGCGGCCCCGTATCGGCGACCATGCGGTAGGCCTGCGCGCTTTGCCCTGGTCGAGCGGCCCAGCGGTCCAAGCGCACCTCCGCCGGCCAACGCAACCAATCACCGGGCAACAACCATCCGGCCGGGGTGCGCAGGGGCAAGCTTTGCCCCTCCAAGCGCCACAAAGCATAGGGTCCTTCGGTACGGGCTGCAGGCCAAGGGGAAGCGCGCGCCGCCGTGCCGAAAGCGCTGGTCGCCTCACGGTGTTGGGTGGCGGTCCCCTGGGCACGGCCCATGTGGACCACGAGCAAGGCCAGGCCCCCGATCAGCCACGCATTCGCGACCTTCCGTTTCTGGGCTCCTTGGCCCCCGCCTCCTGCCAATGGGCGGTGGTCACCGCGCCGAGCCCTGCGGCCCATCCGCCAGGCAAGACCCGCCGCAGTGGCTGCGAACAACGAAGCGACCACCCAAGGACGCACCGGGGACCATCCCAACCGAGCGCACCCAGCGACCACGAGGTACGCAGCCGCGAGTCCTGATGCGAGCAGGAGCCACGGGCGGGTCGGGGGGGCAGGATGATCCCTGGGCACGACCAGGAGACCCGTCGCGCTCTCCTGAGGTGGCACCCAACTCCCGAAATCTTGAGGATGGATGCCTTACGCGCCAACCGGCGAAGGGTGCCCGTGTCAGGGACCTTGCAGACACGCAGCGACCAATTGGCGTCCTCAGGCGAGGATAGCAGGGCCAGCGGATCGCCAGGTGCCCGCAAGGTCCGACTGGGGACGGATGGCGCGAATCCTCAGGACTCGGGCAGCCCAAAAAGTCGTTCCCGCCCTGCCCTCGCCTTCTTCCCCCCGGGCGCCTTGCTACCATGCCCCCATGAAAACTGCGCCGCTGGCCATCTTTCCGGGCACGTTTGACCCATTTACCCTCGGGCACCTCGACCTGTGCGAGCGCGCCATGCGCTTGTTCCCGCGGGTGGTGGTGACGGTGGCCAAACACCACTCCAAGGCTCATCTCTTCGATCCGGAAACACGCCTCGCCATGATCGAGGCCTGCACGCAGCACCTGCCGGGGTTGGAGGTGCAGTGGATGGAAGGCCTCTTGGTCGAAGGCTGCCGCAAGTTGGGTGCCACCGCGATCCTGCGGGGCGTGCGCACGGCCGCGGACCTGGACTATGAGCGCCAGATGGCCTTGACCAATCGGGCCATGCTGCCGGAAGTGGAAACGGTTCTGCTGCTCTCGGCTCCCGAACACGCCCACATTTCGAGTACCCTGGTGCGCCAAATCGCGCAGATGGGCGGCGACGTGAGCGCCTTTGTGCCTCCGGCGGTGCTCGCCGCCCTGCGCGCTGACGACTGATTCGATCCTCCATGTTGCGTCCCGTATCCACCGATCAAGCCCCCCGCGCGATCGGCCCCTACAGCCAAGCCATCGTGGCCGGCGACTGGCTCTACTGCTCCGGGCAGATCGCCCTCGATCCGACCACCATGGAGTTGGTGGGGGAAGGGGACGTGCGCGTCCAAGCCCGCCAGGTGCTGAACAACCTGCAAGCGGTGATCGTCGCGGCCGGAGCGAGCCTCGCACAGGTGGTCAAATGCCAGGTTTTCCTGCGCGACATGCACGACTTCGCCGCCGTCAACGAAATCTACGGCGAGTTTTTTGATAGCCCCACTCCGCCAGCGCGCGCTTGCGTGGCCGTGGCGGCTTTGCCCAAGTTTGTCGACGTGGAGATCGACGCGGTCGTCTACTTGGGCTCCTAACCTCCGAACACCCCCAACCGTTTTCCTGCTATGGCCGTTTCTTGTGGCATCGTGGGCTTGCCGAACGTGGGCAAGTCGACCCTTTT
>JAUHXY010000104.1 GCA_030426785.1 bacterium
AAAGGGAATTCCCTAGGGACAGCGGGCGAGGAAAGGTAGCACCAAAAAGGGGTGTGGAGATCCAAGAGGGCATCGGAGAGAAAAATAGGTAAGGGGCTGATCGCGGGGCACGGGGGTTGAGCCCAAGGGGAAACACGACTTGCGCCGCGTTACCTGCTCTACGTTTTCGTAGCCGCTTTCATTGCGACAATTTCCCAGCTAGTTTGTAAAAGGGCCCGTTTCCAACGGAACCCAACCTAGCCTTTGCCATGACTTTACGAATCGCCATGTGGTCGGGTCCGCGCAACGTTTCGACCGCGTTGATGCGATCGTTTGAAAACCGCCCGGATACCGTCGTCTGCGACGAACCCTTCTATGCGCATTACCTGCGCCATACGGGGCGCGAACACCCCATGGCCCAAGTCGTCATGGAGCAACACGAGTGCGATTGGGAAGTTGTGGCGAACGCGCTCACCTCGTCGCCCTCACCTTTCCTGGAAACCGAGTCCGGCCAGGCTCCCGCGGTCTTTTACCAAAAGCACATGGCCCACCACCTGCTGCCTTCCATGGGCCGCGAGTGGATGCAGTCCTTGCAGCATGCGTTCTTGATCCGCGAGCCGCGCGCCATGCTGCGTTCTTTGGTGCAGGTCTTGCCCGACGCTCGCTTAGCCGATACAGGCTGGCCGCAACAAGTCGAACTGTTCGAGCAGTGTTGTCAAACGGGCCCCCCACCCCCGGTCCTCGACTCCGCCACCCTACTGCAGAACCCCGAATCCATCCTGCGGCAACTCTGCGAGCGCCTCGGCCTTCCCTTCGACCCCGCCATGCTCACTTGGCCGCCGGGTCGCCGCGCGACCGATGGCGCGTGGGCCCCCGCGTGGTACGCGAACGTCGAGCGCTCGACGAGCTTCCACCCCTACCGGCCGAGCTCGACCGAAGTACCACCCGCTTTTGAGGGCTTAGCCCAAGAGTGCGAGGCTTTGTACGAGCGCTTGCGCCCCCACGCACTGCCCCTCGAACCCAAACCCTAAACGCCATGCTGCAAAGCTTTGATGAACGCAACGCCCACATTCAGGTATTCATCGACGGGCGGCTTTACCCCCGCGAAGAAGCCAAGGTGAGCGTGTTCGACTCCCTCGTCCAGGGGGGCGACGGTTGCTGGGAAGGATTGCGCCTGTACCGCGGCCGCATCTTCAAGCTGCAGGAGCACCTCGACCGCCTGCGGCACTCCGCACTCGCGATGGCGTTTGCCTCGATCCCAAGCCACGACGAACTGCGCGCCGCCGTGCGCGCCACTTTGGAAGCCAACGGCATGGACGACGGCGTTCACATTCGCTTGACCCTGTCGCGCGGCCTCAAGATCACCTCGGGGATGGATCCACGCTTGAACACTCAGGGCCCCACTTTGATCGTGCTGGCGGAGTACAAAGCGCCGGTGTATGCCAAGTCGGGGCTACGGCTCGCTTCCAGTTCTTTGCGGCGATTCTCGGCGGATTGTTTGGACCCCAAAATTCATCACAACAACCTTTTGCCCTCGATCTTGGCCAAAGTGGAAGCCAACGCGGCCGGCGCCGACGACGCGCTCATGCTCGACACGCGCGGCTTCGTAGCGGAAACCAACGCCACCCACGTTTTTTTGGTGCGCCGAAACGCACAAGGCGAACCGGTGGTGGAAACCTCGCGCACGGTCGCTTGCCCCGAAGGCATCACGCGCGCCACCGTGCTCGAGATTTGCCAGAGCGAAGGTCTCTTGCACAACGAGCGGGATCTGTCCCAGGCCGAGCTATACCGCGCCGACGAAGTCTTTTGCACGGGCACCATGGGCGAGCTAGCGGCGGTGACCTCGATCGACGGTCGCACGATCGGCACCGGCCAGCCGGGTCCCATCACCGCCCAACTCAGCGCAGCGTACGGTCGCCGCACCGCCAGCGAAGGCGAACAGGTGGTACCTAGTCCCTCGTAGCGGTTTCGCGTTCGGCCACGAAGAAAGCACCATGGAGTTGACGGGCACGTAGGCTGGTCGGCACCTCCACTCGGGCCGCAGCGGTTAACTTCCAGGAGGCCCCCACGTCGAGCCAAGCTTGCCAGCGAGGATCCGCAGGCCACACGAGGCTTTCGAGAATCAGCGCCGCTTCGCACGCGGCTTGTGTATCGCCTGCCATGCTGGCGAGCCACCAAACCAGCACGCAGGGGGTCAATTCCTCCTGCCAAGCCTGGCCGCTGGTGCGCAGAGCTTGTAGGGCATCGGTCCAGCGGCCGCGGTGGGCTTCGATCCAAGCGATGGCGGTAGCAGTGCACAGGCCCAACCCCGGACGGAGAGCAGGGGTCGGAACCCATGCGGTCGGCGCATCCTCGGTTGGCGGCATCAACGCCAGAACGTAGGCGCACAACGCGGCCCGCGCCTCGCTCGGAACCCATTCCAAAGCGCAACGACTCGCCCGCCAAGCGAGCTCCCAGGCGCCTGCGCCAGGAACGCCGTACAGCAAATCCGCCTCTTCCAGCGACTGCGACCAACTTGGCCATTCATGGTCGAGCAGCTTGCGCAAGCGCTGGCCGCGGCGCGCGAGCCGCTCCGCCCGATGCTGGGGTGGACCGCAGCACTCGACGCGCTCCAATTCGGGCAACAGCAACTCCGGCTGCCAGGTCGCGCACGATCGGCGCAAAACTTCCGCGGCCACGTCGGTCCACCACCGGGCGATTCCGTGACGCAGTGTGGCCGGCAGATGGTTGCGCACGTGCCGCGTGAACCGCGGGGAGCGCCAAGGCATCGAAGCCGGCCGATCGCCCCCCTGCGCCGTGACCCAAACGCTCCACCAGCGGTTCACCCCGGTATCGACGGATGTTAGGCCCTGCTGTTCCTCGTGAGGATCCCATGCGCCTAAAGGGGAAGCCTCCCGCAAGCGGTAGCGGCGCGCCCAACCGGCGGAAGATCGGGATTCGTGGGAGTTCCCATGGTCAGGAGGTTGCATGAAAACCTCCTTCGGCTGTCGTGTCCGGCCGCGGATCCGTCGGCCACAAATCACCCACCTGCAAAAGTGCGTCTAGACCACGCCGGACCTCTCGCAACAAACGCTCGTGAGGGCCGAATCCGATCCGCAAGCATGCTTCGACACTGCGGCCTTCCCACAGCACGGCTTGTACGGCTTGGCGCGTCCAGCGCGGCAAGCGATGGAAGCGCACCGTCGCCGCCAGCGTTTGATCCCTCCGGAGCGCCAGCAAGTGCACCAAATACCCGTGTGAGTTCGCGCGCAAAAGCCACCCCGGCGGACCCGCGCGACGGGTGCGCTCTTGCGCGCCCGACTTGGCAAACGGCGTCAACAGGGGATGAGCGTCCGTCTTAGAAACCAAGGCAGCCCACGCCTCTTCGTTCTCCAAGTGAATGTCTTGGATCGCTTCGCACACCCACGGAGTCAAACGTTGCCAGGCCGTTTCGCTCGGCCCCAACAACAAGTCGCGCGGCTGCAAACCGTTTTCCATGAGGAACGCACGCAAACCGCCCGCCAACATCGCCTCGCGACTCAAGATCGCAGCGGCACGTGCCGTCAAGAACGTGCGATCGATCCAAGCGGCTTGCTCCAACGCACAACGGTGCACAAGCCGCGCCAACCTCATGACGGGAACGCCGGTCGACCAAAAGCGTAGGGCTTGTGCTTCGGTTGCGGGAAGAAGGTCGCTGGGCGAGGCTTTGCCCCCTCCTTGCGCGTCCGCATGCGTTTGAGGAATCGAGGAGGACCGGCAACCGACATCGTCTCTGGAAAACTTGGGGACGCGTGGGGTCCCCGGGCTCGGACGATCAGAAGGCGACATGACCCGACCTCCCCTCGCTCGCGCACGTAGCTGCGCCTCCTGGAGCGAGCCCGAATTCCAACCGCGAGATGTGACCACAAATCTTTGCTTTTTGTGCCGCGCCTGGATTCGCAGTTTGGTGAATCCTGGTGCGCGCCCCACCGATGGACTCGTTTCGATGAGCCAAGTGGCCCGCTTCCACGCAAGTCGATGTACGCACGAGGCCCTTTGGCAGCGCATAACGAGCGCTAACGTGAACTAGGGAATCGTTGAAAAACCCGCTTCTTCGGCCTGGAAGGGCCGAAGAAACGGAGGCCGTGCGAGCGCTGAAATCCATGAGTGCGGTGTGTTGCTCGATCGAAAAGTTGGGGGGAAGGAGTTTGTGAGTCGCGCAGACGACTTGTGGTTGTCACCCAATGAACGTCGTTCAAAACCTGTGCGTGTATCACAACTGGACTTCCACCTTATGGCGAACTGCCAACCTGCCAATGTCCGTCCTGAGAATACTCCTCAAGAATCGCTTCGCTGACCGGTATACACATTTGCGAAAAACAGGTCGTTTCCTACCCTACCTCCTCGATTCTATCCCTTACCTGCCAACCCCTGCGCCTGCCGCGCCCATCGCACCCAGCTCGCACCTTTGGGTGGTTTCGGGCTACGGCCCAACACGGCCCGTCCGACACGGGCTCGTTGCAGCGCGCATCACCTGATGGAAGTCCAACCCCTTTCCTCCAGCCTGCAAGACCGGGAGCGCACCATTTTGGATTGCGCGCAGGCGATCTTAGCTGAACAAAGCGCGCCGCAGATTCGCATTGCGGACATCGCCAAAGCAGCGCGCATTTCCGTCGGAACGTTCTACACGCACTTCGACAGCAAAGAGGATCTGATCCTTGGACTCGTGGCGCAATCCACGCTGCAACGACGAGAGCGTTTTGAAGCGGCCTTTGCGGATCCGCAATTGGATTGCATGGGAAAAATGGTGGTCGGCATGTTGCGCAACTTTTTGTTCGCACACGAATTCCCCGGCCTGTTCGCGGCGGAAGAACTCGCTTCGACCCGCGCTGTCTGGGAAAGCGCGAACGAAGCGCGCGCTCTGGCCGTGCGCGAAGAACTGCAACGTTTGAGCCACGTCTTCCGCACGCAAGCCGCCCATGCCATCCGCAAGGGGCACTTGGACCGCTGGGATCCACCCGCCGACCGGGCGGCTCAATTGGACCAAGGCGCGTGGTTCCTCATGGCTGGCTACTCGCTGGTGTATCACGGACCCATGGGCCGGGACTCGCTCCGCCTCTCCGAACGCTCCCTCCCCGAGCCTATTCTCCATTCGCTGGAAGCCATGCTGCTCGGGTTCGGCTGGAACTCGGAGACCCCCCGGGAAGAGGTCCAGCGCTTTGCCGAGCACGCGCTGGCGCCCCCGGTCTAGGCTTCGCGCGAGGGAAGGCGCGGAATTCCTTCCCGGGAGAGGCTTGTTGCGGAAACAATGTTCGCGAGGTACCTCCATGATCCAAGCCCGTCGCCCTCCCCAGCGCAACGTCCTAGGCGGACCCATCCAACCCTGCAGCCACGACCCCATGACGGGGTACTTTCGGGACGGCTGCTGCCACACGGACGATTCCGATCAAGGCTCGCACACCGTCTGCGTCCGATTGAGCGCCGACTTCCTCGAGTACTCCAAAGGGGTCGGCAACGATCTTTCGACCCCTTGGCCGGAGTACGGCTTCCCGGGGCTGAAGCCCGGGGACCAGTGGTGCCTGTGCGCGGCCCGCTGGGAGCAGGCGCGGCAAGCCGGTTTGGCGCCCCCGGTGCTGCTCGATTCCACTCACGAGCGTGCGCTGGAGGTTTGCGACCTCCAGGACCTGATGGCCCACGCCGTCCCCGGCTGACCCCCCGAAGGAACTGGCCCTGAAAAATGTTGTTGATGGCCCCGACCCCCCTGCAACAACCTCCACGCCCAGCACAGGTTGGGGGTGGGCGGTTTTATCGGGCCGGGGCGAGGGGGGCCCACCACACAAATTTCGGCCCTAAGCTCTTGGGAAAGCACCTCTTGCAACGATCCAACAACACGTTTCCGGGCCAGTCCCAATGTGCTCAGCGGGGGCGGTCGGCGGCCCCTTTGGGCTTGGCTAGGCCGTAGGCTGGTAGGTCTGCGTCACGGCCCCACCCCCCTTCCGTACCCCTCAGCATGCATCAAGCCCTAGGCATCGCCCGCATCCTCGCGGGCCTCCCCCTGCTCCTCATCGGCGCCATGCACCTCTTCGGTCAGGCTCCCCTGGGCCCCATCCTGGAGGGCGCCAAGATGCCCATGCCCGAGCTCACCGCCCAGGTCGCGCCGATCCTCGAGGTTTTGGCGGGCTTGCTCTTGGTGCTCGGCTTCCGGGGCCGGGTCGGCGCTCTTTTGGGCATCGGCTCGATGATCGCAGCGCTCGCCACCCACCTGCGCTTTGAACCCACCGCGACCTTCGCCTGGCCGGACGAACCGCCGATCGCGCTCCCGATCGCGACCTTGGTGTTGTGCGTGCTCGTGCTGGTCAAAGGGCCTGGGGCCTGGGCCCTCGGTCGGCGTCGCGCTGGCGGGCACTGAGGCGTCTAATCCTGGGGGCGTGTCCCCCAGCCCAACCTCTTCCCGCGCCGCCTGCCCCGAGGTGCACGAACTCCGAATTGCTCGGCCCACCGGCCGCGTCGGCGCCTACAATCCGCGGCCCATGCAACAGCAACAGCAACTCCAATTGGTCCTCCACGAAGGACTGCAATTCTCCTCGCAGACCTTGCACTTGGCCGGCAATGCCTTCAAGCACTGCAAGTTCGACCGCTGCACCCTGGTGATCACCAACGCCCCGGCGCACTTTGACGGCTGCCAGTTTAGCGCCTGCAACTGGCGCATCGAATTCGACGTGCTGCATGGGGACCCGGGCACGGTCCAGACCCTGCAAAACCTGTTGAAGATGATCGCGGGCCCGCCCCGCACCGAGGGCAACGGCCAAGCTCCCCCGGCGCCCCAAGAGTAGGTCTCCCAGGACTAGGGGGGCGGGCACGCTCCTCGGGACCTTCCTGTCGAAAATCGTGGCAATCCGGGAAAAAGAGGGCTCGCAGAGACCCTCCCCGGGCACGAAAGTTAAAGTCTTAAGCCCTGTGAAGCTCCCCGCAGGCCTCCGGCCCCGGTCAAGCGCTTCTCCCGGACCCCGCTCACCCCCTCCACGCGGCCTGAGAGCCGCCCTCACTCTCCTCCGGCCCCCGGCTGAACCGGAATCAGGCCACCCAACCATGAGCCCCTCCGAATCCTACGTTCCCACCGCTCGTGAAAAGGCGTTCCTCGACAGCGTCGAAAACCCCAAATACGACCGCGAGAGCATCAACGGACTCAACCCGTTCCTGAACGAGAAAGCACCCAAGGACGTGCTTAATTTCTACTCGCAGGACGAGCTGAACGCCCTCAAGTCCCTCAAGGGCACCGAGCGCGACATCGAAACGCGCATGCCCGTCAAGTTGACGCGGCACTACTTCGAGCTCGCCAAGAACAGCCGTGCGATCCAAGCGATCGTCAAGGCGCAGCCCTCCGAAACGGAAAACCTGATGGGCTCGGAAGATCCGGGTTACCAGATGGATTACAGCCCGGTCGAGGGCTTGCTGCACAAGTACGAGATGGGCTTGATGTACGTGGTCTCCACGTGTTCCGCCCACTGCCGCTTCTGCTACCGCGAAGAGCTGATCAGCCGCAAAGAGGTCGAGCGCCAGGACGGCACGGTCGCGAAGAAGGGCTTGGCGCAGATCCCCGACGTCATCGGGTACGTGCACCGGCACAACCGCGAGGTGGATCCCAGCACCGGCTTGCACCCCGAGACCGGTCGCGAAAAGCTGCGCGAAATCCTGATGTCGGGCGGCGACCCGATGGTGCTGTCGAACAGCAAGATCGCCGCTTGGTTGGGCGCTTTGGCCGAAGCGGGCATCGAATCGATCCGCATCGGAACCAAGGAGTTGGCGTTCTTCCCCCAGCGCTTCGACGACGCGTTCCTGAAGATGATGGATCGCTTCCACGAGACCTACCCGGACGTGGGCGTGCGCTTGATGATCCACTTCAACCACCCCGACGAGTTCCTGGTCAAGGACGCAGACGGCAACTACATCGAGGAGGCTTCCGGCATCCTCAAGTGGCACCCCGCCACCAAGAAGGCCATGGACGGCCTGACCGCCCGCGGCTGGATCGCGATCGAAAACCAATCGCCGATCATCAAAAACGTCAACGACGACCCCGACGCCCTGCGCATCATGCAGCGCGCCATCAAGCGCGTCGGCGCCAACAACCACTACTTCTTCTGCGGTCGCGACATCATCGCGCACCACGCCTTCAACGTGCCGATCGAACGGGCTTGGCAGGTGTTGAACGAGTCGCAGAAAGGCCTTTCCGGCGTGGAGACCCACGCGCGTCTTTCGATCACGCACTACAAAGGCAAAACTGAAGTGGCGGCGGTCACCAACGGCCCCTTGGCCGGCATTCCGGGCACGGAAAACGGCGTCGTGATCTTCAAGATCTTGCGCAACGCTGCGGACGCCAAGGACCGCGGCAAGGTCTGCATCGTGGCCCGCAACCCGAACGCCATCTGGTTCGACGGTTACGCCGATCGCGTCATCTACGACGAAGCCGGGTTGTTCGACTACGCGCGCGTCAAAAAAGCGCCGGCCACCAAGATGGCCTAACACCGGTGCCCGGGGCGCACGTCGCCCCGGGAACCCAAACCAGGCGATACGCCTCATGATGAACAAAGTGTGGTCGAGCGCCGCCGAAGCGGTGAAGGACGTTTCCGACGGGTCGACCGTCATGATCGGCGGCTTTGGCGATGCGGGCAGCCCCATCGAGTTGGTGCACGCGCTCATCGACCAAGGCGCGAAAGACCTGACCGTCGTCAACAACAACACGGGCAGCGGTGAGGTGGGCCTCGCCGCCCTGATCAAGGCTGGCCGCGTGGCCAAGATGATCTGCTCGTTCCCGCGCACGGCGCATTCCGAGGTCTTCACCGAGCTCTACCGCGCCGGCCAGATCGAACTGGAGCTGGTGCCCCAAGGCACCTTGGCCGAACGCATTCGCGCCGGTGGCGCGGGCATTCCGGCCTTTTACACCGCGACGTCGGTGGGCACGCCGTTGGAAGAGGGCAAGGAACGCCGCACCTTCGGCGGGCGCGACTACGTCATGGAGTACGGCTTGCCCTGCGATGTGTCCTTGATCAAAGCCAAAGCGGCCGATCGCTACGGCAATTTGATCTACAACAAAACCGCGCGCAACTTCGCACCGATTATGGCCATGGCCGCTAAGACGGCCATCGTGCAAGTCGCCGAGGTCGTCCCCGTGGGCAGCATCGATCCCGAGCACGTCGTCACGCCCGGCATCTTCGTCCAGCGCGTGGTGCACATCAAAGCCCCGCAGCACGAGTCCGAGCTGGTGAAACAAGGAGTGAGCTACGTATGAGCGCCTCGCAAACCACCGTCGGACGCACCCGCGAGCAAATGGCTGAGCGCGTCGCCCAAGACATCCCCGACGGCTCCTACGTCAACCTGGGCATCGGTATCCCGGAATTGGTCGCGAAGTTCGTGCCGGAAGGCCGCGAGCTGATCTACCACACCGAAAACGGGCTGCTCGGCATGGGCCCCGCGCCCACCGAGGACGACGGCGAGCCCGAACTGATCAACGCTGGCAAGCGCCGCGTGACCTTGAATCCCGGCGCCTCGTTCTTTCACCACGCGGACAGCTTCGCCATGATCCGCGGCGGACACATCGACGTGTGCGTGTTGGGTGCGTTCCAAGTGGCGCAAAACGGCGATTTGGCGAACTGGTCCACCGGCGAAGAAGACGCGATCCCCGCGGTCGGCGGCGCTATGGACTTGGTAGCGGGCGTGAAGACGATCTACGTCATCACGCAGCACTGCACCAAACACGGGGAACCGAAGTTGGTGGAGTCCTGTTCCTATCCCCTCACCGGCGTGGGCGTGGTCAGCCGCGTCTACACCGACCTCGCGGTCATCGACGTGACGCCCAAGGGCTTTCAGCTCGTTGAATTGAGTCCGGGCGTCTCCTTCGAGTACGTCCAAGAGCGCACCGCCGCCCCCCTCCTGCCCGCTTAGGGCAACCCTCCCCGCCATGGAAACCCGCCCGACCACGAAGAGTGCGGAACTGTACGCCAAAGCCCTGAAACTGATGCCCGGCGGCGTCTCGCGCAACACGGTGTTGCGCAAGCCGCACCCGATTTACGCCGCGCACGCCCAGGGCTGCCGCGTGACGGACATCGAAGGCGTCGAGCGCATCGACTTCGCCAACAACATGGCGGCGTTGATCCATGGGCACGCGTATCCTCCGATGGTGGAGGCGGTGTCCGCGCAGCTCGCCAAGGGCACGGCGTTCACGCTGGCGACCGAGGTGGAGGTCGAGTACGCGGAACTGCTCGTCCAGCGCAGCGACTCCTTCGAGAAGTGTCGTTTCGTGAACTCCGGCACCGAGGCGGTCATGGCGGCGCTCAAAGCCGCCCGTGCGTTCACCGGTCGTGCCAAGATCGCCAAGGTCGAAGGCGCCTACCACGGTTTGTACGACTACGCCGAGGTCAGCCAAACCGCGAAACCCGACACTTGGGGCCCGGTCGATCACCCCACCAGCACGGCGGTGTCTTATGGAACGCCCGCGAGCGCCCTCGCCGACGTGGTCGTGATTCCCTTCAACGATCCCGAGCATGCCCTCGCGATCCTCGACGAGCACAAGGGCGAAATCGCCTGCGTGTTGGTGGACCTGATGCCCCACCGTGCGGGTTTGCGTCCCGCGGAGCCCGAGTTCGTCGCGGCCCTACGCCGCTGGACCGAACAGGACGGCAGCCTGCTCGTGTGCGACGAAGTCATCACCTTCCGCTCCAACTACGGCGGCGCCCAAGAGTGGTACGGGGTGCGCCCGGATCTAACCGCGATGGGCAAGATGGTTGGCGGAGGGTTCCCAGTCGGCGCCATCGCAGGCCGCGCCGACGTGATGGACGTCATGAACCCCTTGGCGGACAAGGTGCTCTTCCCTCACTCCGGCACCTTCAGCGCCAACCCGGTCACCATGCTGGCCGGCCTGATCGCCATGCGCGATTTCGACCGCCCTGCCGTCGAACGCCTAAACGCCCTCGCCGACCGGGCCATACGCGGCATCGAGGCCGCCATCGCACGCACCGGCATCGCGGCGTGCGTCACCGGCGGCGGCTCCATGTTCCGGGTGCACTTGAAGCCCACGCCCCCCATGAACTACCGCGAGGCCTACGCCACCCCCGCCGAAACGGCCCGCGTCGCCCGCCTGCTCGATCACATGCTCGAGCAAGGCATGATCCTGATCTACTCCTGCTCCGCCACCCTCTCGACCGTCATGACGGAGGTCGAGGTCGACGCCCTCATCGCGGCGTTTGAATCGGGCTTCGAGCGGTTGTTGGCGGAAGGGTAACGGATACCAGATGCCACAAACTATGCGAACGGAAGACGCACCTGACATTAATATCCCTAATCGAGCCACCAATTGACGTAGTTATCTAAGTCCGCCCAACCTTGGTCATCCCATTCCTGTTGCGTTGGTTGCAGATAGTTGTCAATCACTCCATCCAGGTCAGTATCCACAAAGATGATCCGCAGTACTTTTGGGGCCTCAATATCGTTCATCAGCCGTCCACTTGGGTCCTGTCTGAGCAGCTGGTAAACGTAACCCAATCCACTGAAGTGGCTTGCCATCAACACGGTTTGGCTATCCCCTTCAAGCCCAGGGACAGTACCTATAGTTCCCGCCGATGTTTGCGAACTGCCAAGCAAGCTTAATGCTCCGCCCTGGACTGCTCCGATGTAAACATCTGAGGAATCACCAAACTGCACCATGTAATCAACAGGCTTGCCAGACTGTCTACGTACAGCACAAATGTTCTGCACAAACGTCTTGCCCACGGCGCTGTCGTCATACAGGCGCTTACGTGTCGAGACAGTGACCATCATTGGTTGCACTTGGCTGAGACCTGTGTTGGGGTCGGTATACACCCCCGACATCATCTTTGGCCATACAAGAGACCAACTTTCAAGTATGGTTGTGCCAGCTTTGTCGACACCGCCAACAAGGATTGTCGAATCATCCACAACGGCCGCCGCAGTTGGATAGTACCCCACTGAAAATTCCTGATTGACCGTTTGGACGAAATGAGTTCCAAGCGCACCTGTATCTAGATCCCATTGCAGGGACCAATCTGGGGCCTGATTTTCGAGAGCACTTGATCGCCATGTGACCGTGAGCACTTCCTTCAGCGCATCACAGGTTATGGAGCCAACTTGATGAGCCTTACGGATGTTGCCACTACCTGCATGTGATCGAAGCCCTACAGGGATGTCCGCAGGTTCAAAAGACTGTCCATGCGCGATGGGAATCAACAACCCCAAAGCCATTACGGGTTTTGCGATTTGCATCATCATTCCTTGTTTCTTGGGTTTATTGTTCACAGGGCACCTCAAACAGTTGTAGCAATAAATAACCGCACGGCATTCCATCAATGTATGGAGGTGAAGTGGACCCCCAGCCGTTGCCAGGAGCCGCTGTGTTTTAGTTATGCCGGCTAGCGTTCGAGCACCAGGACTTGGTTGGGTTTTGGTTAGAGGGTAAGGGGTTGGATGCCTGGGGGGAAGAAGCGCGAGGGCCGAAGGCCCGAGTGGTTCCTCCCCCCAGGCAGATCATGCGACCTGGCGGGATGGAGCGGAGCTCCACACGTCCCAGGGTGTACGGTAGTTCAGTGACTGGTGATGACGCTGATGATTGTAGAAGCGCATCCAGCGCGCGACGCCTTGCTCGAGCTCTGGGATGGTTTGATACTCGCGCAGGTAGATTTCTTCTTGCTTGACGCTTCTCCAGAGCCGCTCGATGCAGACGTTGTCCATCCAGCGGCCTTTCCCGTCCATGCTGATCTTGATGCCAGCTGCGGTGAGCGCTTCGATCCACTCGGACCCGGTGTACTGGCATCCCTGATCGGTGTTCATGATCTCCGGCCAGCAGCCTGCGGTGCGATGCGCCTCATGCAGTGCTTCCAGGCAGAAGCTCACGTCAAGCGTGTTCGATACCTTCCAAGCGAGCACGGCCCGTGAATGCCAATCCATGATCGCCGTCAGAAAGGCAAAGCCTCTCCGCATCGGGATGTAAGTAATGTCGGTGCACCAAACCTGATTCGGGCGATCGATCACGAGATTC
>JAUHXY010000105.1 GCA_030426785.1 bacterium
GACCTGCACGTAGTCGGGCAGGGTCAAAATCATGCGACCGCGGGTGTGTTCGAACGCACTGGAGAGACACACCGCCGCTCCGAAACGACGGTGCAACGCGATCGTCCGCACCTGGTTGTGGGTGTTTTCTTGGAGGGTCAAGGCCACGTCCCAGGCCGGCCCCAGGACCCCGTCGAACACGAGGATGGCCTCCCAGGTCAAACCCTCGGCTTCCAAGGCGCCCCCATTCGCGCGAATGACCGCATCCACGTCCGCGGTATCGCTCTGCACCGGCACGACCAAGGTCACATCGACCTGCGGCATGCCTTCTTCGGATACGGCCTGACCCTCGGGCAGCGCTTGTTCCGCAAGGATCCCCTGTTGGGTGGATTCTGGCTGGCCGCGATCTTCTTCAAAGCCCGCACTGGCTGCGACGGGCGCGGCATCTTCCGGGAGCCCGGAAGCCCCGCCGTGCGCTTGGGCCGCGGTGCGTGGTTGGCCCGGGTGCGACGTAGAACTCATCGCGAGCCTCCTTTGGGTTGCTGAGCCAACAGCGGGTCGAAGGACCGGCGGTGGTGCAGCCCACTCATGGAGATGACCAACTCCGCCAGGAGCCCAAGCAGCAAAAAGTAGGCGGCGGACTGCAGGAACAAGGCGACCGCAAACCACCAAGTAAACGCCCCGGAACTCTCCCCGGGGCCAACGGCCTTCCAGAGGCCGACCATCAACGCCAAACCGACGAACGGCAACGAGAGCAAGGCGAAATAGCCCAGCGGGCTACGCAAAAACGTCGCGAGCATCTTGATGGAGAAGAGATCCAAAAAGACGCGGAAAGCGCGACCGATGCCGTACTTGCTGTGTCCGAAACGCCTGGCGCGGTGATGGACCACCAGCTCTTCGATACGCGCACCGCTCGCCACGGCCAAAGCCGGCAAGAAGCGGTGTTGCTCCGCGTAGATAGGCAGATTGCTCACCAATTCCCGCCGATACGCTTTGAGGGTGCAACCCGTGTCGTGGATGCGTGCTCCGGTCGTCCAAGCGATCAGGCGATTGGCCATCAGGGACGGCAGTCGGCGCAGGACGAAGCCATCCTCACGCTGCTTGCGCCAGCCCACCACCAAGTCGGAACCGGCGCGGATGCGCTCGACGAGGCGCGGGATGTCGGCGGGGTCGTTTTGCAGGTCGGCGTCCAGGGTGACCACCACATCCCCTCGACTGACCTCGAAGCCCGCCGCCATAGCTGGGGTTTGGCCAAAATTGCGCGGGAATTCCACCACCACGATCTCGGGGTGCACCCGTTGGTGTTCGAGCAGGACCTCCAGGGAACGATCGGTGGAGTGGTCGTTGACGAACACCAGCTCGAAAGGCTCTCCATGCTCGCGTAGGGCCAGGAGCAGCTCGTCGATCAAGAAGGGCAGACTCTCCTCCTCGTTGTACACGGGGGCCACGACCGACAAGCTCGGAACGGGTGTCGTGGGGTGAACGAGAGCAGGATTCATGGGTGCGGAGCGGGGTGCGCCCCCAGCTTCTATCGGCGCAATCTGACCACGCCTTGGTGGCCGAGCCACGCCCGGGGATTGTCCCGGATTCGACTTCCAAACCAAGCGCTTTGCTTTCCCTTTGATGGGATCTTGCGACCCCAGCTATGGTACCTCCATGGTTCCGCAGGATGAGCTACAACCCGCCTGGACGCTGATCTTGGGACCTGGTCCCGCCATGGACCTGGTCCGGGTCATGGTCGCTGGTCTCGCTCCGCGCCACGCCGCCGTGCAGTGGCTCAACCTCTCGACCCCACTTCCTGAGGCACCGCCCCCCACCCCGCGCGGTCGCTTGGTGTTGCACACCTCCGAGCTCGAAGCGGAGCATGTCCCGAGCTTGGGCGCTTTCCTGGAGAACCACACCGGGTGGGAGGTGATCCTGATCCACAGCGGACCAGGGCCGCACCTCGCGCGCGACCTGATGGGCCCCAGCTACGTGCACTGGTGGCCCAGCCCGCTGCAGCTAGCCCAGGTCGCCTACCTGTTCGAACCGCCGGGAGCCCGCCGAGCGGCTCGCTTCGGAGTGGAGGCACCTGGGGTTCGTTCGGAAATCGGCCTCGTCCGTCCCGCCCAAGCTCCACTGGCCCCCACGAGCCCCTCCACGCCTCCGAATCCGAAAGCATTCGGTGCACCCACCCCGAGCGATTTCGAGTCCGAAGAACGCCCCCCGCGAGCCGCATCCGCCCCTCGCCAGGAATGGGGAGCCTCTTTGACCGAGGTCGATCCCGACCGGGAATTCTCCGATGGTCCGGATCTCTCCGATGGGGAAATGGGTGCCATCCAAGCCATCCTTTCGGGATCGTTCCTGCCGGAGTCACCGGAAGACTCGCACCCTTCCGATGCTTTCTCGGCAGAGGATGCGCCCGTACGCAGCCCCTGGCAAAGCGCCGCGCGCTCTCGCCGTCGCGATCCCGACGACGTTGGACCCCACCCGCTTCCGCACGAGGGCAGCATCTACGAAGACGCCGCTCCAGGGCGCGCGGTTCGGCCCCACGCCCTCGAGGCCCTACGTTCCTCGCCCCCTGAGCGCCCCCAAGCGCCGCCCTCTTCTCGGCCCCGCCAGGATGAGGACTCGTTGGCCTCCGCCCTTTTGACGGCCCTCGGCGCTCCGCCCAGCGCGCCACGAGAAGGGCACACGGAAACCCAAACCGCGGAGGACTCCACTGACTTCGCCCACCAGGACCTCGCCGCGCAGACCTGCAGCGTCGAACAAGCACCTCCCCCGTGGTACCGCGACCAGGTCGCCGACTTGAGCGACTTGGCGCAGCGATTGCACTTGGATCTCTTCGCGATCGAAGAAGCCCACGGCCCCTCGGGATCTCCGGCTTTAGGTGCTTTGCGCGAAGACGTAGCACGCCTGACCCAATTCACCCGCACCCTCGGCTTTTTGGCCGCCGCACCGGGACGTGGCCAGCAAGATTTGTCCCTGAGCACCCTGGTGCAAGAACAGCTAGCCAGCTTGGCTGGCTTGGGCGAAGACGCTCCCCGATTCCTGTTTAAGGGGTCGGATGACGTTCGCGTGCGCAGCGACAAGGGGCTGCTGATCGGAGCCTTGGATGCGGTCTTGCAAGTCGCGGCCCAGTGCGCGGGCAGCCACCCCCAAACCGTGCGCGTCGCCTGCGTCCGGGAAGAGGCTTGGGCGTATCTGACGGTCGAGTTTTCCCCCGGCCCCCTGACCGTTTTCCAGAGTGGCTCCCCCGAACGCCTCTTCGTGCCCTACCAACTCAAAGAGCTCTTGCCCACGATCGGGCCCAATGCCCTCGGAGCCGCGCGGGCCATCTTGCGGGGTCAAGGCGGCGATCTGCGCTGGGAACCGGAAGGCTTGCAGTCCGAAGATTCGGAGAGTCGCTGCGCGTTCGTAGCCCGCTTGCCCCACGCCCCATAGGGCTTCCCAAAGCGGCTTGGTCGTGAGGCTGCTGCCGACGCTGGCCCCACCGACCACCCCCCAGCCTTTTCGGCAGCGTACGGAGGCGCCCCGCTCTGAGACGGTCTCCACCGGCAATCCTCCCTTCTGTTGAGATTCCGCAACAGGTCGGTCGATGCAGCCGGAATGGAGTCTCCCGAAACCAACCCACAAGGCGTTTCCGCCGCGTTTGCGCAACGCCCCTGGCCCCAGCGCAACGCTCAAGACTCACCGTTTCAACACTGTCGCGCCCTCTGCGTGCTGGGGGCGGAAGGGCCCCGCTGGGCGACGGCCTTGTCCGCCTTGGGCTTGCCCAGCGTAACGCTACCGGCGGGCCAGCCCATCGCACGGGCCCTGGAAAGGGGTTCTTGGGACCTCATTTTGATTGGGCCAGATAGTTCCCCCGGCCCTACGGGACCAGCCCCCGCAGACGCCGTGGTATTCGCGATCGGGGCGGCTCCAGACGGCTGGGCGGGTTGGATGACCGAAGAGCGCGCCTTTGCGGCAGACTCGGATCCGGCCGAAGTCCTGCACGCCTTTGGACGTGCCCTCGAAACGCGCACCCTGCGACAAGAGAACCGAGCCTTGCGCCAGCGCTTAGAGGACTTCGTGCACACCGGAACGTTCTCGTCCTGCGATCCCGCGTTCCAAGAGCTGCTTTCCACCGCGGAAGCCGTGGCCGACACCCGTGCGACCGTGCTCTTGCTCGGGGAGAGCGGCACCGGCAAAACACGCTTGGCGCGCGCGCTGCACGATCGTTCGTCGCGTCGCGAGGCGCCTTTTCAGGTGGTGCACTGCGGCGCTCTGCCGCCCGCGTTGTTGGAGAGCGAGCTCTTTGGGCACGTCAAAGGGGCTTTCACCGGGGCGACCCAAGATCGAGCAGGACGCTTCGAGGCCGCGCAAGGTGGCACGATCTTTTTGGATGAAATCCAAAGCGCTCCCCTGGATCTGCAGGTCAAGCTGCTGCGCGTCCTGCAAGAGCGGGTCCTGGAACGGGTTGGCGAGAGCCGCTCGCGCGAGATCGACGTACGCATCATCGCGGCCAGCAACCAAGACCTGGAAGCGGCCATCGAACGGGGGGAGTTTCGCGAAGACCTGTTCTGGCGCCTCAATGTGGTGTCGTTGACCTTGCCGGCCTTGCGCGATCGCAAACAGGACTTACCCGCCCTTTGCGCGGGATTCATCCAGCGCTTTCGCGAGGAGTACGAACGCGGCTCGCTCGCCCTCGGCGCAGCCGCCCTGGCCCATCTCGCGGCCTACGACTGGCCCGGCAACATCCGTCAATTAGAGAACGTGATCGAGCGCGCCGTCGTGCTGTGCGACGGCGAGACCATCGGGCCTGAGCACTTGCCCGAGGAGCTGCGAGGGGACGCGCTTCCAAGCGCCGGCCCGGAGGCGAGCCTGCATTGGGGCATGACCCTCCTGCAGGAGATCCAACCCCTCAAACAGGCCATGATGGGTCCCGAGCGCGCCATCCTGTTGCACGCCTTGCAGCGCACGGGGGGCAACCGGTCGGAGGCGGCGGATCGATTGGGCATCAACCGCACGACCCTGTTCCACAAGATGCGAAAACACGGGTTGATGGATCAGGACTTTGACCCAGGAGATTCCCGGCAGCGGACGGGTTGAGCCCCCCGAAGCACCGTCCGGTAGCCTGACCCCAGGGCAGGGGGTACCCTGGGAGCCTCTTATGAAGTGGACGACCCCCCTCCTCTTGGTCGCCTTGCTCGGCGCCTTCGGGTTTTTGGCCCGCTCGTTCCTGTTCGGCAGCCCCGACTCCGCCCAGGAGATCTATGCGCGGGTCCAAAGCCAGGTACGCCTGCAGCACTACGATCGGCGCGATGCCCTGCGGTCTTTGACCAAAGCGCTCAAACATCCCCAAGCGCGCTCCGACGCGGAATTGGCGGGAGAGATCTTACGCCTGCGCGCGTCGATCTATCGGGACCAAGAGTCCTTCGACAAAGCCCGGTCCGACATCGAGCGTTTGCAAGCGATGACGGTGGACGAAGACGTGCAGCTCGAACTGGAGTCGATCCAGTTGCAGTCGCTAGAGGGTCAACACGCCGAGGCGCTGCATCGCGTCAACCTGCTCGCCGCACGCAACGCCGAAAACGCGGACGTCTTGTTGTTGTGGGGACAGTTAGAGGCGCAGCGTGCCGCCGCCTGGAAACAAGAGGCCTTTGCTCGCGCCAGCGTCCATATGGTCGCTTCGGACGTGGAGTCGGCACGCCCCACCATCGATCGACTCTGCGCGCAACACTCCCGTGATCCCCGCCGCAGTCGCTACCTGCGCAACCTCAAGTCTTACTTCCCCGACTCCCGCGCCGAGCAACTATCCCGGATCCTCGACGCCTGCGACCTCGCCAGCGATCACTACGCCGCCGCCAGGGAAGCGTACGCCAAAGGATTAGAGCGAGAACTTTCGCTGCCTGCGCTCAGCTCCTTGCAAGACTTGCTCGTCACCGCAGGCCGCTCCGATTTGGTCGTCGATCTTGGCGTCGCCTCCCGCGTCTTCCCGGAGGTCATGCGGGACCCGGACAATCTGTTAGCGCTCATCGACGCGATGGGTGAACTCGGGCAGCGCGACCGCATCGGCCGCATCGTGGCGAAGTGGCCGTGGCAGGAAGCCCGCGCCACCAAAGAGTTCTACCTGGAAGCCGCCCGGGTGCTCTTCGAGGCCGAAAAGTTTGGTGCTTTGGGACGCGCCGCCAACGCGTTGCGTAGCTTCACCGCCAGAGAATCGCAGTACTCAGACTTTTACTTCGCGTACCTGGCCTCCCGCGCAAATCAACATGAAAACGCGGTTCAGGTCGCGGAGCGCTTTTTGAACTCAAAGTCCGAAGGGCCGATCGAGGATGCGCGCAAGATCGCTTACCGCATCAAGGCACGCGCATGGCGCGAGCTGGGCGACCCAGCACGGGAGTGGCGAGACCTCAAAGGTGTAGTGGACGAACGCGGTGAGTTGACGGCCGAGGATCACTTCGACTTGGCCAAAGCGCAGGCGGATTCCCCGAACTCATTGCCACTCGTGGCCGAGGAATCTTGGACCAAGGGCATGGACAAGGCCCCCGAGCGCACTCCCGAGCTGATGGAGATGTGGCAAACGCTGGGCAATCAGACTTTCGCCGGCTTCAATGCTTCGTTCGAACTCTACTACCAAGGACTCGTCCAGCAGGGCCGGCCTCTCAACAATCAAAAGATTGGCCCCTATACCACTTGGCGCATCGGTCGACGTCACCTCGAGGAACGCCGTTACGGATGGGCTGTGCATACTGCCAACCAGCTCCTCCATCGCTACCCCAATCTAGTCCCTGCTCTAGATCTAAAAATTGAAGCCACGCTAGCGGGGCGTGACACGACGACGGCAGGTCCCCAAACCCTGCTCACCCGACTGCGTGCCATGGAAGCGGATGAGACGGCGGAACGTTTTCTCGATCGCTTTGACCGGGACCGCTTCACGGCCGAGGAACGCGTGGAGTTGATTCGCTTGAATCCCTACGGAGAAGGTCGCACGCGCGTAGCGCACTATCTCTTTCAACAAGAGGATTGGGACCGCCTGTTGACCGTGCTGCGCCCCATCCCGGAACACCCCGATCCGCCCTCCATTCACGCCATGCGCGTACGGGCATTGGTTTTAGCGGAGCGTTACGGAGAAGCGATCGAAGAAGCACGCATCTGGCTGGATGATCCGCAAGTAGGCGAGGCCATGCACCAATGGCAGGTACGCGCCGCGCTGCTCTCCCAGGATGAGCCTGCGATTTTGGCGGGTGTGCGCGCCTTGCTGGCCAGGCCAGCTAAGGACCCGCGTGGGCGCAGTGCTTTGGCATTGGATCTGCTGCGGAGGGGAAACGCTGTGGCCGCCCGCCCCATCCTTGAGCATCTGGACGGTAGTAAGGGCCGCCGGACACGCGAGGTCCTGTACGGCCTCGCTATCGCCAAAGCGGTTGCCCAAGATTCTGAGGGTGCCTGGTCCGATCTGGAGCGCTGTGCCCCCTTCTTTCAAGGGGGAGAGCCAGAACTCGGGATGGTGATCCTTTCTGCCGGCCACCGCAACTGGCCGACGCTCCCGGAAGCCACGCAACGGCTACGCGAAACAGAGTTTGTCCCGACGCCCCTCCAAGCGGCGGCCTTGGCAATCCTGGAGGAGCGCATACAAATGGCCAAAGCCCTGGCAGAAGAAGGCTTGGCCCGCGAGCCCGCTCACCCGGGCTGGCAGCTTGTGGAATCCGCCGCCCGCGCATTGCTCAATCAAAAGGTTTCGGTTTCCAGTGCGTTTGGCGAGCACGGAACTCGACAAATGACCGGACTGTTGCTGGGGCAGGGCGACGAACGTCACGACCCCCGGGACGCAGTGGCCCTCCTACTGGCCGTGGAAACCGACGGGTGGGAGCCTTGGGCCTTGTCGCGCCTAGACGCTTGGCGTGAACAAGGTCAGGTCTCCCAGTGGACCGATTGGCTCACCGTCGAAGCCCAACGTCGCATGGGCCTCTTGGACCGAGCCGAAGCCGCGGCCGAAGCGTGTGCGCAGGCCTACCCCAACAACAAGGCGACGTGGGATCAGTGGATCGCCACGACTCAACTCCTGCATCCCGAGGAACCGCTGCACCCCGACTTGCTGGGTCTGCGCGCGCGACTCGTTCAGGTTCCGGCCTTGCAGAAACACACCTCTGCTAGGGAACAAGCCCTCGGGTTAGCGGCCCAGAACGCCCTCGACGGCCAACTCGAAGGGGCCATCGCCGTCCTCAAGCGCTATCTGACTGCATTCCCCGAGGAAGACGCGCCCCTCGTTCGGCGCATGGCAGCGGAGTGGTCGGTTCAGATCGGTCGCTACCGCGACGCGATCGATTGGATGAGTTCCATTCTGCTCGATCCCTCGCAACACAGGCTGCACCCCTGGTTGCCAAAAACTCTGCAGTGGCTCCAAGAAAGTGGCGGCGCTTCGATCCCTACCCCCCAACGCCTTTCGGAGGAGCAGATTTCCGCCCATCTGGCCGCCCTGGCTCAGCAATACCCGAGCGATCCCCTCATTGCGCTCCATCGCCTACAGTTCCGACTGAGCATGGACGAGCGCAACATTTTGCTCGCCTCGGAGGAAGCGCGCAGCACCCTGGAGACCCTGCGTCAGCGGCTGGGAGGAAAGTCTTTGGACGACATACGCCCGGGTTCGAGTCGCCAGTGGATGCAGCACTTCCTCAACGTCTCCCCCATCATTGGGGAAGAATTCTGCTTAGCGGAACTGGTCGGGGATCCCGGCAACCTGGACCTATGGATCGGGTTGAGCCAGGCCCTCTACGCGCAAGGCCGCATCGATGAGACCCGTGACCTCGTCGAGGACTTACTCAAAATCGCTGACGATCCGGAGCTTCACTACCGTTTCGCCTCCTTGCTGGCTCTGGAAGGCGAACCCCGGGCCCGCGTCCTGTTCCACCTGAAACGCGCCGACTCCCTCCTGGAATTGGTGGGCGAGTCACCCCGCAGCGCCTACCTACAAGCCCAAATGATCTTGATGGAAGGCAGCGGCGGACTCAACAACGCGATCGGGGTGCTTTCACAGCTCTGGAACCGTCGCGATCAACACGCGGTGGAGTTAGCGCCCTTGGAGGTGGGTCGTACCTACCTAACCGCCCTCGTACTGCGCCACCAGCAGACCGATATCGACACGATCGAGATCGTCACGGAGGAGATGCTGCAGTACGCCAATCAAGACGCCTACGCCGAAGACGTCATCCGTTCTTTCCGGTCCATGGGGCAGGCCGTGCGGACCCGCGTGGCTGCGGATCCGGAGACGGAATAACCCCAGTTAGCGGTTGGCTGCCTCGAAGCGCTCTGCAAAGCCCTGGGCTTCCAGGACCTCCCGCATGGTGCCGAAGCCGCCCAATTGCAGCAGGCGGTCGAGGCGCTCCAAAGTTTTGTCCAGGTTGAGATAGTGGCGGAAGCGACTGCTCGCTTTGGCGGGATAGCGCGGCTGCTCCGGATCGAATTCCCAAGGATGTAGGTAGGTGGCGGTGGGCCGTCCCATGCGCTCCAGGCGGCTGATCGCACGGCGATGAAACCAGCCGGGAAGGAGGCGGAAGTAGCCGCCCCCACCAATGGGCCAATTGCGACCCAACCCCGGCAGCGTCGCGACGGGGAATTCGATCACCGACCCCAGCCCAGAAGGCGCTTCGACGACCGAAATCTTCGGATCGAAATCGGGTACGCCGTAGGTGGGATGGCGCACCGGATGCACGCTGGAGTCGTAAACATAACCCCGGCGCGCCAAGACATCGAACGCCCACCAAGTCTTGCGCGTGATCGTGAAGGTAGAGGCACGGAACCCAAGCGGCTTCGGCGCACCGGCCGCTACGAGCGCCTCTTCCGTGCGCGCTAGATCGGCCTCGAATTGCGCCTCGTCCATATCGGTGACGAACGTGTGCTCGTAGCCGTGGCTAGCGACTTCATGACCGGCCGCGACGCACCGGCGCACCAGCTCCGGGTGCCGCTCCGCGATCCAACCCAAAAAGAACATGGTGGCCCGCACGCCGTGCCGGTCCAGCAACGCCAGGATCGGATCCATGGCCAACAGCAAGCGAGAAGGGATCTGATCCCAATCTTCGCGGGCCACAAACGGGCGCAGGTTGGCGACCTGAAAGTACTCCTCCACGTCGAAGGAGAGCGCATGCATGGGCGGTCGGGAAGGATGCATCGTATGTTTCACGAGAGGGACAGGCCGCTCACCTCGTGGCGTAGCCGCCAGCGATCCAAGACGATCAGGCTCCAAAGGAATTGTGAGTAGTCGCGTCCCCCGCCTAGGTGCTCGCGTAGGCGTTGGCGTAGGACCGGTCGATCGAACCACTCCTCGGGCAGGTTTTCGACCGCGTCCGTGATGGTGCCGCGCAAGGGACCTCGCAGCCAGGCCCCGATAGGCGTGTCGAAGCCTTTCTTGCGACCATCGAGAATGCGTTCATCCAAACGCGAGCGCAGGGCCTCGCGCAGACGATGTTTGCCACGTGCCCCACGCACCTTTTCCGCTGCGGGTAGGTTCACAAACCGGCCTACGAAACGATGGTCGAGCAACGGGACACGCACCTCCAGGGAAACCGCCATCGACGCGCGATCGACCTTGTGCAGGATCTTGTCCGGCAGATTCGTATGGAAGTCTCCGTATTGGGCGCGGTACAGGGGGCAGTCGATGTTCGGGCGGCGGTAGATCTCTTCGAATCGGTCAAAGGGGTCGTAGGCGCCGAGCTGCTTGCGCACGTCGCCAGATAGCACCTCCCAGACCTGAGCGCGGGTCATGGAGCTGACGCTGTGCCAAAACGCCAAGGCAGGGTCGCTGCCCACGTTGGTCAAGAAACTCTTGCCCCGCAGGAATTGCGGGGCCCAATCGAGCTTGGGGTACACCGCACCCAGCGCTCGGAACAGTGCTTGACCCGGTCGTCCCAATCGCGAACGCAGCCGGTTTTCCGCCCAATCGTGCACGTAGCGCCGGTAGCCCGCGAAGGTCTCGTCGCCCCCATCCCCCGACAACACCACCGTCATGTGCTGGCGGGCCATCTTGGATACCAGATAGGTCGGCACAGTGGAGGTGTCCGCCAAGGGCTCGTCGTAAAACCAAGGCAGCACATCGACCGCCAACTGAGGATCCGGGTCCAGAGTTTCGATGTGGTGCGTCGCCTGCAGGCGTTGGGCCGTGATCTTGGCGAAGTCCACCTCGTCGTGGGTCTTTTCTTGGAAACCCACGGTGCAAACGATCGGGGCTTTGCCCTGGGTGCGCGCCATGGAGTCGACCACGGCGTTGCTGTCGATGCCCCCCGAAAGGAAAGCCCCCAAGGGCACCTCGGACACCAAGCGGTCGCGCACGACTCGATCAACCCACTCGAGCACCTCCGCGTCTTCGGCTTCGTCCCGCAACGCGTCGACCGGTAGGTCCCAATAACGCCGTGTTCGAACACCTTGAGTCGGCGTCCAGGTCAAAGTGTGCCCAGGTAGCAGACGTTGCACGCCGGCAAACGCGGCGTCTTCCCCCGTGACATACCCCTGCACGAGGTAGTCGGCCAAAGAAGTCGGCCGCAGTTCCCGAGGCAGATGGCCGCCCGCCAGCAGGGCCTTGATCTCGCTACCGAAGACGAGGTCTTGATCGGTTTGCGCCCAATAGAGGGGCTTGATCCCAAGGCGATCCCGGCCGAGGACCAGCTTCGGGGCACCCGCTTCGCGAAGATCGATGATGGCGAACGCGAACATCCCGATCAGGTCCTCCACCAGGCGTTCGCCCTTTTCCAAGTAGAGGTGCAGGATCGTTTCGATGTCCGAGCCGCACGAGAATCGGGCGCCCCGGGCCTGCAAACCTTCCCGTAGCTCGCGGAAGTTGTAGATTTCGCCGTTGCCGACCACCGCGACCGGCAACTCGCCGTGCTCGATGGGCTGGTGCCCCCCCGCTAGGTCGATGATGGAGAGCCGTCGAAACCCGAGTCCCATGGGGCCCAGCACCACGTGCCCTTCATCATCGGGCCCGCGGTGTTCGAGGGTCCGCGTCATGCGCAACAGCCGCGAGACATCGGGGCTCTCATGCGCCGCGAGTTGAACGATACCGGTGAATCCGCACATGGCCGTGGATGGAGAACTTACCCCAAGCCCTTAAACTCGACGATTGCCCGTTGGGGCCTGCAGGACAAGGAAAGTCGGACACCGCCGGAACCCGTCGAAAGGACCCACAAGTTCGCTCCGCTCAGCTCCGCAGGTACGGGGCTCCCCCCCCGAGATCCTGGCAGAAAACAGGACGTAGTGATGGGAGGCAAAATGAGGTGCATGCCGAGTGGTGGGCTTAGGGATTGGGGTTAGGACTCGAGCACGACGCGGCGGAAGCGCGGACGCACCGGCCCGCTCGCCGCGACCGTGGGATCCCCCGCTCGGAAACCATCGATCGGGCCCTTCCCTGCCTTGATGGAATGGGACTCTTTTTCGTCGAGATCCATCCTGCGGCGCGCGATGATCCCAAAACAGATCACCAAGGCGAAGAGGTGGTACACCAGGTCAAAGGCCGCCCGGTTGAGGAAAACACTCCCCAGAACGAAGGTGGCCAAGCTCGCCTCGAACATCGAACAGTAGGACAAAATCCAACTGTCGTGATAGAGGCGTTTCGCTCGTTTGCGGACCTTCCATACATCCCAGAAGGTCAACCAGATCAGCAACATGTACATGGCGAAGGCGGGGGTTCCGGCCTCCGCCCAGATCTGGAAGTAGCTATTGTGAGCCACCAGAGCCTTCTTCTCCCCGGAACGTTCCGCCTCCGTGGGGTTCGGCTGGAAAGCCACGTGGTTGATCGCGAAGCGGTTGAATCCCACCCCGGTGATCGGGTGAGCGTCGATCATCCTCAGCGCCACCGCCCAGGCCCGTAGCCGGCCCATGGCCGACCCGTCCTCTTCGTAACTCTTGATCGAACTGATGCGGTCCTTGTACTCCTGGGGTGCCAATGCGACCACGGCCACCACCGAGATGATCCCCACCGCAAAACCCATGAAACGGTTGCGCGAACGCCAAATCAGGATCG